>CAYRWY010000022.1:0-28897 GCA_964427955.1 uncultured Anaerolineaceae bacterium
GCCGTCAACGCGGCGGCGACGGCGTTGCGATCTTCCTGGTTCAGTTGATCCAGGTAGCCGTCCGGCAGGGTGAGCGAATCGGTCAGACGGCCATCGAGGCCCGCCCCAAACTGGGTGAGCAGCGCGGCCATACTCGCACCGTCCAGCACCGAAAAGATCGAGCAGGAGGCCGGATCGTCGGGCTGGGCGGCGGCGCAGCGGGCCTGGATGTCGAACAGGATTTGCAGCACGTCGGGCGTGATGTCCGCCGTCGTCCCGAGCGGGCCGGAGAGGTAGCCGTCCGCCAGGAAGTCGTTGAAGAGGTCGGCCAGGTTGCGCACGCCGGTGATCTCGGTCAGGTCCTGCGCCGTCGCAAAGTGATCCATCTGCCAGCGGGCCGGGAGGGCAGGGGCAGGCTGCGCCAGGTCGGGCAAGGGCTGCGGCTCCCCACTGCGCCGGGCTTGCAGTTCACCGGCCAGGGTCTGGTCGATGGTGTCGAAGGCACTGTCCGGCAGCGCGCCGAGCACCTCCGGCGAGAAACTCCGCCAGACCTCCGGGTCCAGCGGGGCCAGAAAATTCACGTTTTCTTGCAGGCTGTAGGCATACAGGTAGAGGACGACATCCGGCGTCAGGTCGGCGATCATGTCCGGCGGGGTCACGCCGTCGGGCGGGGTGATCGTTCGCAGCGGCAGGGGGAGACCGTCCAGCACCGTCTGGAGATCGTCTTGAATCTGCTGCTGGTCCAGCCCGAATTCGTTGCGTATTTGCAGGAACGCATAACTGCTGGCAGTGCTGGATTCGCGATTGACCACGCCTTCGACCTTGCCCGCTCCCTGCTCGATTGGGACGGTGTACGCCTGGAGCATCAGGTCGCCGCTCGTTCCGCCGTTGGTACGCGCCAGAATGTAGGTAGAGGGTAGCTCGATGGAGGGAAGAAGCTCGATATTCAGGCTTAGAACCGCGTAGACGCCCAACGCCATCAGGGCGATGGTCAGCCCGATGGTGAACCAGCGAAAGCGGATGGACAGCCGGGTGATATGATCGAACACGACTCTCATACGGGATGCCTTCCTGTAAGGGTAGATAAAGTGCCTCTCAGTATAGTCGGGGCAGGGCCATGCGCCAAGATTGTCCGGTATGGAGGGGAAAATAGCGCGTCGTGCATCATAACGAAGCTCTAACAATCGAAAAATTGCAATATAATATAACCGTTTTCTAACTTGTTCAATGTGAGATAATATTCGCGCGGTTTGGGCCTGGAATGGGCAAGGTTTGGGAATACATACTGTGTGAAATTAGGCACAATCTAGCAGGTCACGAATCAAAGGTCGCCAATGACAGGCTGTGTGCGCTGCTCACACGACTCGTGGCTGAGATCAGAGCTTGCAAAGCTGGTGGAAGCGTCCGGAGCAGGACGTCGATCAGAGTCAGAGCGCTGAGCCAGACCCCTTCTGGGTGGCAGGGCGCTGGAAATCGCTCCCATTTTTGTGTGTGGGATAATGGGTTGCGCTTTTGATGATACTGATATAACATAATCTTAGAAATGTTGCACGATAATCTTACGTTGCACTTCTGTGAGGGAAGAAATGCCTGAAATGGTCTTTATCAGCTACGCTCGCGCCGACTATGAGCACGCTCAATGGCTCAATCACGCGCTACAAGCCTCCCACATTGGCGTTTTCCTGGATACGGACAATATTTTCGTCGGATCGCAGTGGGATCAAGAAGTGGCGCAGGCTATCCGCACCTGCACTGCATTGGCCGTGATCGTGAGTCCCAACACGGCATCCGCATCGAACGTGCTGCAAGAAGTGAATCTGGCACGACAGTTTCAACATCCGGTACTGCCCATCGTTGTTTGTGAATATGAGCACAATCTCTGGTATCTCGAAGGTCTGCCCACCGCCGATTTCACGGGCGACCGCGACCGCGCGCTGCGGCGTTGGATTACCCAGCATTTTCGTCCGGACAAACCAAGCCTGACCCTGGGCGAAGCTCGCGACGCCTATCTGAACCGCGCCACCCTCAAGTCGCGCCATACGATGGACTCCTACGCCCGCGCCATCGGCCTCTTTTTCGATTTTCTGGCGGATCGGACGGCGGCACGCGTGCTGCCCATCCAGAAAACGTCCTACCCCCTGCCCCAGGAGATCCCGCTGGATGCCCTGACCGAAGACGATATTCCCGTGCTGCTCCAGTTCGCCCAATGGCTGCTCACGCCGGGATCGGATCGCAGCGGCGACAAACGCCCCTACAAGGCGACTACCGTCGAACTCCGCCTGGCGGGGGTGCAAAACTGGTTCCAATTCATGGACGACTACGGCTGGCTGCCGGGAGAGTTCAAGCTGGCGAAGGCGAAGCGGATCGTGCAAGACGAGCTGCGCGGACGGCCCCAGCGCAGCGGTCCCCCGCAGCCGCCGGAACACATCGAAGAGGTCATCTATTATTATGACAACCTGGAGCTTCCCAAGCACCTGCGCAAGCCGGACGTGAGCGCTGTCCGCATCTACCAGTGGGAAGTCACCCGGCTGCGCAACCGCGCCCTGCTCCACGCTTTGGCGGAGACCGGCGGACGGATCAGCGAGATCCTCAGCCTGAACCTGAGCGACTTTCCGCCGCGCTACCTGAACAAAAACGAGGTGCTGCGCATCGAGGTCACCGGCAAGGGCGGCCACACCTACTACCTGCGCTTCCTGGACGCGCTGCCGGTGATACGTGCTTACCTCGAGGCGCGCGGCTCGAACCTGAAAGGAAACCTCAAGGGCGAGGTGCCGCTCTTCGCCAGCCACGATCCCCGCTACGACGGCAGCCGGATGAGCCGGATCGTGGCCTGGCGCGTGGTCCAGCGCGCTGCGCGAGCGCTCGGTTTGCGCGACATCACGCCGCACGATTTTCGCCACTGGCGCGCTACACAGTTGATCAACGCCGGTCATTCGCTGGACGTCGTGCAGGAGTACCTGGGACACCGTTCGGTGGAGACGACGCGGGCCTACTATGCACACACCGATCCGCTGCGCGTGGACGATGCCGCACGCACGACCGGTCTTCCGGAGCCGGACGACGATCTCTAGCCTCACCAGAAGCTCCCACACCGGGAGCTTCTGCTACTTCTTGTCGTTCTTATACCCCTGGCCTAGCGGCACCGCCAGCATCGCGCCGGTGAACCCGGTCAGGACGCCCACGTGCAGCAGGGCAAAGGGAATACACAGCCAGTACAAATTGCTGCTGAAGCTGTCACTCATGACCAGCAGGAGCAGGACCAGGGCGTGAGCGATCAGGCTCACCACCAGGATCGCGCTGCCCAGCATCAACAACAGCCCGCGCTGGGTCGCCATCGACGACGACAGGCGGTTGATGAACTCGCTGAGCCACCCTGAGGAGTCCACCCGCCGCAGCACCGGCCCCAACAGGCGGCCCACCTGTCGCACAAGCCACCGTCCGATCCAGCCCAGCACGGTGAAAGGGAACAACAACAGCTTGAAGATGCGCGCCACGACACTCACTGAATATCTTCTTCCTCTGTAGGGGCCAGATGGGACAACTGCCCTGCCAGCCGGGCCGTCACCCGCGCCGTCAGGTTCACGCCCTGGCCCGTGTGCTCTTCGCTCAGCACCACACCCTGGTTATGGATCGCTGCCAGCCATTCGCCCTGCGCATACGGCACGTGTACCGACACTTCCACCAGGTTTTCCGCCAACGCGCGGCTGATCTCGTCCAACAAGCCGTCCAGGCCGGTCTTGCGCAAGGCTGACACCCGGCTCACCGCCCGGTAGCCCAGAGCAGCGGGATCGACTGTGAGCGGCTGTTCGCCCTGGTCGGCCTTGTTCAGCACCAGGATTTTAGGAATTCGCCCTGCGTCCAGTTCGGCCAGGGTATCCTCGACCACGTCCACGTGGTCCGAGGCGTGCGGGTGGCTGGCATCGACCATGTGCAGCAGCAGGTCGGCCTCGGTCACTTCTTCCAGCGTCGCCCGGAAGGCCGCGACCAGCATCACCGGCAGTTTTTGGATGAAGCCCACCGTATCGGACAGCAGCACGTGACGCCCACTGGGCAGCTCCACCCGCCGCGTGGTGGGATCGAGCGTGGCGAACAGTTGATCCGCCACGTAGACATCCGCCCCGGCCAGGGCATTGATCAGCGTCGATTTCCCGGCATTGGTGTAGCCCACCAGGGCCACGGTCGGGATTCCAGCCCGCAGCCGCTGGAAGCGGTGACGCTGGCGATGCACGCGGACGGCTTCCAGTTCCTTCTTCAGCCGCGCGATCTTGCGGCCCATCTCGCGGCGGTCCACTTCCAACTGGGTTTCACCCGGTCCGCGCAGCCCGACCCCGCCGACGCCGCCCCGCACGGCCCCACTGCCCGCCTGACGTGCCAGGTGGGTCCATTGGCGAGTCAGACGCGGGAGACGGTACTCGTACTGGGCTAGCTCGACTTGCAGCGCGCCTTCACGCGTGCGGGCGTGCTGGGCGAAGATGTCGAGGATCAACGCCGAGCGATCCAACACCTGCACCTTGTCGCCAAAAGCATTCTCCAACTCACGCTGGTGACGCGGCGACAGCTCGTCGTCAAAGATCACCATCGAGATGTTGTGCTGCGGCAGCATGGCCGTGATCTCTTCGACTTTGCCCGATCCGATGAAGGTCGCTGCGTCAATGTGGGCTAACCGCTGGACCACGCGCCCGGCCACGATCACCCCGGCGGTCTCGGCCAGCAGCGCCAGCTCGTCCAGCGAGTCGTTGGCGCTGAACAGCGGACGGCTTCCCCGCACATCGACCCCGATCAGCAGGGCACGATCCAATGGAGTTTCAGTCTGAATACTAATGGTCCGTTTCTCCTAACTCAGGACGGGAGCACCGTATCGGGCACCGGTTCGTCTTTTCCTTCCCCGGCCTCGCCGCCTGCTCCCTCACGCACTTCGCCCGCTTCCTGGCCGGTTTCGGTCGTGACGGGCTTCGGCACTTCCGCGACCGCGCGCTCACTCGTCGCCAGCTTGGTGGGCAGGTTACGCGACAGGGTGCTGGCCGCCGTCGCCACCAGCGGGGACATCCCCTCTCCCGCCGTCACGTCGCGCAGCGGGATCATCAGGTGGAAGCAACTTCCCGGATGGGTTTCCTCGTCAAAACCAGGACTCTCGGCCCACACTGTGCCGCCGTGCGCTTCCAACAGCCCCCGGGCGATCATCAGGCCCAGTCCGGCCCCGCCGCCTTTGAATTTTACCTTACCGCTGGAATGGCGGGTAGGATCGCCGAGGCCGGAGAACTTCTCGAAGATGCGCTCCAGGTGCTCCGGGGCGATGCCGATCCCGGTATCCTGCACACGCAGGTCCACGTAGCCGGGGCGCTCGTTGCCGGACACGGTGATCTTGCCGCCGTCCGGCGTGAATTTGATTGCGTTGGCCAGCACCTTCTGAAACGCCTTGAGCAGCCGCTCGGAATCGCCGCTGGTAGGCCGCGGCGGAATGCTCTCCGACTGGACCTCGATGGTCAGATGGCGCAGCGCCGCGACGTCGCGCACTTCGGAGACGGCGATGTCGATCATGCGCAGCAGCCAGACCGGCTGCACGTCCAGCGTGACCAGGCCGCTGTCGATCAGCGAGCCCTCGATCATGTCTTCGATCAACTCGCGCAGACGGCTGATCCCGGTCTGCACGCCTTTGACCATCAACGCGGCGCGCGGATGCGTGGTTTCGCTCAGTTCCAGGCGCAGCATGTCCGCATAGCCCTCGACCACCGTCAGCGGAGTTTTAAGCTCGTGGGCGGCGATGGTGACGAAGCTCTCCTGGACGCCCGCGGCAGGCGGCGCAACCAACCGATGACTGGCCGCGTCCATGAGCGTGGCCGCCTCCGTCTTGGACAGGAACTCCGCCGCCTCGGTAATGGCGGCGTCCAGGCGGGCCATCAGCGCGAGCGGAGACTCCGAAGGCGATTCAGCCAGGAATTCCTGCCAGATCGCGCGCTTGAACACCCCCAGCACCGGCAGCATCCCGACGACGTGGCCGTCGATGGGAATGGCGCTCATGGCCGTCCAGCCGCGCAACAGTGTTTGCATCTTCTCGTGCTGCTCGCTGGCGATCACGTCGATCAGGCTGTCGAAGAACCAGCGCACCGGCCCGGCAGCCTCTTTCCGCAGCAGTTCGCGGCCTGAAAGCTGCTCGACGGCTATGGCAACCAGCCGCTCCTTGTGCTTTTCCAACCAGACTGCCAGAGCATCCATCGCGCCTCCTCGTACCAGGATATGCCCCCTATTATACCCTCAGACCGAATCCGCCGCTGAACGGTCCTGCTCCGCCAGATAGGCGTCGAGATCGCGCACCGCCCGCGCGGCATATGCTTTCTTGCGATCCCCCTTGGAGATCGGGCCGGTTTCTTCCAGCGGCGGCAGAATCCCGAAATTGGCTTTCATCGGCTGAAAGTCGGCAGGCTCCGCGTGAGTGATGTAGTGGCACAGCGAACCCAGGATGGTGGTCGGCGGCAGTTCCCACAGCGGTTGGCCGAGCACCAGGCGCGCGGCATTCACCCCGGCCAGCAGCCCGGTCCCAATGTTCCCCGCGTAACCTTCCACCCCGGTGATCTGGCCCGCGAAGAACAGATCGTCGCGGCCCTGGTACTGCAAAGTCGGACGCAGATGGACGGGAGAATTCAGGAACGTGTTGCGGTGCATCATCCCGTACCGCTCGAACTCGGCGCGATCCAGGCCGGGGATCATCCGCAGCACGCGCTGCTGCTCCGGCCAGCGCAGATTGGTCTGAAAGCCCACCAGGCTGTACAGCGTCCCCGCCAGGTTGTCCTGGCGGAGCTGCACGACGGCATACGGACGCCGCCCCGTACGCGGGTCACGCAGCCCGACCGGGCGCATCGGGCCGAAGGCCAGCGACTTCAGCCCGCGTTTGGCGATCTGCTCGACCGGCAGACAGCCCTCGAAAAAACGCGGATCCTCGCGCTCGAAATCGCGCAGCTCGATCACTTCCGCGGCCAGCAGCGCCGCGACAAACTCTTCGTACTGCGCTTTGTCCAGCGGACAGTTGATGTAATCCCCGTCCTCGTCCTCCCCCTTGCCGTAGCGGCTGGCGCGGAAGGCGTGATCCCAGTTGATCGACTCGGCGCTGACCGTGGGCGCAATCGCATCGTAGAAATAGAAATACTTCTCGCCGACCAGGCTGGCGATGTCCGCTGCCAGGGCGCTGGCCGTCAGCGGGCCGGTGGCGATCACACACGGGCCGTCAGGGATGTGCTGCACTTCTTCGCGCACCAGGGTGATCAACGGATGGGTGGTGATGGCTTCCGTCACCTTCTGGGCGAAGACCTCGCGATCCACGGCCAGCGCGCCGCCTGCCGGGACTGCCGCCTGCCCTGCCGCTGCCAGCAGCAGCGAATTCAGACGGCGCAGTTCGACCTTGAGCGCCCCCGGCGCGCGATCCGGCTGGTCCGATCCCAACGAATTACTGCACACCAATTCGGCCAGCCAGTCGGTCTGGTGGGCGGGCGTCGTCTGCGCGGGGCGCATCTCGTACAGGCGGACGGGGATGCCGCGTTGGGCGATCTGCCAGGCCGCTTCGCTGCCCGCCAGTCCTCCCCCGATCACCTGGATGCTGCGTTCTCGTGTTTCCATGCTCATTCCTCAATGCCAGCGATTCTGTCATTCAGTTCCGATTGTAATCGCGCCGGGAGCGGCTGTCTACTCCTGCCCTTTTTATTAAGATTCTTTACGATTTCTTACGTTTCTCCTATTGACTCCGGGGCCGGAATCCTGGTAAGCTGTATATATCGCTTCTAGAACACGTGTTCTATTCCTCCAAAGACCCTATGCCTACCAACACGCGCCAGGTACGTCCCGCTTCTGCTCGTTCTGCCGAACGCCGCCCCAAAGTCCCTGTTTTCCACCGGGTGTGGATGGGGATCACGGCGGCGCTGCTGATGTTCTGCGGCCTGACCGGCTTTCTCGTCACGCTGGGGATCGCGCTGCTCGTCAGCCACACCGTCGAGGCACGATCCGAAGTGATCGACACCAACCGTCCGACGTATGCGACCAGCCCGCTGGGCGCCGAGGCGGCAGCCTCACCACTCTCTTCGGCCTTCACGCCCGAAGTCCAATACTGGGCGCCGCTCATCCAGGCGTGGGCGGTCATGTACCAGATCGATCCTAACCTGATCGCCACGGTCATCCAGATCGAGAGCTGCGGCGATTCCCTGATCAGCTCGCCTGCGGGCGCGCAGGGACTGTTCCAGGTGATGCCGTTCCACTTCGACCAGGGCGAGGACATGCTCGACGTGCAGACCAATGCCCAGCGCGGGCTGAACTACCTGACCGGCGGGCTGGATCTGGCCGACGGGCACGTCGGGCTGGCGCTGGCAGGTTATAACGGTGGGCATGGGATGATCAGCCAGGGCTGGGGCGCGTGGTCGTCCGAAACGCGCCGCTACTACTACTGGGGATCGCGCATCTATGCCGAGGTGGTGTCGGGCATGACCACCAGCCCGACTTTGACCGAGTGGCTCAACGCCGGGGGCAGCAATCTCTGCGCCCGTGCCAACGCCACCGAACAGCAGCTTGAAGCCCAAAAACAGCAGCAGGCCCAGGCTCGATTGATCTCCAATCCGTAGCCCCGGCCTGCCGCTATCTCAGACAGCCGCAACCCTGCGGCTGTTTTAGATCTTCCCGAAGACTACACAGGCATTCTGGCCGCCCAACCCGAAGCTGTTGGACATGGCGTACTGCAATTTCACGTCGCGCGCTTCATTCGGCACGTAGTCCAGATCGCATTCCGGATCGGGCGTTTCGTAATTGATGGTCGGGTGCAGCTTCTGGGTGTACAGCGACATGATGGTCGCGATCCCTTCGACGGCCCCTGCCCCGCCCAGGAGATGGCCGATCATACTCTTGGTCGAGTTGGCGCACAGCTCGTAGGCGTGGGACCCGAACAGGTCCTTGATGGCGCGCGTCTCAATCGAGTCATTGGCTTGCGTCGATGATCCGTGCGTGTTGATGTAGTCGATGTCGCTCGGATCAACATGAGCATCTTGCAGCGCCCATTTCATGGCGTTGCGCGCACCCAACCCGGTCGGCTCCGGCGCGGCCACGTGGTAGGCATCGGACGAACTCGCCATGCCCAGCACCTCGGCATAAATCCGCGCGCCGCGCGCCGCGGCCCGTTCCAGCGGCTCCAGGATCAACGATCCGCAGCCTTCGCCAAAGACAAAGCCGTTGCGGTTCTTGTCGAACGGACGGCTGGCTTTGGTCGGATTGTCGTTATAGCCGCTGGCCAGCCCCTTCATCGAGATGAAACCAGCAATGCCGTAATCATAGATCATGGCTTCGACCCCGCCCGCAATCACCATGTCCGCCTTGCCATAACGGATCAGGTTCATGGCGTCGCCGATGGTGTGCGTGCCGGTCGCGCAGGCCGTCGAGAGGCAGACCAGCGGTCCCAGCGCCCCTACCGTGCGGCTGACGTGATGGCCGGGGATGTTGGGGATCGCTTCGATCAACGAGAATGGCCCCGGACGGCGGCCCGACGTGCGGAAATTGAACGACGCCTGCTGCGCCAGGTCGTGCGCGCCCAGCGACGAGCCAAAATCGACCGCGACTCGTTCCCGAATCTCGTGAATATCGTCCAGACTCACATTAGCGTCCTTCAGAGCCTCCAGCGCCGCGACCACGGCGAAGTGAGCCGGACGGCCCATGCGCCGCGCCTCTTTGGATTCAATGTATTCCGTCGGGTCGAAATCAATGACCTCGGCAGCGATTTGAACTTCCAGCGCTGAGGGATCGAAACTCTGAATCCGGCGTACACCAGATTCCCCCGCTAAGAATTTCTCCCAGATGCCGGGGAACCGGCCAAGTGGTGTCACGGCTCCCAGGCCGGTGACGACAACTCGCGGAAACCCATTGCGCATCAATTCCATAATCTTAACTCCCTTTGCTGTTACCCACGCTCTCTGGCCGAACCCTATTCCGCCAGGGGACCCTGCCGGATCGCCGGCACAATCTGGCCCAACACGGCGCTGCGAGCCTGCTGGATCGCATTCTTGACGGCGATACCATTCGAACGCCCGTGCCCGATGATCACCACGCCGTCCACCCCTAAGAGCGGCGCGCCTCCGATCTCAAAGGGGTCGATCTGGTGATACACCCGGCGAAAGGCTGGTTTCGCCAGCAATCCGGCAATCTTCGAGCGCCCGTCTGCCATCAATTCCTGGCGTATAAGCCCAAACAGAGCCGAGCCAAAGGCTTCCAGTGTCTTGAGCAGCACGTTGCCCGCAAAGCCATCCATGACGGCAACGTCCACTGCTCCACCTAAGATTTCTTTTGGCTCGACATTTCCAATGAAGTTAACCCCACCCGTCTTCAGGAGTTCCGCAGCTTCGCGGACCAAAAGGTTCCCTTTTTCCTCTTCCTCGCCATTGGACAATAATCCAACTCGCGGCGCGGCGCACTGCATCACTTTTTCGGCATACAGACTGCCCATCAAACCGAACTGGGCCAGCCATTCGGGCTTACAGTCGGCATTGGCTCCCACGTCGAGCAGGATCATGGAGCGCGCCCCCAGGCGCAGCAGCGTGGACAGCGCCGGACGGTGTATACCCCGGATGCGCCGGAGCACGTGCAGCGTCGCAATCGCCAACGCCGCGCCGGTGTTGCCCATCGTGACGAAGGCGTCCGCCTGGCCGTCTTTCACCAGCTTCATCCCGACATGCATCGAGGAGTCCGGCTTACCGCGCCCGACCATGCCGGGCTTATCGGTCATCGTCACCGCCTCTGAGGCGTGCACCACCTCCAGCGACAACCCCGTCGTCGAGTATTTCGCCAGCTCGGCCTCGACCTTCACCTGATCGCCGACCAGGAGGATAGTTTCACCATATTCACGAGCGGCCAGCACCGCTCCTTCGACATCCGGAACCGGGTTCTGGTCACTGCCCATCGCATCCAAAACAATTCGCATGGCCAATCCTCGTGAATTCTAGGCGGAGATTCAGTTCAACTGAGCCAAGATTGTAGCGACAGCCGTTCAGTCTGCCAACCATTGACATCTTCGGCAGGCTATGTATAATTTCCCGTGTGAGTTGCCCTGGTGGTGGAACTGGCATACACGGCAGGTTGAGGGCCTGTGCCCGTACGGGCGTGGAGGTTCGAGTCCTCTCCAGGGCACCAAACCGGCTTCTGAGTTTCAGAGGCCGGTTTTTTATTGCTGGGCCGACGTTGCGCGAATGCAAGACTTAGCGTACACTGCACACAGACAGCCCACTATCCCCAGTTTTCGAGGAGGGTTTTCCATGCAGCGTACTTTCATGAAGGCTCTTATTTGGATCTTGTTAGGCCTGGTAGCCTGTGCGCCGTCGCTGGCCCAGCCCCCCGCGCGTGTCGCCGCCCAGACCGGCCCCTACGCGATCACCAGTGGGGCCGTCTATGTACGCGGCGGACCGGGGACGGGTTTCTGGATTCTCGGCACCCTGTATTACGGCACCGCCGTTCCCATCCTGAACAGCAGCCCGGATGGCGCGTGGTGGTACGTCAGCGCCCCGTTCGGCGAAGGCTGGATGGCGAAATCGGGGGCTACGGCCTACAGCACCGAGGCCGTCACAGTGCGCGATCCCGGTTCCATCGGGACGATCCTCACCGGCGCGGTGAACGTGCGCTATGGCGCGGGCATTAATTCCGCTTCGCTGGGTATCATCGGCCAGGGCCAGCAGGTGTACGTCCTGGCGCAGAATGCCGACGGAAGCTGGCTGCAAATCCGCTGGGAGTATGGGACCGGCTGGGTCGCGGCTGAGCACGTCAGCGTGGCCGGGGCACTCGCCGTGGTGGATGACGGCAGCGGCGGTTATGCCGGTGTCCCGGTGACGTCGGACACGCCTTACGCAATCGTCATGTCCGCTTACCTGAACGTGCGCACCGGGCCGGGCATCAACTACGCCGTCCTGGGAGCGGTCGCGGGCGGGGATCAACTGCCCATCGTGGGCCGCACGGCGGATAATACCTGGTACCAGGTGCAGGCCAGTTTCGGCACGGGCTGGGTCTATGCGGGCTACGTCGTGACGCGCAACGAGTACGGCGGCAGCCCGGTGACGACCGCCAGCGCCGCAACCGCCGAGGTCGCCGGACCGATTGGCGTGATCAACGCCGGGGCGCTCAACATCCGTTCCGGTCCCGGCGCGCAGTACACCAGCATCGGCGTCCTGGCAGGTGGCACCGAGACGCAGATCGTAGGCCGTACCCTGGACTGGACGTGGTGGCTGCTCGACACGCCGGTCGGCACGGGCTGGGCCAACGCGATGTACGTCATCGTGCGCGGCGATACGGCGAACGTCCCGCACGTCACGCCGGGCACCACCGTCACCGCTCAGCCGGGCCCGGCCGAAGCCGCCGCCCCGGAAGCCGAGATCAGCGGACCGGTGGCGTTCGTCAGCACCGGGGCGCTCAACATTCGCTCCGGTCCCAACAGCACCTTCTCCTCGCTGGGATCGGTGTATGCCGGAACCCGGATGCCGATTCTCGGCCAGAGCACCGACCACGGCTGGTGGCTGGTCGAAAGCCCGTATGGCAACGGCTGGGTCTCCAAGCTGTACGTCCTGACCGAGGGCAGCACCAGCAATATCCCGGTCGTCCAGTAAACCGCACGCTCTCCTGAATAGAAAATGAGCCGCTTGTCGAAAGCGGCTCATTGTTTTCCGGCTAGGCCGGAGGCCGCACGATGATGGTGTAATCTCCCTTGCTCTGACCCGCCGCCCCGCGCGCCCGCGACACCACGATCCGGTAGATGCCATCCGCCGGGAAGTCTACTTCCACCTCCAGCGCCGTGCTGCGCTCGGCCAACTGCTGGCGGACCAGGATGCCATTCACGTCGTAGACCGAGACCAGCGGGATCAGGTCGCCGCTCACCGGCGTGACGGCCACTACCTGCGCGCCCGCCGTCACCGCGATCTGCCATTCGTTGGAGAAGTGTTCAGTGGTGATCCGGCCAATGTTCGGCAGAGCCACCGACAGCGTCGCACTGACGGGCGACTCCTGGGCTGGCTGCCAGCGCAGCGTATACTGGCCCTGCGCGACGAGCAGTCCACCCGACACGAGGACGGCATAGGTCTGATCGCTTTCCAGGCGCGCGCGAGCGACCATGAGACCCTGCTCGTCCACCGTTCCGGCAGCGACCACCTGGCCGGACGCCAACTCGATGAACAGGTCCAGGTGCTCGACCGGCGACAGCGGCTCAAGCTGGACGACATAGTCGCCGGAATAGGCCGGGGCCAGCGCCCACTGGTGCACCGGCGCGGCATCGGTCAGCCAGCCGGAGGCTTCCACGTCCAGCGCGCCCTGTTGCAGGGCACCGCCCGCGATCCGGGACAGCTTCAGGTGGTATTCCTCACTCGTGCCCAGGTCGCCGCCGCGTTCCACGATCAGACCGTAGAAACCTGACTGCGGGAGCACGGTGCCGCCCAATTCGACAGTATGTCCTGGCACGCGGCCTGCGTTGGCGACGACCACCTGGCCGTCGGGTGCCAGCAGGTAGACCGCCAAACCCACCGTATCGCTGGACGGATCGACCTGGGCGGCGGCTTGCTCGCCCATCTGGCCGAAGAAGACCCACGCCTGGCGATCTTGACCCGGCTGGAAGGTTCCACCCGGCTGGTCACCATACGCGATCCCCTGCGCCGACGCCATGCTGGCGACCAGAGTGTTTTGAGACAGGATCACAGCCAGGCGGTATTCAATCGAAGACTCCGCCGTGACCTGACCTGCCACACGGATCTGGTAGACACCGGTCATGGGCAGCGTGATCAGGGGGATTTCAGCGGACCCTGACTGACCCGTACCCAACACGCTGCCGTCGGGCGCGGCCAGTTCCAGGCTCAGCGATCCCGCCGCAGACGACTGATCCGCGCGCACGGTGATCACTTCTCCGGCGCGGCCATCGAAGGTCCAGAGGTCCTGCGCATCCGCCGCAGTCAGTCCGCCGTTGACGACGGTGTTCAGGACCGGGATATGACCGCCTGCCGAGCCGGATTCGCCTGGGTCCGCCGTCTGGACGCGCACCGAGTACGCGCCCGACGTCGTGCCCGCCGTCCCTAACCACGCGCCGACCACCAGTTGGTACGCGCCGCTCTCCGGGAGCCGCACCGGTCCCAACGTAACCAGGGAGGAATCCGGATCGCCAGTGGCGCTGGCCAGATAGCCCCGCGGACCGTACAGCGCCAGATCGGCTCGCAGCGCACTCTGCGCGCTATCGACGACCAATATCAGCACTTCGCCAGCCTCGCCGTCGAAATTCCATTGGGTGGTCTGCCCCGGCGCCTGGACCGCTTCCACGAACGCCTGGCCGCGTCCCAGGTTGCGGACGAGGCCGCTTCCGGCGATCTCCTGTCCGCGGCGGAACAGGCTAAACGTATAGGGCTGGCTGCCCTGCAACGCGACGATGTAACGGCCCTCTGCCGGGAGCGCGAAGGCGGTCAGGTCCGTTTCGTGATCGAACTTGCTCAGGGGGACGTTGATCGCCACCCCGGCCTCGGTTTCCAGTGTCAGGTCGGGCACGTTGCCCTCATCCACGCTGACGGACAGGCCGATCACGTCACCCGCGGCCCCCTGGAAGGCATACAGCGCGACGCTGTCGCCCGCCAGAATGCCAGTCTGGCGCGTCCCGAAGGGGACATCCTGGGCCACGACGGCCCGCTCGGAAATCCATTCCCGGCGCAGCATCAGCCGGTAGGTGCCCGACGTGCTGCCCGCCACGCCACCGCTGCGACCAACGATCACCCGATAGGTGCCGTCTTGCGGGGCGACGAAGCCCAGCAGACTGGCCTGGGTGCCGCTGGCGCTGCCCTTCATCAACGGGCGCTGGTCCGGCCCCCACAGCGTCAGCGTCGGGGCGAGATCGCCGCCGGTCGCGCCCACGCGCAGCGACAGTGTTTCCCCGGCCTGCGCCTCGAAGGTCCAGGCGGCCTGGGGGGCCAGCGCGTCGATGGTGCCGAAACCGTCTTGCAGCGGGGCGAGCACCTGCGCCGTTTCCAGCACCGGCGCGGCAGGCTGGAGCCACAGCCGGTACGTCAGACCGAGCGCCTGCTCGTCGCCGGATACCAGCAGCGTATACACCCCGGCCAGCGGCAGAGTCAGCGGTCCGGTCGTCAGGGTATTGGTGGACCCTGGCACGGCTGACAGGGTAGTGATCGGACTGCCGTCGGGCGCGACCAACGTCAGTTGGGCCGACAACAGCCCGCGCAGCCGGGTCAGGGCCAGCGCCACGCTGTCGCCCGCGGCGGCCTCGAAGGTCCAAAGCTGCGTGGCCGGGACGGCAGTGAACTGCCCGGCGGCGGGACGATCCAGTGCCAGTACGCCGCCCTGCGCCAGGGTCTGACTCTGCGCATCCAGGAGATCGAGTTCCAGAGAATACGGGCTGAAGGCGGCGCGCGCGTCGCCCGGTCGGACGACCGAGAGAAGGTACGATCCGCGGGCGGGGAGCGTGAAGCCATCGATGATCGCGTCGCCGCGGTCGCGGATACCGGTGGCCAGTTCCGTCCCGGCAGGATCGCTGAGCGACAGCAGCAGTGGGGAATCGTCCTGCGCGAATTGCAGATCGACGTGGATCACGTCGCCTGCTTCGCCGGTGAAGGACCACTGCTCGCCGGGCTGGTCGCCATCGACGGTGCTCACCACGCGATCCCCGTAGACCAGCCATTGTTCCGACGCCGATCCGGAACGGTAGACCAGATCGACCGACAGACTGTAGTTGCCGCTGGTGGTGCCCAGCGCCCCTTCGTAGCGGCGGGCCTCGGCGATGTAAGTCCCGTCTTGCGGTAAGGCCAGACGCAGATTGGCATCCAGGCCCTGCTGGTCGTCGCCCGTCGCGATCAACTGGCCCGCGGCATCGTATACCGCCACCACCGGATCGAGATCGCCGCTGGTGGCCTGGACCGAGACGGTGACCGTATCTCCCTGCTGGCCTTCGAAGGACCAGCTTTCGGCAGGCGTAGACCCGTTCAGCAGGCCGATCTGGCGTTTGCCGTACAGCGTCGCCTGGGCGTTGGGCGCGGCGGCGGCGGTCTGCTCAACAAGCAGTTCATAGCGTCCGCCGGTCCGGCCTTCGGACGACAGCGCCCGCGAGACGCTCACGAGATATTCCGCCTCCACATTGATCGGATAGGCGGTGATCTGGGCGACATGGCCGACCGGGGCCTGCGCCTGGACCAGGATCGTGCCGTCCGCCGTCGAGAGCGTCACCCGTGGGGCCAGGTCCGAGCGGGTGTCGGGAGTGACCGTCAGGGAAATCGTGGTGTTACGCACGCCGGCGAACGACCAGACCTGGACAGGAGCGGTCGCGCCGATCTCGCCACTGCGCGGTTGGTCGGGGCGCACCAGATTGGCGGCGGTCGGCGAGGCACTGTTCAGCACGACGCTCAGGGTGTACTGGGTGTTGGTCTGGCTCGTATCCCGCAGCGTGACAGCATAGGGGCCGCTGACCGGCAGGACGACATCCAACTGCGCGGGCTGGCTCTCGACGGCTTGCACTTCGGCCAGCAGATCGGCCTGGCCCGTCTGGCTGGCGACGTGCCAGTCGGTCGAATACAGGCTCAAGGTGGGCAGGCCGCCCGACGCCGCCAGGGTCACGATGTCCCCGGCCTGGCCTTCGAACAGCCAGGTATCGGATGGATCATCGACGTAGAAACTGCCCGCAACCGTCTCCCCATACTCCAGCACTGATCCCATCGAGCGCGCCAGAGAGTCCTCCAGGTTGATCGTTAGTTCGTAAACCATCTCGCCGTCAAACGTCTGATCGGGATTCCCCACGATGATCGAATAATGACCGCTGAGGGGCAGCACCGTATGGTCAATCGTGGACCCGCCGGTATCTCCTGCCGTGGCGAGTACCTGGCCGTCCCGGGTGCGCAGTTGCAGGGTAAGCGGTGCCGCATCGCCCCGGATGCGCCGCGCCCGGATCGACACAGTGTCCCCCGCCGTCCCGGCGAAGGTCCAGACGTCGATGAAATTCTCTCGCGTGAGCACATTGCCCGCCGTCGCACCGTAACTGATCGGCTGCTCGACGCCGCCGACGTTGGCGGGATTACGCGACAGGGAGAGCCGGTACAGACCGGATTGACGCTGACCGCCGGTGACGATCACCTGATAGATTCCCTGGTGAGGCAGCAGGATGTTGTCGAGAGTCAGGGTGCCGTGCCCCAGGCGGCTCGGACGGCGCACAAAGACATGTCCGGCGCTGTCGGCCAATTTCAGCTCCAGGGAGGCAGGGCCGCCCGGCGTGAGCGGTTCCAGCGTGAGCGAGACGCTTTCGCCCGCCTGCCCGGCGAAAATCCAGTTATGGACGGTGTCGGTGGTGCTCAGACCGGCCAGGACCGTGTCGTCCAGGCGCCCGCCCGCGTGCTCGACCGCCGCCCCGGCTTGTTTCAGATTCAGGGTGAGCGCAAAAGCGCCATAGGCGAGGCTGTCGCTGCGAAGCACGATCTGGTACAGGCTGTCCTCACGGAGGGTAATATTGTCCAGTCGCACACTCAACCCGGCTTCTTCCGCCGTAACCTCGTTCAGCGCGTTGCCGCCGATCCCGGCCAGCACCATGTTCATCCGCAGCTTGCCCGCGATCTGGACGGCGTGCGCAGTGATCACGTCCCCGGCATGGCCGTAAAATACGAACGCGCGCTGCTCGTCGGGCTGTTCAAGCTCGTCGAACAGGGTATCGCCGTAGTCCAGCGGACGCCCGTCGATCACCTGAGACACGGTATCGTCTACCTCGTCCAACGTGTCGATCCAGAGGGTATACCGCTGGCCCGGATCAAGCCGGACGGCGGCAGTGTAGAATCCCCCGCTGGCGAAATGATAGTTCAACACCGTGGTCCGTCCGCTGTTTTCGAATATTTCCGCGAGCACCGTGGCCGACTGGTCCAGCAGCACGAGGCCGGGTGCGCCGGTCCCGTCCAGCGCCACCACCGAGAAGCCCAACATCTGCCCGCTGCTAACGGCAAACGTCCAGGCCTGGTATGGCGCTCCGGACGGCATCTCCCCGCGCACGAGGCTTTCGAGATCGATGCGCCGGGCGCTCATCAGGAAGTCAGAGGCGGAGGTGATGGGCGGGATGATCTCGTCGGCGACCGAAATCTGCCGGTGTCCGGGCACGGGCACGGCGGGTGCCACAAACACCGCCGGGACGGTCACCGCTGCGCCGTCTTGAAGCTGAGAGGCGGGGGCATAGGGAGTCACGACGCTGGCCGCGATCCGGTAGACCACGCGGCTGGGCGCGTCGTGCTCGACTACCGCGATCCGGAAGCGGCCACCCTGGGCGGTCGGAATGCCCGACAGCGCCAGGCTGCCGGTCTGCTCGACCTGGGTGGTGGCCACGACCAACCGGCCCGCCTGGTCGAAAACGTAGCCCGCGGGCGGACTGCTGCCCGCCAGGGTCTCGATCCGGACGTTGAGCAGCGACCCCGGCAGCGTGTCGATCCACCAGGTGTCGGCGGGACGATCCGCCGTGATCACGCCCTTAGAGGGGGTATCCAGCACCAGCGATCCGCCTTCGATCAGTTCACCGCGCAGCGAATAGCTATGCGGCGCGCTGCCGGAGGGATCGAAGACCACCAGGCGGTAACGCCCGATCTGAGCGAGCGAGACCTGAGTCTGGGCTTGCCGAGTCAGGCTGTCGGTCAGCACGACTTGCAGCGTGGAGCCGTCCGGACTTTCGATGGCCAACCCGACCGGAGTGCCGCCGGTCTGCTGTTCGAGATCGAACTGCCAGCGTTGGGGTGCCGCGAGGTCCAGGGTCCAGGCTTCACTGGCGGCGCTGGCCAGGTCACTGGAGATCGCCAGACCGAGGCCGGTCGGCAGGGGACCTTTCTCCTGCGGGATGGCGCGCTGGGCAAATGCCCGGCCCTCGACACCATCCAGATCGACTTCGATCTGATACCCGCCGCTGGCCGCGCGCGGCTCGACCAATACTTCGTACAGGCCGTCGGCGGCAAGGACCAGCGCCTGCTTCAGACCTTGCTCGATGGTGCGCTGCACCAGCGGTGTGCCGTCCGGTGCTGAAATGGTGAAGGTGCCATCCAGTATCGGGCCGGTGGGCTGGATTGCGATCCGGACCAGATCACCCGGGTGCCCGGCAAAGTGCCAGGCTTCGGTTACCACAGCGTCCAGGGCAGAAACCTGGGGAACTCCGTAATTCAGCGGGCGGGACGTGCCGGTCGCCGCAGTCAAGTGATCGACCGTCAGGGCAAAATCGACCGAAGACTGATCGGAGAGATCCGGGACGGCGACCTCGATCCAGACCGTGCCGGACGACGGCAGCACGACGCTGGTGCGCAGCGGGGTGCTGCCCGAAAAGGCGCCCAGCAGCGCCTGAGCGGGCGTCATGACCGTCACGGTGCCCAGCCGGTCGGGATCGGAGAGCGTGAGTCCCAACGAGAGGACGCCGCCGGACTCCACCCGGTAGAGCGCCGTGGGTGCGTCGGCGTTCAGCCGACCGCGCATTTCCTGGCCCAGCGTGGCCGCGATCGGCGTTTCCTGCCCGGACTCCATCCCCGGCGAACGCAGCGTCAGGGTCAGGTAGTAGGTGCCTGACGTGGTGCCGCGCTCGCCCAACTCATCCCCGGCGCGGCGGGCTGCAATCGAATATGTGCCCGCCAGGGGCAGCTTGACCGCCAGCAGCGCCGCGTCCTGGCCGACGCCGCCCGTATCGGCGGTATACAGCACGTCACCTTCGGGCGAGAGCAGCGACACAAAGGAGTCCAGATCCCCCGACGTGGCCTGCATCGTCACGTCGATCACGTCGCCCGGCGATCCGCGAAACGACCAGACCTGGCGGAAGGAGGTGTCGCTGATTTCGCCGGAGACGGTGCGGCCATAGGCGATGACGCCGTCTTCAAACCGGGTGGCCGCCTGTTGCAGCTCCAGGCTGAGCGAATAGGCTCCGGTGGTGTCACCGCTGCCGCCAATCGTCAGCGTGTGGGCACCGCTTTGGCGCAGGCTGGCCGAAAACTGCGCGGTCGCCGGTCCCTGATCCGGCCACTCCAGGTTGACCAGCAGCACGCCGTCGGGATCGGTCAGCGTCAGCTCCGGGATCAGATCCCCGCTGGTGCGCGTGACTTGCACGCGGACGACATCGTCGCGCAGACCGTCGAACTGCCAGGTCTCGACGTCTTCCCCGGAATCGACGGTCCCGCTCACGGTGTCGCCATAGGCCAACCGGCTGCCCTGAGCGGAGACGAAGAAATGAGCACGGATCAAGACGGCGCTCGCCAGCAGCACGACGATGGCGGCGAGTCCGGTTCGGAAGAGGGGTTGTCTGCGCATGGTCTCTCCAGCGGTCGATCAGTAAGTGGCACAACGCCTCCCATTATAGTGGAGAACCTCGAGAATCACCGCTTTCCAGGTTGGCCGGAGCGGCGCTTGCGCCTTCCGCCAGTCCGGTTATAATGCGATTGGAAAGCGTTGGTCGAAGCCAATTTCATGCGGAGGGCAAAAAGATGAGCAATTCCAAAGAGCAGCTCAAGCGCGCCTATCGATTGATCAAACGTGATAAGCCGGACGAAGCCCGCGCGATTATCCGCCCGATTCTGGATGCCGAACCGGATAACGCCCAGGCGTGGTGGCTGCTGGCCCATACCGTAGACGATCCCAGTGAAGTGCGAGCGGCGCTCAACAAGATGTTGGCCCTCGACCCGAACAACACTAATGCCCCGAAGGCCCGCGAACTGCTCGCCATGCTGGATCAGCAGTTCCCTCCGGCCTCAATCTTCGACGAAGAGGAAGATACCTTCTCGCCCTTCCCGGCTTCGGAAGCGCCCACCGCCCCCAACGTGTTTGCGACTGATTTCGACAGCGATTTCCCCAGCGAGGACTTTGAAACTCTCGGCGAGCAGATGTTCCCCGGCTTCGACGAACCTGCGAGCACCGAAAAGCCCGAACCCACCGGAGTGGCCTTCGACATTCCCAAGGCGCAGCCCGAACCCGAAGAAGAAGAAGCGGACATTGCCAAACTGTTCCAGTTCGAGGGGGACGAGAACCTGGACGACGAGGCTAAAGCTACGCTGGAAGAAAAAGCCGCGCGGCGGGCAGGCGGACGGGGACGGCGGTTATTTCGGGCGGCCCTGCTGCTGGTGTTGGTCGCGGTGATCGCGCTGGCGGCGTTGTACGTGCTGCTGTCGGGCGGAACGTCGAAGAAAGACCCCGGCGCCCTGGCGGCGGTCCAGGTGCAGTCCGACAAGGTAAGCCAGGCCCTCAGTTTGGCACAGACCGATCTTGGCAGCGTCAGCCTGGGCAGCGACCAGCACGTGGTCGTGGCCCAGGGAAAGCTCGGCAATACGCTGTACGTGGAATTTTGCAGCCAGCCCACGCCCGCTATGCCGGACCTGATCGCGCAGGCGATGGGCGTCGCCGTGCGGAGTGCGCCGACGCTGGGCGAAGATCTGGCCGCCGTGGGCGTCTCGGTGAACCTGTGCGGCAGCACGGCGCACGACACGCTGTACCGGGCCGCCGTGCCGGTCAAAGAGGCCGTGCGGTTTTTGAATGGCGAATTTGGCGAAGGCGAAACCGGCCTGGCCAGCTTCCAGGCGACCTGGAAGACTTCTTAGCCTACTTCTTCGCGCACAGGAAGCCAGACGGTGAAGCGACTGCCCTGTCCCGGCTGGCTTTCTACCCGAATCTCGCCGCCGTGTCCCTGGATGATCCCATACGTCACGGCCAGCCCTAAGCCGGTGCCATCGCCCTTGGTGGTATAAAACGGCTCGAAAATCCGCGCGATAGTCTCCTGATCCATGCCCACCCCGGTATCGGCGATGCTGAGGGCGACGCCCGCGTCTTCGGGGTGCACCTCGATGTGAATTTCACCCCCGTGGGCCATCGACTCCGCCGCGTTGAGCACCAGGTTGAGCAAGACCTGCTTGAGTTGGGACGGCGCTCCCCACGGAGCGCGGACGGGTTCCAGGCGGGTGTGAATCCGCACCTGCATTCGTTCAAGCTGGCGGTTGGTCAGCAGCAGGACCTCGCTGACCAGGTCGTGAAGATCGATCGGGATCTTTTCGACCGCGCTGGGCCGCGAAAAATCGAGCAGCTTGGACACAATGGTCTTGATACGCTGGACCTCGCGCTCGGCTACCCGCAGACCTTCCATATCGACCGGCTGCTCGTTCTGCAAGTCTTCGATGGCCACTTCGAGGCAGTTCAAAATGGGCTGCAAGGGATTATTCACTTCGTGGGCAATGCCCGCCGCCAAGCGCCCCAACGCCGCCAGTTTTTCGTTCTGGATGAGCTGCTCCTGGGCTTCGCGCAACTGCTGCGTCCGGGCTTCGACCATACTTTCCAGATTTTGGGCGTAGCTCTGTAGATCGGCATGGAGTTGGGCATTACGCACGGCCAGCGCCGCCTGCTCCCCGATCGAGCGCAGCATCCGCAGATCGTTTTCGCCGTACTTTTCCGATTCCCGGTGGGCGACGGTCAGCAGCCCCAACAACTGCCCGTGGTGTTTGAGCGGCGCAGCGATGGCCGAATTCAGATTGAGCGAGGCCAGGTAGGCCGCTGTCGTCTCGTCGTTGGTTGTATCGACCACCAGGAACGGCTCGCCATCCTGATACACCTGGCTGGCCAGCGTGTCGTTCCGGGCCAACAGGCTGCGGGCCATTTCCAGCGTTCCCTCGCCGCGGGCCAGATCGTGGTAGAAGATGGGCTGCTGGCGGTCGTCAAACAGGTACAACTCTACGTGATCGGCCTCGAATTCATCCCGCGCCAGCGTCAGGATCAGGCTGGTCAATTCGGACAGCCCCAGCCGTTGGTTGAATTCACCGCCAATGCGGACCAGTTCTTCCAGTTCCTCGCTGCGGCGCTGGAGACGATCTTCCAACTGGCGCGCGCGCATCTTGCTGGTCGCGCGGGCCAGCAGTTCGTGGTAGTCATAGGGCTTGCGGATATAATCGTCCGCGCCCAACTGCAAGCCGTGGGCCACGTCGGATGGCTCGCGCGCGGCTGCCGTCACGAAGATCACCGGAATGCGCGCCGTCTCCGGGTTATCGCGCAGGCGGGCCGTCACCTCGAACCCGTTCATGCGCGGCATCTGGACGTCCATCAAAATCAGATCCGGCTTCAACTCGCGGGCTTTGGCCAGCGCGTCGAGGCCGTCCAGGGCGCTCTCGACCTTGAATCCATCCCGTTCCAATACCCGTTGCAGTAAGGCGATGGCGTTGCGTTCGTCGTCGGCCACCAGTACCAAAGGTTTGTGTGTCTGCATGACGCATCCTTTCTCCCCAACCTGACTCAATGATAATCGCTCTCCGACAAACAGGAAAATCATTGGCGCTTATCTTCGCGTCGACATTATGCTAGAATTTTGATGTCTCCCAGCGAAAAGAGTGAGTATGGATCAGAAGCGGAACTTCAGACGGCGTTTGTTCGAGGCGATGGGCCGGGGATTGGTGACCGGGTTGATCTTGAGCGCCGTATTTCTGGCCGGGTTCGTCGTGCGAGGCCACATTCCGGCCACCGCGCAGGAGAAAAGCGATCAGCAGTTCCCGCTGTTGGGCGAAGTGAAAAGCCTGGTCGATTCGAACTACCTGCACGATCTCCCGGCCCCTAAGGACCTGGAATACGGGGCAGTGCGGGGCTACCTGGGGGCGCTGAACGACCCGTACACCTTCTTCATCGATCCGCCGGTCGCCCAGAACGAGTCGGAAGTGCTGGCCGGACAGTACGGCGGGATCGGCGTCCAGGTCAAGCGGGACGAAACCGGAGCCTTCGTGCTCTATCCGTTCCGGGATGGACCGGCAGCCCAGGCGGGCCTCGTCGATGGCGACGTGTTGGTCGCCGTCAACGGCTCCGAGATCCCCGTCTCCGAGCGCCTGGACGTGGTGGACCGGCTGCTGCGGGGTGAAGTCGGCGAGGGGCGCGGCGTCACCGTGACGGTGCGCAGCCCAGGGGCGGACGCGGTGCGCGAGTACACCATCAAGTTTGCTGTCGTGGCGGTGCCGTCCGTGATCTGGCGTCCACTGATCGAAGAACCGACTTTGGGCTACATCCAGATTCTACGCTTCACGGCACGCACGCCGGAGGAACTGCGCACGGCGCTGACCGAACTCAACGCGCAGGGCGTAGTGGCGTACGTGCTCGATCTGCGCCAGAACCCCGGCGGGCTGCTGAAAGAGTCGGTCGAGGTCGCGTCGGAATTTCTCGACGGCGGCGTGGTGTTCTACGAGCGGCAGCGCACGGGCGAAACCGAAACGCAGGCCGCCGCCGGTGGCCTGGGATTGGACCAGCCGATGGTCGTCCTGGTCGATAATGGGACGGCCAGTGCGGCGGAACTGGTGGCGGGCGCGATCCGCGATCGCGGGCGCGGCCAACTGATCGGGCAGAAAACGTACGGCAAGGGCACGGTGCAGTTGATCTTCCGGCTCTCCGACGATTCGTCCATTCACATCACCACGGCGGAGTGGTTCACCCCGGCCCGCGCCCCGCTGGAAGGCCAGGGCCTGGAGCCGGACATCAGTATGATCCCCGCCGAAGACGGGCGCGATGTCGAACTCGGTGAGGCGATCCGCCAACTGCGGACGCAGCTCAACATTCAGTAGAAAACGAGGCAGCTCTCATGACCATCGATCTCCCTACGCCGATCAAAGAACCCTCCCGGCCCGCCCCCACGAGCAGCGGCTCACTGCTGACGGCGCGCGTCTTCTTGCTGGTGGTGTTCGTCGCCAGCGCCGCCTTTTTAGGCGGAGTCTGGTTCCAGCGTTCGACCGAGTCGCCGCACAACAACAAAGATTTCCAGATGTTCTGGGATACCTGGGACATTCTGCAAGATGAGTACTACTACGGCTTGCCGGAGAACAAGGATCTGACCTACGGCGCGATCCAGGGGTTGTATGCTGCCGCCGGGGATCGCTACACCTTCTTCGTGCCTCCCAAAGAAGCCGAAGCGGACCGCCAGGTGATCTCCGGGGAATTTGGCGGGATCGGGGCTTACGTGAGCCAGGACGCGGATGGGCGGATCATCATTGCCACGCCATTCAAGGATTTTCCGGCGGACAAAGCCGGTCTCAAGGCGAATGACGTGATCGTGGCCGTCGATGGCACGTCGTTGGAGGGCTATACCCTGAACGACGCGGTCGGGCTGATGCGCGGCAAGATCGGCACGGACGTGACGCTGACCATTTTGCGCTCGTCGGATGGCTCACAGTTCGACGTGACGCTCACGCGCGCTCAAGTCGAGCTTCCGGCAGTGAATTCGGCGCTGTACGGTAACGTGGGTTACGTGCGGCTGTTCATCTTCAGCGACAAGGCCGCCGCTTCGCTGAAAGAGGAGATCGCCAGCTTGCAGGATCAGGGCGCCACGTCGCTGATCCTGGATCTGCGCGGCAATCCGGGCGGGCTGCTCGACCAGGCTGTCGGCGTGGCCGACCTGTTCCTGGGCAACGGCGTGGTCGTAACACAGCGGGATCGCAAAGGCGAGGAAGTCACTTACCGGTCGAAAGACGGCGATCTGGCCGAAGATATGCCGCTGGTGGTGTTGATCGACGGCGGGAGCGCCAGCGCCTCCGAGGTCGTCGCCGGGGCGATCAAGGATCGGGAGCGGGCGACGCTGATCGGACAAACCAGCTATGGCAAAGGCTCGGTGCAGTTCGTCCACGATCTGATCGACGGATCGCAGGCGCACGTCACGACGGCCCTGTGGTTCACGCCGAATGAGACGCCGATCCAGGGCACCGGGCTGACGCCGGACGTGCTGGTGGTCGATCCCGATGACGCGAGCGATCAAGACCCTTACCTCCAGGCTGCGTTGGACTTTTTCAAGACGCAGGCCGGAGATCAATCCGAGAACTGAGGTTAGCATGGATAAATCCGGACGCAAGGTGGTCGCCAGCAACCGCAAGGCGCACCACGATTATGAAATTCTCGACTCTTACGAAGCCGGACTGGTGCTGATGGGGTCCGAGATCAAATCCATCCGGGCGGGGAAAGCCAACCTGCGGGAGGGCTTCGTCCAGCCGCGCGGGGACGAACTGTGGCTGCTGAACGTCCACATCGCGACGTACGAACAGGCGGGACCCTTCGGCCACGAGCCGCTGCGGCCCCGCAAGCTGCTGCTGCACCGCAAGGAGATCAACCGGATCATGTCGCGCGTGCAGGAAAAAGGTCTGACGCTGGTGCCGACCCAGCTTTACCTGTCCCACGGGCTGGCGAAAGTCGAGATCGCGCTGGCGCGGGGCAAGAAGACCTACGACAAACGCGAGAGCCTGAAAGAGCGTGACAGCAAGCGCCAGATCGAGCGTTCGCTGCACAGCCGGGATGAGTAGCCGACATGGATAAATGGCCCGGAACGATCCGGGAGATCAACGATCTGCCGCGCGCGACGAAAGCCGCGATCTACCAGACGCTGATTCCGGCGTGGGCCTATCCGACTTTCGGGATCGAGCCGGACAATACCGTGCGGGGTGTGGAAGCGATCCGTTTCCGCTGCCCCGCCGGGAGCAGCGCCGTCGAAATTTCGGTTTACCACGATCCCACGCAGGACGAACCGGCGCTTTACCTGCACATGGGCGATACGTTCAACTCCCAGTTGGCGGTGCTGCTGGTGATCGTGAACGATCCGGCCTCGCCGCGCTTCAACGTGGACGTGGACGAACACAGCCAGCCCAACCAGCTCGGCACCAGGGGACGCAACATCCCGGAAGAGGTGCGCGCACTGGAAGCCGGACTGGCACCCGGCCAGATACGGCGCGGGCTGCGCATCTTCCGCTCGGCAGTGCCGCTGTTCGACGATTTCGTGCGCCGCATGGGACACGACCTGTATTTCATCGAGCCGCTGTTCTATCACAACGCCATCACCTTCGAGCGGTACGGCTTCGCCTATTCGCGCGGCATGAACCTCATGAAGACGATCCACCAGGACTTTCTGCCGGGTGGCCGCCTGCACGCGCGCCTGGACGGCTCGACGCCGTTTCGTGCGCCAGATGCCTGGCAAACCGTGACGGGCCGCTCGTGGGCGATTCACGACGGCGTGCTCGACCACCCTTTCACCGGAATCCAGATGTACAAACGCGTGGGAGTAGACGCGGAAACGAGCACATTCCCCGAGGCGCGGTGGTGATCCGGCGATTTTCTCCCCCCTATTTCTCGTTCGTAATATATTTATTACAGGCCATCTGTTGTAAAAAATTAATAAATGGGATTATCATCTTGTGCTGGAGAGGGATAGATTAACCGTTAATCCTGACAGCCCGGTATGATCTCACGACCCATTGTGCTACAAGACAGCGACGTCGAGCAGGCCCTTGAAGCTATGCGCGCGGGTCATTCGCTGCGCGATCATCCTCTGCAATTCTTTTTGAGTGTGCATGTCCGTCTGCAATCGCTGCGCGTGGTGCCCAGCGATGCTGCGCTGCAAATGGCGGTTTTCGATCACCTGGCGAGTGTGATCGCCCGGCGGCTGCGCGAGGTCCGCGAGCTTTACGCCCTGCCCCCACCGGACCCGCGCGGGTTGGATGCCGATCTGCTGGCCGATTTCAAGCCCGGCAACATGGAGCTGGAAGCCTGGAGCCTGCTCTATCACCGCTACGTGTGCATCGACCGGAATTTCACCATGCAGGAGATCGCCGGGCGGGCGCGGCAGGATGAGCGCACGCTGCGCCGCCGCCAACGCCTGGGGATCACCCGGCTGACGCGCGTGC
This sequence comes from uncultured Anaerolineaceae bacterium, assembly GCA_964427955.1. Taxonomy (GTDB): domain Bacteria; phylum Chloroflexota; class Anaerolineae; order Aggregatilineales; family Aggregatilineaceae; genus JACRBK01. Next base: position 27,615 of record CAYRWY010000022.1, read on the forward strand.
TGGTGGACATCGAGCAGGAGACACGCCAGCAGGAGACACGCCACCGGATGCGGCTGGCGCTGCCCGCGCTGCATCCACCGGACCTGTTCGGGACCGAGGCGGTGCTGGTCCGGGCCCGCCGCGTGCTGCTGGAAGGCGCTCCGCCGCGCCACCTGGTGCTGCACGGCCCGACCGGGATCGGCAAGACGGTCCTGGCGCAGGTGTTGGCGCACGCCATGATCGATTCCGGACAGTTCGAGGAGTTGATCTGGCTGGAGGCCGAAGACCTGGAAGGCACCCTGGCGACGTTGATCCTGGAAATGGCGGTGCGGCTGGGGTTGGTCCTGGCGCCGGGGGCCGAACCCGGCCAGGTATTGCGGGCCTATTTGTTCACACACCGGGTCTTGATCGTGCTGGATGCCTTCGACGCACTGCTGGCCGACATGGATCAGGCTGACCTGCTGCTGGCCCTGCTCGACTCCGCCTGCGTGATCATCACCAGCCGGGTGCGGGGACCGGACCACGCTGGGCTGCACCAGATCACCCTGCCGGAATTGACGCACGATCAGGCGTTCGAGTGGCTGGATCGGCTGGTCGAGCAGGAAACGCCGCATCGCAACGACTGGCCGCGGCGCTTCGACGACCTGTGGCGGGCCGTCGGCGGGAATCCGCTGGCGCTGCTGCTCCTGCTGCATACCTCGCAGCGCCTTCCGCTTCCGGCGGCGCTGACGCGGACCAAGATCGACGATCTGTACCAGGAAATCTGGGCGCAGCTTTCCGCCGAGGAACAGCGTATCCTGCTGCTGGTGCTGTTGTTCCCCCACGGGGCCATGCCATACGCCGACATCGCCGAACTGGTGAACCTGTCGAAGGATGCCATCGACCAGGCGCTCGACGCGCTGGCCGGGGCAGCCCTGCTGGTCCCGCATCGCGACGAGGGCGACTTCAGTTATTCTATCCAGACGGTGACGCACACGTTTCTGGCCGAGCACGTCAAGCGCGGCCTGACCCTGGCCGATGGCGAACTGGCCCAAGGACTGCTGGAAACGGCAGGCGAACCGCGGATCGCGCAGTTGGTGCGGTCGCCGCAGCCGCAGATGGCGGTCTCGCTGCTGGGGCTGGCGCACGATTTGCATTTTCCACAGGCGGCGCGCTGGCAGTACGCGTATGACCTGGCACCGCAGATCACCCAGGCCGGGCTGTGGGCTGCCTGGGCCAAGACGCTGCTGGCGCTGCTGCCGGACGAGCCGTCGCTGCCGCGCCTGGCCTGGCTGCACCTGATGACGGGCACAGCCCTGCGCTGG
>CAYRWY010000023.1:0-28873 GCA_964427955.1 uncultured Anaerolineaceae bacterium
CGACCGGCGCGGGCACCACGCCCTAGAGCACGTACTGGAGAGTTTTTCCGTATTAACTCCTCCCCTGGCCCCTCCCCGCTGCGCAGCGATGCTGTTGGCGCATTCATACCTCACCTCTAAATCCCCTCTCCAAGTCTGGAGAGGGGGCCGGGGGGTGAGGTATGCTCTGGTATCGCAGAGAGGGGAAAAAGCGTCGATATTCCCCCTTTCTCCGCGCAGCGGGGACCGGGGGTGAGGGGTCAAAAATGCATAACAGGTTCTAGCCTCTTTTCGCCGCGTCAGGGGTTATTTGTACCAAGTACCTAAAGGTCATCGCGAGCAACATTCGCTAAACTTGGCAGTACAACCTGTCTCCGTACCGGTTTTTTTGTATTCCTGAAACGAGAGTCTTGACGTGGAGTGGAAACGCTATAACCCCCCGCCGGATGCGGCGGCTATTCTGTCTCAATGCCCGGATGTCATCGTGGCCAGCACGACCGACCAACTGCTCGACCTGGCCTGCGGCGGACCGGATCAGGACGCGTTTGAAGTGGCCTACGACCTGCCGGATGGTACCCGGCGCGTCGAAGCGACCGTAGTGCGGACGCGCAACGGGATCGCGGCCAACTATCCCGAAGTCTACATGCGGCGGCGCGATCCGGACTGCCTGGTGGTCGGGGACGACCTGCCGACCGACAAAGACACCTTCACGGCGCGTTTTGGGCAGTCCTTCGCCCCCACGCGTGAGGAGACGCTGGCCTGGCTCAAGACCCAATCCCTGGCCGTCTTCGGGTTCTTCGCCGGGCAGGACGGCATGGGGATCGAGGCGCTGGCGATTGCGCCCGCCAATGCCGGGTTTTTCGCGTTTGGGCTGGCGGCGCTGCAAGGTATCATCCCCTACGACCAACTGCGGCCCGACTTCGCGCCCAAAGCCGTGATCTACGTCGCTCCGGTCTTCCGGCATACCCATTTCCAGGGACGGCAGGTGGTCGTCCACTGCCGCCAGCCGGAGCTGTACGAGATGTTCGCCTACAATCTCTATCCCGGTCCCAGCGCCAAAAAGGGCGTCTACGGCATGTTGATCGATCTCGGCGAGCGCGAAAACTGGGTGACGGCGCACTGTTCGGTGGTGCAGGTCGTGACGCCCTACGACAACGTCGTCACGATCATGCATGAAGGCGCGAGCGGCGGCGGCAAAAGCGAGATGCTCGAACCGGCCCACCGCGAGCCGGACGGGCGTCTGCTGTTGGGCCACAACCTGGTGACGGGGGAGCGCCGCCACCTGGAAATCCCGCGCACCTGCGAACTCAACCCGGTAGCCGACGATATGGCCCTGTGCCACCCCAAGATTCAGAACAACAACGCCAAGCTGTGGGTCACGGATGCCGAGGACGCCTGGTTCGTGCGCGTCAATCACATCAATTCCTATGGCACGGACCTGCAACTGGAGCGCCTGACAGCGCAGCCCCAACAGCCGCTCCTGTTCCTGAATATCGACGCGGTTCCGAATGGCCGCGCGCTGATCTTCGATCACACGATGGATCGCCCGGGGCGGCCCTGCCCGAATCCGCGCGTGGTCATCCCGCGCCGCACCATCCCGAATATCGTCAATGAGGCGGTCAGCGTGGACGTGCGCAGCTTCGGCGTGCGGACGCCGCCCTGCACCCAGGCCAAGCCCACCTACGGGATTATCGGCCTGTTTCACCTGCTGCCGCCCGCGCTGGCGTGGTTATGGCGCCTGGCGGCCCCGCGCGGCCACGACAGCCCCAGCATCGTCGATACCGAGGGCATGGAGAGTGAGGGCGTTGGTTCGTACTGGCCGTTCGCGGTCGGACGGCGCGTCACGCAGGCGAATCTGCTGCTGCAACAGTTCACGACCTACACCCGCACGCGCTATATCCTGACGGCGAACCAGCACATCGGGGCGTGGCGGGTCGGCTTCGTGCCGCAGTGGATCGCGCGCGAATACCTGGCCCGGCGGGGGAGCGCCCGTTTCAAGCCGGAGCAGCTCCGCCCGGCCCGCTGCCCGCTGTTGGGCAGCACGCTGCACCAACTGCACGTCGAGGGGCATATGGTCGCGCGGTGGTTTTTGCAGGTCGAGACGCAGCCGGAAGTGGGCGAAGCGGCCTACGACGAGGGATCGGGCATCCTGTACCGCTTCTTCCGCGAGCAGTTGAAGCGGTTCCTCGAACCCGACCTGGACCCGCTGGGGCGGCACATCATCGAATGCTGCCTGGACGGCGGCACGCTGCCCGATTACGAGGGGATGATCCCGGCGGATTGAGCGGGGCGGACCGGCGGGTCAAAAATATTGAGGACGCGAGGATTCGCCCTGATTTACCTCACCCCCGACCCCCTCTCCGAGGGCGGAGAGGGGGCGCACTGGCAAGTCCCCTCTCCATCAGAAAACGATGGAGAGGGGCATACAGCCTCGTTTTTCTCCCCCTCTCCATTGCGCTTGTGAATGGAGAGGGGGTCGGGGGGTGAGGCCGGGATAAGCCCGTGACGGCCTCACAAAACCTTAAATTGACGCACATTGGGCGCTGCTTGCCGCGCCCTGCTTCTAAGATTTGAAAATCGGCCCCTTTCTCCGTCGTGGATGGGGATAGGGGCCGATTGGGTTTACGCGCGCCGCAGCCGGTAGAGCCGGGCGGCATGGGGCGCGAGCGGTTGGCGCAGCGTGCCCTCCACCAGCCCCAGATCGCGGTGGTCCCACAGATCCGAGACGAGATAGCGGGTGCCGCCGCCGAGCAGCGCCAGATCGATCTCCAGCGGCGCCGCGGCGTCTTCACCCCGGTTGAACAGCGCCAGGTAGTGATCGCCGGACGCCGGGTCGTGCGCCGTCCACACCACGTGATCGCCGCGCCGCAGCAGTTCCCGATTGCCCGCGCTGGCCTGGTTAACCTGGAGCACGTCGTCATTGGTGAGCAGGCTCAGGGTGAAGTCGTCGCTGGTGGGCAGATCACCGCCGAACATCAGCGGCGAGCGGCAGATCGCCCACAGCGTCATGAGCGTGATCTGCTCGTCGCGCGTGAACAGGGACGGACGATCCACCCCGCGTTCGGCGCGAATTCCGATGTGCCCCAGCGGCAGCATGTCCGCATCGGCCCAACAGCCGGGGCCGGTAAAGTCCGACCAATTGCGGCAGAGGTCGAACTGGGCGTTCAGATCTTCCCATTGATCCCAAAAGTCAGCCGAGATGCGGAACAACTCGCAGTGCTGCCGGAGATGATCGTAGTGATCGGTCGTCATGTTGACGCCCGGCGACAGGCTGAGCACGATGGGCCGGGGCGCGCCCTGGATCGCCCGGCTGAGGCCCTCGATCTCCAGGGTGTGGTAAGGGAACAGCATGTCGTCGGCTTTGAGATAGTCCACGCCCCAGGCCGCATACAGGGCGACGATGGAGTCGTAGTAGTCCTGCGCGCCGGGTTTGGTCATGTCGATGCCCACCATATCGTCATTCCAGGGGCAGATCCGCGTCGGATCGCCGATGTCCTGCGCGCGATAGGGGCTGTTGAGCACCGGCAGATTGGCCTGAAACGCCGGGCGGGGAATGCCGCGCATCATGTGCAGCCCGAATTTCAGCCCCAGGCCGTGCACGTAATCGGCCAGCGGCTTGAGGCCAGCGCCGTGCGCGGCGGAGGGGAAGCGATTCACGGCGGGCATCAGCCGCCCGTAGTCGTCCATGATCAGGTCGGCATTGTGGCGATACCCGCCCGCCTGGGCCGCCGGTTCGTACCATTGAATATCGACGACGACGGTATCCCAGCCGTGCTTGAGCAGATGAGCGGCCATGAAATCGGCATTGGCCTTGACTTCTTCTTCGCGCACGGTTGGCCCGTAGCAGTCCCAACTATTCCACCCCAGCGGGGGTGTCAACGCCAAACGGTTACTCGTCGTCATAGGTTTCCTCGTCCATGATGCTGTTAGCCGATTTCGCCAACAATCTCGTGAATTAAAATCTGACGTTACGCAGCGCCTCATTCCCGGCTGTTGGGGGTTTTACCTCACCCTCAACCCCCACCCCCTTCTCCCTCTCCAACTTGCCTGGAGAGGGAGAAGGGGAGGGCGTCCGCCGTATTCTCCCCTCTCCACGTCTTTTGGAGAGGGGCCGGGGGTGAGGTCAATGGCGAAGTGCGTAACGTCAGTTAAAATGACTCCGCACTGACCGGAAAGCGGCGGATGCGCTTGCCCGTCGCGGCAAAAATGGCATTCATCAACGCCGGGGCGACGGGCGGTACGCCCATTTCGCCGGTGCCGGTCGGCCCCTTGTCGCTCTCCACAAGGTACACTTCGATGGCCGGGCACACATCCAGGCGCATGATCGGGTAATCGTGGAAGTTACTTTGCAGGACGCGGCCCCCTTCGAGGATGATTTCGCCGTAGAGCGCCGCCGACAGCCCGAACACGATCCCGCCTTCCATCTGCGCCTTCACGGCATCGGGATTGACCACCCGGCCACAGTTCACCGCGCATACTACGCGCTGCACGCGCACCTGGCCGTTTTCGACGGACACTTCCACGACCTGCGCGACGTGCGTCACCGAGAAAGTCGAGAAGGCAGCGATACCGCGTCCCCAGCCTGCGGGCAGCGGATTACCCCAGCCCGCCTTGTCGGCAGCCAGCCGGAGCACTTCTTCCAGCGGACCGCCCGCGTAGGCCGCCAACTGGGCTTCGAGCGGGTCCGCGCCGAGCGCGGCGGCCAATTCGTCGTTGAACGATCCCCGGAAGAACGCCTCCGGGTGGTTTTCGACGGAGCGCCACGCACCGGTGGGCACGCCGTGCCCGGTCCCTAACTGCCTCATGCCGCCGAAGGCTCCCAGTTCGAGCGACGAGGTCATCTGCGTGATCTGGAAGGGGTGATAGTAATCGTGCTGGACGTCGTCGGCGCGGGTCCAGAAGACCTTGACCGGGGCCTGGATGGCTTTCGAGATTTCCACGGCTTCCTGGACGTAATCGACTTGCAGCCGCCGTCCGAAGGCGCCGCCGATCAGCGGGACGTGGATGATCACATCTTTCTGGCTCACGCGGCTGTACCCGGCGGCGGCCCGCTGCGCGGTCTGGCGATCCTGGGTCGGTGCCCAGACTTCGCACTTGCCGTTGGTGGCGTCCGCGACACACGTCATCGGCTCCATCGGCACGTGCGCCAGGTAGGGGATTTCGTAGACGGCTTGCAGCTTGCCCTCTTCGGGGGGCTTCACTTTGGCGAGGATCTCGTCGCGCATGGCGGCAGTGCTGAGGTCTGCGTTGCGCCCCTCGTCCCAGGTGATTTGCAGCGCATCCCGCCCTTTGAGTGCGGACCAGGTATCGCCCGCCACGACGGCGATCCCGGTGCTGATCTCGACCACCTGCCGCACGCCGGGGACTGCCAGCGCCGCGCTGGGATCGTGGCTGGCGGGCTTGCCGCCGAAGACCGGGCAGCGCGCCACGACCGCGACCAACATGCCGGGCAGCTTGAGATCGCTGGCGTAGATCGCCTTGCCGGTCACGATGTCCGGGCCGTCGCGCAGCGGCTGCGGTGTGCCGATCAGCGTGAACTGGGCCGGGTCCTTCAGTGGCACTTCTTTGCCTTTGGGCACCGGCAGGGTCGCCGCCGTCTCGGCCAGCTCGCCGTAGGTCAGCGCCTGGCCGCTGGCGTCGTGGATCACGCTGCCGTTGGCGGCGCGGCAGGTGGCCGCGTCCACACCCCAGATCTGGGCCGCCGCCGTGATCAGCATGGTTTTGCCGGTCGCTCCGGCCACGCGCAGCACCGAATAGGAGCCGGAGATGCTGACGCTGCCCCCCGTCACCTGGTCGCCGTAGGTGCGGTCGGGCGGGGCCTGCACGTACTGGATCACCGCCGGATCGACTTCCAGTTCTTCGGCGATGATCATCGGGATGGCGGTGTTGACGCCCTGGCCCATCTCCGAGCGGTGGACCGTGATCGTGATGGTGTTGTCCGGGGCAATGTGCAGGTAGGCGTTCGGCGCGAAGCCGTTCGTCTGCCGCCGCGCCATGTTGCGCGGAGCGAGATCGTAGTCCACGACCGCCGGTTGCGAGGGCGTGTCGGCGGGCAGGCGCAGGCCCAGGACCAGGCCGGAACCGGCCAGCAGCGAGGTGCGGAGAAAATCACGCCGCGAGAGCTTGCTCATGATCCACCTCCTGAGGCCGCGCGGTGGATGGCGCGGCGAATACGCGGGTAGGTTCCGCAGCGGCAGAGATTGCCTGCCATCGCCTGGTCGATGTCGTCGTCGGTGGGATTCGGATGCTCGGCCAGCAGGGCCGCCGCCGTCATGATCTGGCCGGGCTGGCAGTAGCCGCACTGGGTGACGCTTTCGGCGAGCCAGGCTTGTTGAAGCGGGTGGGTGCCGTCGGGTGACAGCCCCTCGATGGTCACGATCTCACTGCCGTCCGCCGCAGAAACCGGGGTGATGCACGACCGGACCGCCTGCCCGTTGAGGTGGACGGTACACGCGCCGCACAAGCCCTGCCCGCAGCTATATTTGGTGCCGGTCAGGCCCAGCGTGTCGCGCAGCACCCACAGCAGCGGCGTGTCAGGGCTGGCATCGACCGTGTAGTCCTGGCCGTTGACCTTAAAAGAAATAGACATTCACGGCTCCTTCAAAATTCAAGAGGTGAGCAGTACGAGGCTGAGATATGCGCTTGCTCATTATACGGCAGGGCAGGGCGATCTGGCCAAAAGATTTCCGGCGCGAACGAGCAGCTTTTGTTAATCCCGACGCAAATATCCTGCTAATTCAAGAGATAGTTATCAATTGTATATCTAAATTTTTATTATTATTTAAGGTTGCAAATTTATTAAGATTGGTTGCGTGGGCGCCGAAAAGTCCCTATACTATGCTTGTGCGGTCAGTGTAGAGGAGGTAGATATTTTTATGACAGTTGACGTCAGACGGTTAGCTGGGGAGCCTATCGTCTACGCCCAGTTGACGGGGTATGTCGATGAACACGACATACTGCAAATGTTCCACGACAGCGTGGAACTCACTCAAGACGTCCTCGGACGGATCTACCGTATTACCGAGATGAACGGCGTCGAGCTGCCATACGACGAGATGCTGCGCATCTTGAAACGGATGGGCGCTGCCAATACGCCCGGCGCGACCGCGGATGCGCGTTTTACCGCGGTATTGGTGGGCGGACAGGAAGAAGTGTATGCGCTGAGCGAAAACGCTCAGAAATTCGGGATGAACGTGCCCATCTTCGATGACTTTGACGAAGCTCTGAATTATCTCCGCTGGCAGATTCACACCGAAAACTAGGTCGTTGTTGGCGTCATTTTTTCCGAAGCGGGCGGCCTGGATGGCACCCGCTTTTTCGTCTCCCCCAGGCCGGTTCCTGAACCACCCCGCTGCGAAAGCTCACGATCCCGGCCTGGATCACTAAAGTTGCCACGCTCCATCCAATGCAGGATACTTAGCGCACTGACAGCGTTAGACCTGATGAGACCAGAGCCATGCGCAAGTTCCGCAAATTGCGAAAGTTCGTGATCGAAGACAAGCACTTGATCACGCCCTTCAACGAACCGGCCAGTGAGCTGAGTATTCTCAACAAGCCGCTCAAGATTCACCATGCCGACATCATCGAGCAGGTGTGCGGCGCGACGACGGCGGAACTGCCGCTGACCGCCATCGACGAGCTGGCCCTCCGCACCGACCGCGACGACGAGGTGATCGTCTACCGCGACAACCTGTATTTTGACCGGGAATTCTTCAGCGAGTTCTACGAGCAGGCGCGTTCCAGCCGGCTGCCCAGCCGCGCCGCGTTGCCTGCCGACGATGCGGCCTGGATCAAATACGCCGTCCCGCTGTCGCGCCTGGAGCCGGTGCGCGATATGAACGGCAAGGCGCTGTATTACCCGCTGGACCTGTGGTACTTCCCCGAAGGCTACGTCGAGACGCACAAGTGGCGGGCGGTGCCGGTTTTCAGCGACTGCAAGGAGATCGGCTACTACAACATCCCCGACTCGATGACCAATCTGCGCACCGGCGGCGACCAAGGGGAGATTTCGCGCGATCTCGACCTGACGCACATCCTCACCGAGCGCTCGTGCCTGTCGATTGACAGTTGGGTGCACATCTACTTTGCCAACGTCATCCTCGGCGTCTTTTCGCGCGGGAAACGCTTCGAGAAGGTCGTCACCGAGCATAACCTGGTGGCGCTCAAACTGCTGTTCCACGCCATCCTCGAACAGAAACAGGTATTGTCGTGCTCGCGGGTGGTCGAAGTGGGCGAAGGCACCGTGATCGATCCCTCTGCCGTGATTCTGGGACCGACGACGATTGGCCGCAACTGTTTCATCGGGGCCGGGGCCGTGATCGACAACAGCATGATCGGCGATAACGTCAACGTCGCCCAGGGCTGCCAGTTGATGCTGAGCGTGGTGGGCAACAACTGCTTTTTGCCGTTCCGGGCGGCATTGTTCATGTCGGTGCTGATGGAATACACCATCGTGGCGCAGAACACCTGCATCCAGATGGGCGTGGTGGGGCGTAACAGTTTCGTGGGCGCGGGTACGACCTTCACCGACTTCAACCTGCTGCCCGCCCCGCTGCGCGCCCTGAATGCCTTCGAAGAGTTGGAAGATACCGGCCAGTCGGTGCTGGGAAGCTGTGTCGGGCACAACGCCCGCCTGGGATCGGGGCTGGTGGTCATGCCCGCCCGCGTGATCGAGTCGGACGTGATTCTGTTCGCGTCTGCCGAGCGGCGCGTGATCAACCGCAACGTGTCCTACGACGAGAGCGATCACCACAAGGTGCGGGCGTCAGTCGCCAAGCTGCACCGGCGGCGTTATCCGCGCGTGCTGGGGCCTGATTCCAGTGCTGAGGCGCTCTATCTCGAATCGTGGGACGAACCCAAGACCGAGTTGTCGAAGAAGAAGTAGGGCCTTATGCTCGTTGATTTTTTCACCCGGCCTCACCCCCTAACCCCCTCTCCAACGGAGTTAGAGAGGGGGAAGTGATCTCCCCTTCTTCCCTCGCTGGCTTTGCCGGAGAGGGGAGAAGGGGTCGGGGGATGAGAGGTGAGGCCGAACTAGCATAAGGCCCAAGTAGCCGTTTTCACCAGGACGCAACGCTGCTGTGGACATTCAAGACACGTTTGCTTTCATCATCCATCCGATTGACCCCAAATCTGACGTGTCACGCAAGTGGCCGCTGTTGGGCAAGGTGCTAACCGAAGGTCAGATCAATTTCTTCTCGCGCTTTTTCCCGCCCGTCTACATCTCCGAGATCACGGGGGTGCGCTCCGTCTCGACCGGACGCGAGCTGAAGGGCTGGTTCATCGCGTGCCCGTACACGCCCAAGACCATGCTCAGCCGCCCGGTCGAAGCGGTCTACCAGAAGATCGTCGCGTGCGGGCATATGGCCGAGCAGTTGGGCGCGAAGCTGCTGGGCCTGGGCGCGTATACGTCGGTGGTCGGCGACGCGGGTGAGACCATCGCCCAACGGCTGGAAATTCCCGTCACCAATGGCGATGCCTATACCGTCTACATGGCGCTGGAAGCCGTGCGCGAGGCGGCGCGCTGCATGGACATCGACATGAGCCAGGCCGTCGCCGCCGTCGTGGGCGCGACCGGCGTGATCGGGCGAGTGTGCTCGACCATGCTGGCCCGCGAAGTGGCCGAATTGATCCTGGTCGGGCGGCGCTCGGAGCAGTTGGACGCCGTGCGCGAAGAATGCGACGGGCAGCGCGCGCGGCTGACGACCAGCCTGGAGATGCAGGACATCGCGCGGGCCGATCTCGTGATCACCGTGACCAGCGCTACGACGTCGATCATCAATCCCGAACATCTCAAACCCGGCGCGGTCGTATGCGACGTCGCCCGCCCGCGGGACGTCTCGCGGCGGGTGATCGAGGTGCGCGACGACGTGCTGGTGATCGAGGGCGGCATGGTCGAAGTGCCCGGCCCGGTCGATTTCCATTTCAATTTCGGCTTTCCACCCGGCAAATCCTACGCCTGCATGGCCGAGACGATGGCCCTGGCGCTGGAAGGCCGCTACGCCGATTACAGCGTGGGCAAACACATCAGCCTGGCGCAGGTGGCGGAGATCGGCGAGATGGCGACGCGGCACGGCTTCAAGCTCAGCGGCTTTCGCAGCTTCGAGCGGGCCGTCACGGAGGAGCAGATCGCGCGGGTGCGGCAGCGGGCGCAAGAGTCCCGGCGCGGCCAGGGCTGATCCCGACTTTGATTTTTTTGTCGCCTGCACCCCCTTATCGGCGCGATTTCAGTTTTCCGTGAGGATGGTGTAAAATCGTACCAAAGTGTTCCGGCGGTCCCGCCCAAGATACTGTATACTAGTCGCAGGTTAATGTCGGCCCCATATCCTGGGGAGGTGATTCGGATGGGTAAGGGTAGAATCCTGGTCGTTGAAGACGATTTTGATATTTCAAACATGCTGCGGATTTACTTCAGTGGGCAGGGCTACGAGGTGCAGGTGGCCCCGCGCGGTGGGGATGCGCTGACACTGACGCGCAAGCAGCTTCCCCAGTTGATCGTACTGGACATCATGCTGCCGGATATGAATGGCTATGATGTCTGCCGGGAGCTGCGCTCGACGACGCGCACCAGTCATATTCCAATCATCTTCCTCACCCAAAAGGACGAGCGCAGCGACAAGATCGCCGGGCTGGAACTGGGCGCGGACGATTACATCACCAAGCCGTTCGACATCGAAGAACTCAAGCTGCGCGTCAAGAATCAGATCGACCGCGCCGAGCGTGACAACTACACCGACCCGAACAGCGGCCTGCCCAGCAGCTCGCTGATCGAGGACAAGCTGCGGGACCTGATGCGCGAGGAAAAAGTCTGGACGTATCTCGACATCAAGGTCATGAATTACGACCCGTTCAAAGAAGTCTACGGCTTCGTGGCCGGGAACGAAGTGCTGCGGTTCATGGCGCTGCTGATGGGCGAGGTGTTGGACTCGCATGGCACGCCTAACGATTTCGTGGGGCACGCGGGCAGCGATAATTTTGTCGCCGTGACCTATACCGACAAGACTCCCGCGCTGATCAAGGGCTTGATCGACCGCTTCGCGCAGGAAGTGCAGCAGCACTATTCCTTCATCGACCGCGAGCGCGGGTTTATGATGAAAGACGACGACAAAGTGCCGTTGATGGCGTTGACGGTCGGCTCGGTTTCCAACGCGACGCGCCAGTTTGCCGACATCCGCGAGATCACGGAACTGGCCGCCGAGAGCCGCCGCCGGGGTGGGGGTGAAGAAGAGGCCCCCATCGCCACCGAGTGGTAGTGCTCGACCAGAGGCACGATCGGGCTTATCGTCCGCGAAGACGGCAAGGTAGCGGAATATCATGATTGAAGTCTTTCTGTTCATCATTGGCCTGGTCTTTCTGGCTTGGCTTTATGAATTGGTGCAGCAGGCCCTCAAGGGGACGGATGCCGAAAACCTGGCTCCGCCGCGCCCGGTCGTGCCGCTCAACCTGATGGACAGCGACGAAGCTGTGATCGTGTCCGAAGGACGCGGACGGATCGCGTTCGCCAACCAGTCGGCGCGCGATTGGTTCGGGATGAACGGGGGAGTCCCCAACCTGAACCTGATGTCCCAGCACGTCCAGCCGCCCGATGCGCTGCATGATCTGTTGGCCGGAGCCGGGCATTCCTCCTTCCGGCTCGGCCAGCGCCAGGTAGAAGCCGTATCGCACGCCATCCCGGGGGCCGAAGGCCAGCGCATGGTGATCGTCATGCGCGAGATGACGGCCTCGGCGTTCCAGGCGTACACCGACTTCGACCCGCTGCGCGCGCTGGCGATCCTCAGCGACATCAGCCAGGGCGTGGGGGCCGGGCTGGACATGGAAGCCATGCTGCGCCTGATCTTCCGCAGCATGGAGCAGGCCATCAAGTTCGACTCGGCAGAGACGACGCTCTGGCAGCCCCAGACGCGCACGCTGCGCTCGGCGGGGCGCATTGTCGTCCGCACGGTGACCGGCGCGCTGGCCCCCTCCACCGAATTCCCTGAGTCCGTGTACGAAGTGGGCGAGGGCTATACCGGCTGGATCGCCATGTACCGCCAGCCGCTCCTGATTCACAACGTCGCCACCCGCACCGACGTGATCCCCAAGACCTACCAGAGCGATTTTCAGAGCTACCTGGGCCTGCCGCTGACCATTGGCGACCAGTTCATCGGCACGGTCGAGCTGACGCACCGGGATCGCAACGCCTTCACCCAGCGCGACCTGGCGCTGCTGCAAGCGGTCTCCGGGCAGATCGCGGCGGCGATCCAGTCCGCGCGGCTGAACCGCGAGCAGTCGGCGCGCGTCGCCGAACTGGGCGGTTTGCAGCAGATCGCCGAAGCGATGGGCCAACTGGGCGAACCGGCGGAAGTGTATGGTCGGTTGACGCAGCGCCTGGCCACCCTGATCAGCGTCGAATTGTGCGGCGTGTTGATCTACGACGAAAACGAGCAGCAGTTCCGCAGCCAGCCGCCCTTTTATGGCGTGCCGGATGCGCTGATCCGCCATTATCGCCTGGCCGTCCTGCCGGGCACCGAACTGTATACGATCTGGCATCATCTGCCCTGGTGGTTCACCAACGAAGCCGAGTCGCCGTTGATCCAGGCGATGGGCTTCGACGACGTCATGCAGGCCATGCGCATCAACGCCCTGGCGCTGGTGCCCATGACCATCGGCACGCGCCGCATCGGGCTGCTGTTGGTCGCCAACAAACGCAGCGGCGACCGCTTCACCGAAGAAGACATGCGGACGCTGATGACCTTCGCGTCACAGGCCGCCGTCGTGACCGAAAATGCCCGCCTCTATCAAGAGGAGCAGCGCCGCTCCCGCGAGTTCGGCGGCTTGCAGCAGATCGCGCAGGCGATTGGCGTGCTGCGCAATCCCAGCGAGCTGTACAGCCAGATCACGGAGCGCATCGCCGGGTTGTTGAATGCCCAGATGTGCGGCATTTTGCTGTACGACAGCAAAGACCGGTCGCTGGTCAGCCAGCAGCCGTTTTTCGGGATGGACGATCCCGAAACGGTGCGTTTCTACCAACTGCCGTCGCCGCCCAACGGCCCGCTGGCGCGGTTGTGGCAGGCGCGCGATACCTGGTTCGCCAACGACCTGCGCCGCGATCCCGACGTGCCGGAAGACCTCGCGACGCTGGCGGTCCAGGTGGGCATCCACCAGATCATCATGGCAACGCTCACCGTCGGCGGCAACCGCCTGGGCATCATCCAGGCCGCCAACCGCGCTGACAACTCGGATTTCACCGCAGACGACGCCCGTCTGCTGTCCATTTTTGCCGGGCAGGCGGCCATCCTGGTCGATAACGCCCGGCTGTACCGCGAGATGCAGCACCGCACGCACGAGGCCGAAGGGCTGCGCGCCGTGACCGAGATCGCGGCCCAGGCCGTGCCCACGCTCGACACGGTCGAGGCCGTGCTGGCGGCGGTGGCGAACGTGCTGGAAGTGCAGATCGTGACGATTGCGCTGGTCGAAGAAAGTTCCGGCCAGTTGGTGATCGATCCGGCCTACGTGCTCGGCGCCAAGCTGGTCGATCCCTACCGGATCGACGCGTACGCGCCCGGCTTCGAAGAGAGCGTCATGATCTCGCGCCAGCCGCTCATCAGCCAGGACCTGCGCAGCGATGCGCGCGTGCTGCCGCCGTACCGCGACCTGATCCAGCAGTTGAACCTGACGAATGCCGTGCAGGTGCCGCTGGTCATCCAGGATCGCAGCATCGGCGAATTGACGGCGGCCAACCGGACCACCGACGAGCCGTATGCCGACACCGATCTCCAGCTTTTGACGTCGCTCAGCTCGCAAATCGCGGCCATGCTCGACCGTATGCATCTGTATGCCTCGACCGATCAGGACCTGCGGGCGCGCGTGCAAGAACTGGACGCGCTGGGCCGCGTCAGCCACGAACTCAGCCAGACCATCGAGCTGGATCGCATTCTGGACGTGATCCGGCAGGAGGCGCTGCGCTCGACCAACGCCAACGCCGCCACCATCGTGCTGCTGACCGACCGCGACGACTGGCATTCCCCTGAACAGCCGGAAGTCGAGCGCCGCTTCGGTGAGGGGCGCACGCTGCGAGACCTGGCGCCGGTCGAACGCGCCTCCATCCTGCGCAACGACGTGATCCGGATCGACGATTACCAGGGCACCGATTTCATCCCACGCCCGGCCAAGACGCGCTCGTCGCTGGTCGTGCCGATTGTGTTCGGCGAGCTGGTGATCGGCACGCTGCACCTGTACAGCACCACGGCGCAGGCGTTCGATCAGCGCGTGGTCGATTTCGCCGTCTCCCTGACCGACCAGGCCACGGTGGCGATTGGCAACTACCGCCGCTACCAGGAGCAGTTGACCTCCAACCGGGCGCTGCGCGTCCGTGCCGAGCGCATGGGCCGCATCTTCGAGATGGGCGAGCTGTTCCGCCAGGGCGCCAGCCTGGACGAGCTGTTGGAAGAAGTCGCACACAGCATCCAGGAAACGGTCAACTTCAACGTCGTGCTGATCAGCCTGGTGGACGAGCGCGCCGCGGCGCTGCGCCGTACCGCGCAGGCCGGTCTGCCGCTGGCCGTCTTCCAGCAGTTGCAGGCCACCCTGCCGCCGCTGGATCAGGCGCGCAGCCTGATGCAGGATCAGTACCGCGTCAGCAACAGCTACTTCTTGCCCGCCGAACGCGCCGAAGCCCTGCGCGAAGGGCTGCCGGTCTACCAGATTCTCCAGGAACGCATGGGCACCAGCCCGCGCGCCTGGGACCCGGAAGACCTGATGTTGGTCCCGGTATACGGTGCCAACCGGCGCCTGCTGGGTCTGATCAGCGTGGACGAGCCGCAGTCGGGCCGCCGTCCCGATCTGAACACGGTCGAGGCGCTGGAAGTCTTCGCCAACCAGGCCGCCTTCTTCATCGAAAACTACCGCCTGCTGGAACGCATCCAGCAGGAAGCCGAGGCGACGCGCCGCGAGCGCGACCGGTTGGCCCAACTCCACCTGGTCGCCAGCGAAATTCAGCGCGCGCCCGATGTGCCGTCCCGTCTGCAAGTCGTGGCGAACGGGATTCACGACGCGGGGTGGGGGCATGTCGTGATCACCCTGCGCGACGAAAACCTGGAAGCGACCGCGCTGATCCAGGCCGGGTTCACCCCCGAAGAAGCCATACGCCTCTCGGACGAGGTGCAGATCGGCGAAATCTGGCGGACCTGGATCAACGACCTGGGCTTCTACGAACTCAAGCTCGGCGCGGGCTACTACATGCGCTACAACCAGCCCTGGGTGGTCAAGAACGTCCTGAAGGGACGCGAAGTACAGCCCGCCGTGGCGGCGGACGACGAGTGGCATCCGCAGGACGTGCTGTACCTGCTGCTGGTCGGGCAGGATCAGAAGCGCATCATCGGTATCATCGCGATGACCGATCCCGCCGATGGCCAGGTCCCGACCGAGGCGTCGCTCCAACCGTTCGAATTGTTCGCCTCGCAAGCGGCGGCGGCGATTGAAACGACCCGTCTGTATCAAGAGACCGTCCGCGCTGCCGAACAAGAGCAGCGCCTCAACGAAGTGATGGAAGCGGTCTCGGCGTCGATCAGCCCCGAAGCCGTGATCCAGGTGGTCGGGCGCGGCTTGCAGCAGATGGTGCCCTTCACCCGGATGAGCGTCGCGCTCTACAGTGCCGCGACCAACCAGTTCGACATCCTGGGCACCGAGATCGCGCTGGACACGTCGGTGACGGTGGTCAAAGACCAGCCGATCCCGCTGGACAAAACGGCGACCGGCCAGGCCTTCATCGACACCAAGCCGCACCTGTTCCAGATGCCCGATCCGGCGGTCGAGAAATATACCGACCTGCACGAATGGTACGAGTCGGGCGAGCGCAGTACGCTGCTGGTCCCGATGACCTCCGCCGGGCAGATCGTCGGCGTGCTGCGGCTGGGGAGCGAACTGGCCAACGCCTTCGGCTTCCAGGAAAACCTGGACCTGATCCAACGTCTGGCGAACCTGTCCGCCGTCTCGCTGGAAAATGCCCGCCTGTTCGAGCAGGCCCAGCAGCGCGCCGCGGAACTGGACGATCAAGCCCGCCGTCTGACGCTGATCAACCGTATTGCCTCGCTGCTGGCGCAGTCCCTCGACTCGCAGGAAATCTACCGGATCGCCCTCAACGAATTGCAGGCGGTCCTGGGCGCGCAGTACGGCGGCGTGGCGATCTTCGAGAACGAGGCGAGCGCGGTCCTGGCGCTCGATACACACCCGGCAGTTTCGACGCCCGGCGCGATCCACCTGAGTCTGGCCAATAACCAGGCGATGGACCTGGTCCGCAGCACCCATCATCCCGTCTATGCCGAAGACGCGCTGAGCGATCCGCGCTTCGAGGCGACGCGGGATCTGCTGCGGGCGCGCGGGACGCGGTCGTTGATCATCATTCCGCTGGCCGTCTCCGGGCGCGTGATCGGCACGATCGGGCTGGACTTCGTGGACCGTCATCTCTTCACCGACGTGGAGATCGAGCTGTCCGAGACGATTGCCAGCCAGGTCGCCGTCGCGCTGGACAAAGCCAGCCTGCTGAGCGAGACCGAGCGGCGTGCCATCGCCCTGAACGAGCAAACCCGGCGTCTGACCTCCCTCAACCGCATGTCGGCGCGGCTGGCCCAGACGCTCGACCCCCAGGAAATCTACCGGATCGTGCTGCAAGAGATCCAGGAAGCCATCGGCTGCCAGTACAGCGGCCTGATGCTGCTCGATGCGGACGGAGCGACCTCGCGGCTGGTGTTGAGCACGCACCCGATGGACGTGCCGCTGCCCGATCTGGCGATTCCTGTCAAGGGCAACCCGGTGGCGGAATACATGATGGCGACCAGCCAGCCGGTGATCGCGGAAGACGTGCTGCATGATCCGCGCTTCGAGGCGCTGTGGGCGGTCGAAGAAGCGCGCGATACGCGGGCCATGATGATCGTGCCCGTCATCATGAACGAGCGCCTGATCGGGACCATCGGCCTGGACTCGTCCCATGCGCGCCAGTTCACCCCGGAAGAAATCGAGCTGGCGCTGACGGCCTCCAACCAGGCGGCGGTCGCGATTGAAAACGCCCGCCTGTTCACCGAAGCCCAGCGCCACGCCATCGAGATGGATGCGCAGGCGCAGCGGCTGGCGTTGATCAACCGGGTGTCGGGGCGGTTGGCGCAATCCCTCGATCCACAGGAAATCTACGGCATCGTGCTGAGCGAACTCGCCGATATTTTGCGGGTTCAGATGGCCGGGCTGGTGTTGTTCGAAAGCGAGACCCTGGGCCGGTTGGTCCTGAGCTATCCCTTCACGCAGGCGACCCCGAACCTGACGATCTCGTTGGAGGGCAACCGCTCGATTGAGATCGTGCGCGAGACGCACCGCCCGTTGATCTCGACCGACGTGCTGAACGATCCGGTCTTCGAGCAGGCCTGGGAGGTGTTGAAGCTGCGCGGCACCCGGTCGCTGATGATCGTCCCGTTGATCGTGGGCGACCAGGTGGTCGGCACCATCGGCCTCGACTCGACCGAGCTGCGCAAGTTCACCGACGCCGAAATCGAAGTGACCGAGACGATTGCCAGCCAGGCGTCGCTGGCGGTCGAAAAGGCCCGCCTCTACAACGAAACCCTCGGCCTGACGATCTTCAACCAGGCCGTGGTCGAATCCATCCAGCAAGGCATCGTCGTGCTGGATCGCGACCTGATCATCCGCCGCGTCAACCACTTCATGACCGTGCGTTACGGCTGGTCGGACGCCGCCGTGGATCGCGGTTTGTTCGACTACCGGCCCGATTACGGCCAGTTCTTGCGCGCGCCGATGGCCGTGGCGCTCGGCATGGGCGAGCCGCAGGTCCAGTACGAAGTCGAACGGCGTGACGAGGCGGGCAACCCCTCGATCCGCAACTACTACGTCTACCCGATGCTGGAAAACCGGCAGGTGACCGGCCTGGTGCTGCTGATCGAGGACGTGTCCGAACGCGCCCGCCTGGAATCCGACCTGGAAACGCGCGCGGTCCAGATGGCGGCGCTGTCCGAAGTGTCCAGCCAGATCACCTCGACCCTGGAACCGGACCAGGTGATCAACGTCATCCTCGACGCGCTGGACCGGGTGATCCCCTACGACGGCGTGTCGCTGTGGCTGCGCACGGCGGGCCGCGAAGAACTGTCGATTGTGGCGGCGCGCGGCTATCGCGATGCCGACGCGACCGGCGTGGACGAACTGCTCGGCCTCAAGGTCGAAATCCCTTACAGCCCGTTGTTCCGCGAGATGTCCGAGAATGCGCGAGTCATCAACGTGGGCGACGTGGGCGCGGGCGATCCGCGCTTCCCCTACGGCTCCGCCGCCGTGTACAAGAACTGGCTGGGAGCGCCGCTGATCAGCAAGGGAACCGTGGTGGGCGTGATGGCGCTGGAGAAGCGCGAAACCCAGTTCTATACGCCGCTGCACGAGCAGTTGGCGCTCACCTTCGCCAACCAGGCCGCGGTCGCCTTCGACAACGCCCAGTTGTTCCAGGAAACCCGCGAGCGCGCCCAGACCCTCGACGATCAAGCCAAGCGTCTGGCGCTGCTCAACCGGGTGTCGCTGGCGCTGGCCCAGACGCTCGATCTCGAAAACATCTACGAGATCGCGCTGCGTGAAACGGCCATCGCGCTGGACATCGAAGAGGGCGCGGCCATCCAGGTCGATCCCGAAAATCCGTTGGGGATCGTGATCGTCGAATACCCACGCGGCGACGCGCCCCCGCAGCAGGTGTACGACCTGGTGCAGAACGAGGCGATGGATCGCGTGCGCAATGCCTTGATCCCGGTCGTGATCGACAACACCGGCACCGATTCGCTGACCCAGGACCTGCGCAAGATGCTGCGCCGCGCGGACGTCCAGCGGTCGCTGTTCGTGCCGCTGGTGGTCGGGGGTGACGTGATCGGCGTGCTGCGCCTGGATACGACCATCCAGGAACGCCAGTTCACCATCGAGCAGATCGAGCTGGCCCAGACCATTGCCAGCCAGGCCGGTGTGGCCGTCCAGAACGCGACGCTGTTCGAGCAGGCAGCCATCCGCCGCAGCGAGTTGGAAACGCTGTTCGAGTCGGCCCAGGCCACGGCGGTGACGCTGGACCTGGACGAAGTGGTGCGGCGCGTCACCATGCAGATGTTGACGGCGCTCATCACCGATGCCTGCGCGATCTTCCTGTGGGACGACGTCAACAACCGGCTGGAAGTGCGCGGCGAGATCAGCTCGCGTACGGCGGAAGAAGGCGCCGATCAGCGCGGCAAGATGATCAGCCTGCAAGAGTATCCCCTGCGCGAAAAAGCCCTGCGCGAGCGCGAACTGATCATCGTGCGGTCCGACGACGAAGACCTGCCGCCGGGCGAACAGCAGTTGATGGTCCAGCACAACGCCGCCAGCCGCCTGCTGATCCCGCTGGTAGTCAACGAAATCTCGATCGGGCTGGTCGAAGTCGAGACGCTCGATCCGGAACGCTATTTCCGCGCCGATACCCTGCGGCTGGCCCGCACGCTCGCCAGCCAGGCCGCCATTTCGATTGAAAACGCCCGTCTCCAGACGGAAACGCGGCGCACGGTCGAGGAGCTGTACATCATCAACGACATGTCCGGCGAGTTGTCGTCGGCCAAGAGCCAACAGCAGCTTCTGGACGTGGTCGATATGCAGCTTCCCAACCTGATCGACGCGCAGTACATCTACGTGGCGCTCTACGATGCCTCGGCCAAGATGCTCAGCTTCCCGCTGGCGACCTCCATCCTGGACGACCAGCCGCTCAACCTGCCGGACACGCTGTTCGGCCAGGACGAGTTCTCGTTGATCATCAAGCGCCAGGCACCGCTGCTGCTGGTGGGCGAAAACCTGGACCAGGTCCGGCACAGCCTGGGCATCGAGACGATGCTGCCCGAAGCGCGCAGCTTCGTCGGCGTGCCGCTGTTCGCCGGTGACGAGGTGATCGGCGTGCTGGCCGCGCGTGACGACAAGGCGTCCTTCACCTTCAGCTACAACGACCAGCGTATCCTGAACACGGTGAGCGCGCAGTTGGGTGTCGCCATCCAGAGCACGCGCCTGTTCCAGCAAACGCTGCAACTGGCCGAAGAACTGGACCGGCGTGTGCGCGAACGCACGGCGGAACTGGAGCAGGAACGCCAGCACATCAGCACGCTGTACTCGATTACCACCGAACTGGCGACCAGCCTCGACATGGAACGCCTGTTGAGCCGTTCGCTGCAAATGGTGGCCGAATCGGTCGGCTCGACCGAAGGCGCGATCCTGGCGGTGGACCCCATCTCGGACCGGCTGTACTTCCGGGCGCGGTTTGGCACGATGGTAGCGTCCACCCCTGAGGGCGAAGAAAATCTGTCGATCGGCGCGAACGAAGGGCTGGCCGGCTGGGCGATCCAAAACCGCCAGTCGCTCATCGTGGACAACGTGGACGACGATCCCCGCTGGTTGATGACCAGCGAAGCGGACAAACGCTCGCATTCGGCCATCGTCTCGCTGATTGAATCGAACGAAGACGTGCTGGGCGTGATCCTGCTGTACGGGGAGAGCGTCCGCGCCTTCAACAACGATCACCTGCGGCTGGTCACGGCAGCCGCCAACCAGATCGCCAACGCCATGAACAACGCCGAGCTGTACAGCCTGATCCGCGATCAGGCCGAGCGTCTCGGCTCGATGCTGCGCCAGGAGCAGGTCGAAGCCACCAAGAGCGGCGCTATCCTGGACTCGGTCGCGGACGGCGTGATGGTGACCGACTCGGAAGGCAAGGTCATCCTGTTCAACAGCGCGGCGGCGCGTATCCTGCGCCTGCCGGTCAAGAACGTGCTGGGCCGCTTGAGCACGGATATTGCCGGACTGTACGGCGCGGGCCGCACCCGCTGGGCCGAGACCATTTCCGAATGGATGGTAGACCCGACCGTCCACCAGCCGGGCGAATTCCTGGAAGAGCGCATCACCCTCGAAGACGAGCGCGTCATCAGCGTGCGCGTCTCGCCGGTGAATATGGGCGATCAATTCCTGGGCACGGTGTCGATCTTCCGTGATATCACGCGCGAAGTCGAAGTGGACCGGCTCAAGAGCGAATTCGTGGCGACGGTCTCGCACGAACTCCGCACTCCCATGACCTCGATCAAAGGCTATGCCGACCTGCTGTTGTTGGGCGCGGCGGGCGACATCTCGGAGCAGCAGCACCGCTTCCTGGAGACGATCAAGCAAAACGCGGATCGCCTGAGCATCCTGGTGAACGACCTGCTGGACATCTCGCGCATCGACCAGGGCCGCATGGAACTGCGGTTCTCGCCGGTCGAGGTTGCCGACGTGCTGAACGCGGCGGCGGTGCATGTCCGTGCCCGTTCGGACGACGAACACCGTCCCATGAATGTGATCATCCGCCTGCCTGAGGATCAGCACTTGACGGTGTGGGGCGATTACGATAAGGTAACCCAGATCGTAAGCAACCTGGTGGACAACGCCTTCAACTACACCCCCACCAATGGGACGATCACCCTGGCGGCGGTCCCGGCGGACGATCCTGACCAGGTGGTGCTGTCAGTGACCGATACCGGCATTGGCATCCAGCCCGATATCGCCGACCGGATTTTCGAGCGGTTCTTCCGGGGTGACGAAGTGCACGAGATGGTGATGGATACCCCCGGCACCGGTCTGGGTCTGGCGATTGTGCGCGAACTGGTGCAGGTGCATAGCGGCAAAATCTGGTTTGAGAGCGAAGTAGGACAAGGGACCACGTTCTACGTGGAACTGCCCACCAAGGCGCTGCAACCCGCCTCGAACTAGGTGCATTACACGGGAGCAGTTTATTATCGATGGCGAAAATCTTGATTGCAGAAGACGAGCGCGACATTCGTGATCTGATCGAGTTCACTCTCAGGTATGCCGGACATGACGTGGTCAAGGCCGCGAATGGGGCGGAGGCGGTCGAACTGGCTCCGCAGGCGAAGCCCGATCTGATTCTGCTGGATGTACGGATGCCGCGGATGACGGGCTATGAAGCGTGCCGCGCTCTCAAAGCGATTGAAGAGGTGAAGAATATCCCGATTGTGTTTCTCTCGGCCAAGGGGCAGCAGTCCGAGATGGAAACCGGGATCGATGCAGGGGCCTATGATTATATTCTCAAGCCGTTTGCGCCGGATTACCTGGCGAAGCGGGTTTCCGAAATATTGACCAAATTTGGGATTGGCTGAAGTCTTGGGGCGCGTCCATGAGCGCAATTACAATCGAAAATGATCTGGTCCATTACGAAGTCCTGGGACGGGGCCGCCCGGTGATTCTCCTGCACGGCTGGCTCGGATCGTGGCGGTATTGGATTCCGGCCATGCAGCAGTTGAGCATGAAATATCGCACGTACGCCCTGGATTTCTGGGGCTTTGGGGATTCGGGCCGCGATGCGCGGCGCTATGATTTTGCGTCCCAGGTGCTGCTGCTGGACCAATTCATGGACAAGCTGGGGATCGCCAAGGCGGCCCTGGTCGGCCATGACCTGGGGGCGGCGGTCGCCGCCCGGTATGCCGTCCAGCACCCGGATCGCGTGCCGCGCCTGATGGTCGTCAGCCCGCCGCTGTTCTGGATGGCGCCTAAAGCCACGCCGCTGACGTCCAACCCGGCTCCGCGCGCGATCCCGCCGGTCGTGACGCCGCCAGCCGCCCCGGCGGCGGGAACGCCTACACCGGCTGCGCCTGCGACGCCGGCTGCGGCGGCACCCGCGGCACCGTCTGCGACGCCCACGGTACCGCCTGCGAATGCGGCGCCGTCGCTGACGCTGTCTACGCCCACGGGCGTTCCGGCGTCCGCCATTCCTGAACCTCCCCCGGACCCGGTCAATCCGGATGCCGAAACGGTGCCCTGGCGCACCGAAGAAATGAAGGCTCGCATCCGCGCCGCGCTGGAACGGCGGGTGGCGGCGGTCGATGTGCCGCCCGCCCGGCCTCCTGAGCCGGGGCCGAAGTCCCCGCGGGATGCCGCGACGCTGCCCACCGATCAACCGGCCAAAGATATATCCACGGCGCCGGTGCCCCTGCCAGAGCCGCTCGCGGCGGTGCCTGCCATGCCCAAGCTGAATTACGTGCCCGAACCGGCCAGCGGACAGGTCCAGAATGCTAACCCGCTCAAGGATTTCTTGCAGACGGTGGACCGCCTGGAACTGCTCAAGCGGCACGTCGATCCGGGATCGGATCACGAAAAGCTTAAGTCCGAGGTCGAAAAGGCCGACACGGTGGCGGTGGCGATGAGTGTCGACTCCTTTGTCGACGTGGATACCCTGCGCGACTTGCAGGCTCTGCCGGTGCCGTGCGTGACGGTCTACGGCGCGACCGACACCTTTTTGCCCGCGCCGGATGCGCGCATGATCAGCAACCTGGTCGAAGGGCGCTCGATCTTCCATACCATCTCGATGGATGGCACGCGCCACTTCCCGATGCTCGAAAATATCGCCGGGTTCACCCGCCTGGTGCTGGACTTCCTCGAAGCGCCTGACGTGACGAAGCTGTCGATCAAGGAAACCTGGGAACGGCGCGTGAGATAGCGGTCAGTCTTCAGCGATCCGTCAAGAACAAAAAATCCCCCTCCGCCCGGTGGGGGATTTTCGTTTCTTCAACGCGGGCGCGGCGAGCGGGTAGGGCGCGGTGGAAACGTCGTCGTAGGGGCTGCGCCCTGTTTTGAAAAACCGAAAATTACCCCTCTCAATGCCTGTCCGCCCAGCGCCCGAAGGCGTGCAGCGTCTTGAGCGTCTCCAGTGTGATGACGCCTTTCCACTCGCGCTCGGCCACCGGCCAGACGTCGGAAAACAACCCGCCCCAGCTCCAATTGGGCAGCCACGCGCCGTCCGCACTCTGGTGCTCGATCTCGTAATCCAGGTTGACGCTGATCGGACCGGTGTAGGTATCGGCGAAGGGGTCTGCCGGGTGCTTGACCAGCTTCAGGGGTTTCATCACGTAGCCGCCCCACGTGGCTGGATCGGGCGCGATCATCTGGCCCGCGACCGGCGCGATCCGGTTCAGCAGCCGCGCGCGCCACGTCTCCGGCAGGGTGGGGACGGTCGCCAGGCGCACGTAGCACAGCAGGCTGTCGTAGGCGCTGGGCGGCAGGGCCTCCGGCAGGTTTTCCAGGCGAGTGACGACCGACTCGATCAGCCGGTCGCGCAGGTCGGCGGGGACCAGGTCGGCGTACAGGAAAAAGTAGCCCGCGATTTCCGGGCGGGGATTGTCGAGATGCCGCGTGAGGTCGGGATTGTACACCCACCAGGGCGCATGAGGCGCGGTGTCGGCGTTGGGCGGGATGATCGTCCAGGCGAGGTGCGCCGGATCGAGGGTGTTCAGCAGGTAGCGCAGCGCGCCCCGCACCAACGGGTGATCGGAGCCGATCTCCAACTCGCGCAGGATTTGTAAGGCGGTGGTCGTCGCCAGCGCCGACGAGTCCGGCAGCCGGAAATCGGGTTCGAGCGCCTGGCCGAAACCGCCGTCCGGATTTTGGAAGACCGCCAGCGCGTCCAGGACGGCCTCGCGCGGGCCGGATTGGAAATGGTAGGCATAGCGGGCCTGTTCGAGCGGGCGGGCGTGCTGTTCGAGATAGGATCGGGCCTGACGTTGGGCTGTCGTGGTGAGCGTGCGCATGTTCTTCTCCCATAGACCGCATGTTCTATTGAAAGAGTATATCCCGCCCGAACAGGACGGTCAAATCGCCAATGCACCCCTGACTAGCGGACGGTATCGCGATAGAGACATCAGCGTTATACTTAATGACGATCATTCATTAAGCGGCACGGCATCGTCAGCATGACATTCTCTGAAGATATCCACAGCACCCAGCAGCTCGCCAACGCGGCGGAAGCCTTCGTCAGCACGCTTAGTGCGATGTTTCCGGCGAATACGTTCGATCAGTTCTTTCACAGCAGCACGCTGCGGCGGGCGTATTGGTCGGCGCTGCAACTGGTGCTCGAAGGCTACGTCACCCCGGATACGGCGCCGCTGGCGCGCGGCCTGTTGAGCGGGCAGGCATTGGCCGATAAGCGCGTGATTCACGAGCTGCTAAAGCTCTTTTTGCCCGGCCAGGAACCCGACTACAACGCGGTCGTGGCGTATTGGGCCGAGGTGCTTCCCGTCGGGGCCGCCGATCATGGCCGCCTGGCCGAGGAAGCCGAAATCCTGTTCACCCTGTTGGACAAGGAAATTCGCCGGTCTCCGGACTTGCGCGTGGCACTCTACCGGCTGGCCCAGACTCGCCTGCCGGATTTCGTGCTGCCCGACGACGTGACCTCGACCGCCGTGCACGATCTGAACCGGCTGTTGGAAGCCGAGTTGATTTCCGGGCCGAGCACGCTGAATTTGCAGGTGCGCCATCTGATCGCGCTCTCGTCGGTGCGGGAGGCGGTGCAGCCGGGGATGAGTCCGGACGGGCTGGTCTCGCTGGTGGCGCTGGCCGAGTATCTGCCTCCTGAGGATCTGCGCCGCGTCTGGAACAGCCTGTCGGCGCTGGACGATCCGGTGCTGCGTCTGCGACTGTTGGGCCGGATCGCGCCCCACCTCAACCGCATCGACTTCGCGCCCGATCCGCTGGCGCTGATCCAGAACGCGATTCAGGCGGCAGATCCGCCGCTGGACCCCGCGGTCAGCGTCGAAGTGCTGCTCGAACTGGTGCCGCACCTGGATGCGCCGAACCGTGACCGGTCGCTGCCGCCCTTCCAACAGCGGATGCTGGCGGGAGTGCAGGCCATCGAGGACCCGGCGTCGCGCGTGCGGGCGTTGGGGGCGCTGATCGAAAATCTGCCGTCCGAATTGCAGCTCAATGCGGTCGCGCTGGCGTTCGAGGCCGCCGAGAGCATCCCCAGCGATATGGCGCGCGCGGCGGCGCTGAGCGTCCTGCCGCCCCATCTGCCGCCGGAATATCACACCCGGCTGCTGGGTTTTGCCTATGATTTCGAGGATTCAGACGCGCGGGCGCTGCTGCTGGGGCGGATGATTCCCTTTCTGCCTGCCTCGCTGCAACCGCAGGCGCTGACCGGCGCGCTGAACGCCATCGAGCAGATGACGGGCGATGATACGCGCACGGCGGCGCTGATCGCGCTGGCCCCCTATATCGACGCGGTAGGGCCGCTCCAGCACATCCCCGAAGGCTTGCAGCAGGCCATTTCCGTCACGTTTTCCATCGAGCAGCCCGACGACCGCGCCCGCGCGTTTGCGGCGCTGGCCCCTTACCTGTCGCCGGAACTGCTGACCGAGGCGCTGCACGCCCTGCGCGGCATCCGGGACGATCACGAGCGGACTGCCGCGCTGACTCGTCTGGCCCCGCACCTGCCGGTCGATCTCCAGGTGGCGGCCTTTGCCATCGCGCAGGAGATCGGTCCCTCGCAGGAGCGGGCGACGGCGCTGGCCGCGATTGCGCCCTACCTGTCGCCGACGGCGCGGGCGCAGGCGTTGGCGGATGCGCTGGCGGCAGCCCTGGCGATCCGGTCGCGCTATGACCGGGTGGTGGCGCTGGCCGATCTCGCCCCGCATCTGCCGGACGATTTGCAGTGGCGGGCCATGCAAGAGGCGCTGACGGCTACCCGCTCGATCCCCAGCGAGAGCGAGCGCGGGCGGGCGCTGGTCTTTCTGGCGCCGCACCTGCTGGAAGGGCAGTTGGCGGATGCCCTGGCCGATGCCTATACCATCCTCGATCCGCTGGAACGGGTGCCCGCCCTGAGCGCGCTCATGCCGTTTCTGCCGGAAGAACCCCGCCTGCGGGTCGCCCAGGATGCGCTCAACCTGGCCCAGATGCTCAAGCCGCCGCACCACAAGGCGAGCATCCTGGCGGCGATTGCGCCGGTGCTGCCTTATGGCCTGGTGGACAGTGCCATGTCGGTCGCGCTGGACATCGACACGCCCTACGACCGGATGCACGTCCTGGCGGCGCTGCTCCCCCGCCAGCCCGAAGAACTGCATGAGGACGCGTTGGAGGCGGCGCAAGCCGTCCCGGATCGCTACCAGCGCGTGAACGCCCTGCTGGAACTGGTCCCCCATACGCCGCTGGGCCTGCGCCAGCCGATCCTGGATCAGGCGCTGGATACGGCGCTGGGCATCTCGGACGACTACGACCGGGCCAGCGCGCTGGCGCACCTCGCGCCCTACATCGGCACGCACGGCGAGATCCAGAGCCGCCAGCAGGATGCCCTCAGCCTGGCGCTGGACCTGGCTCTGGCGGTCAAGGATACCGGCCAGCGGGCCTGGCTGCTGGCGCGGCTGATGACCGTCTTGAAGCAGTCGCTCACGGCGGCGCAGTCCTACGCGCTGTGGCGGCAGGTGGTCTTGACGCTGCGCGAGCGTCCCCAGGCCGAGGTGCTGTCCGATCTGTCCGCGCTGGCTCCGGTGATCGATCTGATGGGCGCGTCCGGCGTGCCGGAAGACATCGCCGACAAGCTGCTGGACATCGTGCTGCCGGAATGAGGTAGGTGTCAGCGTTCAGCTATCAGCTATCAGAGGCGTGGCGGAAAACGTCCGTATAGGGGCGCCGCTTGCTGCGCACTGCTTTGAAAAAATGAAAATGGTCCCTCAAATCCCCGATTTGCCCCTGAACGCGTGATGGAGCCGTCATGGCCCGCAAAATCTGAGAGGTCTTGACATCCCCTGACAGCAATTGGCAGTCCCTTCGTCTAAAAGCGCCGAAGACGCTGAGAGTAAATGAAAGTCCACTCCCCCTACACTTTTTCACAGGTGAGGGTGCAGCCGTGCTGCTTGCCTGACAACCATCCCTGACGGCTGAACACAGTGGAGGATAGCATGTCTAAGAACGGAAACGGTGATCATCAGCAGGCACGGCGGGCGGCGCGCGTGCAGCAGGCGCTCGCCCCCCGGACGCTGCGCTATGCCCGGCTGAGCGGGTGGGGCATGGCCGTGCCCGACCGCATCATGACCAATGACGAGTTTCACGCCCTGGTCCAGGTGGGGGATGACTGGATCTATCCCCGCACCGGCATTCACACGCGGCGCATCGCGGCCCAGGGCGAGACGGCGACCGCCCTGGCGATCCGGGCGGGTCAGCAGGCGCTCGACGTCGCGCACCTGTCGCCGGAAGCCATCGATCTGATCGTCGTCGCCACGTCCACGCCCGAATTCATTTTCCCCAGCACCGCCAGCCTGGTGCAGGCTGCCCTGGGCGCAGTGAACGCCGGGGCGAACGACGTGGCCGCGGCGTGTGCGGGCTTCATCTATGCGTTTGACGCGGCTTGCTGCAAGATTCGCAGCGGCAGCATCCGCGCGGCGCTGGTGATCGGCGCCGAGACGTTCAGCCGCGTGCTGGACTGGTCCGACCGCAAGACGTGCGTCCTGTTCGGGGATGGCGCGGGCGCGGTGGTGCTCACCGGCAGCGACACGCCCGGCGGCGTGCTGAGCAGTGTGCTGCGCTCGGAGGGATCGGGCTGGGACAAGCTGACGCTGCCGACGGTGGGCAGCCTGGAGACTTATCTGGCGGATGGGCAGCATACCATGCATCGCGTCGGCATGGATGGACGCGCCGTGAAGGAATTCGCGACGCGCGTGCTGGCCGAGGGCGTCACCCAGGCCGCCGCCGGGATCGGGCTGACACCCGCCGATCTCGATCTGATCATCCCGCACCAGGCCAACCAGCGCATTCTCGACGCCGCGGCGGAGTCGCTCGGCCTGCCGCCGGAGAAGTTCTACAGCAACCTGGAACGCTACGGCAACACCTCGGCAGCGTCGATCCCGATCGCGCTGGCGGAGGCCGTCACCCGCGAGCGGGTGCAGCCCGGCGATCTGGTCGGGTTGGTCGGCTTTGGCGGCGGTCTGACGTGGGGCGCGACCGTGCTGGAATGGTCCGGCGCTCCGGTGCCCGAATCGACGGAGATGGAGCGGGTGGCCGAGCGGCAGTAGGGGGACTCGCCGGGTCGCCCTATGTGCTTGTCCCGGCCTCCCCTCTCCATTCG
This sequence comes from uncultured Anaerolineaceae bacterium, assembly GCA_964427955.1. Lineage (GTDB taxonomy): Bacteria > Chloroflexota > Anaerolineae > Aggregatilineales > Aggregatilineaceae > JACRBK01. The sequence continues at coordinate 28,871 of CAYRWY010000023.1, forward strand.
AAA
>CAYRWY010000024.1:0-28029 GCA_964427955.1 uncultured Anaerolineaceae bacterium
ATTTACGATCATGTTTATCAGCTTTTAGGCAAGTTGTCAAACAAGTAGAAAAAGCCGTGACCTAGCCTGGGAAGTATACCTGTTTTTGCCGCGGCTACCTTGTGCGATCCGCACAACTTCCGGCGGCTCCAGCCATCCGGAATGACTCACTTGATTCCTGAATCGTAGTAGTTTATAATAAAACTACTGGTTTGCTTCAGAACTACTATTCCAAACTGGAGTTTTCCCCGAAGTTTCGCGATTTATATTGATCTAATTTAATTTTTAGAGTACCCTAATTTCTGGGAACAAACCCTGATGCTTGCTTGCTGCGCCCGCTCTTTCGGCGTTGTTTCCGTTGTTCTCACTGGAGGCTAGCTATGATGATTCGGTTGGAAGACATCTCGAAGCGTTACCAGATGGGTGAGGTGCGCGTCACGGCCCTCGACCATATCTCACTGTCGATTGACAAAGGTGAATTTGTCGTCGTGCTCGGTCCGTCGGGCAGCGGCAAGACCACTTTGCTGAATATCATCGGCGCGCTGGACGTGCCGACCGAGGGCAAGGTCCATATCAACGGCGGCAACCTCGTGCTGTCACAAAAGATGGACCTCTTCAAATTTCGCCGTGAAACGGTGAGTTTTATCTTCCAGACCTTCAACCTGTTTCCCAGCCTGACCGCCCTGGAAAATGTGCAGTTCGTGCTGGATATGTCGAACACGCCCCATTCCCGCCAGCGCGCCATCCAGGTGCTCAACGACGTCGGGTTGGGCGACCGCATCAACCATTTTCCGCACGAGCTGTCGGGCGGCGAGCAGCAGCGTGTCGCCATTGCGCGGGCGCTGGCCACCGGGAACCCGGTGCTGCTGGCGGACGAACCGACCGGCGAGCTGGATTTCCGCACGGGCATCCAGATTCTTGAACTGCTCAAGCGCCAGGCCGAAGACGGGAAAACGGTGCTGGTGGTGACGCATAACCGCGAGATTTCGCGCATTGCCGACCGCGTGGTCGAACTGAGCAGCGGAAAGATCGTCAGCGATGGCCAGCCCCGTGGGGGCCGGGCCGAAATCGCGGATCTCCAGTGGTAAAGTGAGGCGAACATGCTGAAAAACACACTCTGGCTGCGCTGGTCCTGGCGTGACCTGCGGGCACGCTGGCTGCAAGTGGTCGCTATCGCCGCGATTATCGCCCTGGGCACCGGGGTCTTTGCCGGATTCGGCGGGCAAGAGACCTGGCGCGTCGATTCACTGGATGCGAGCTACAGCCGTCTCCACATGTACGACCTGCGGATGGAGCTTGCCGACGGCAGCTACCTGGAACGCGATCAGGTGATGGCGGCGCTGGCGGGGATCGAGGGCGTGAAACTGCTCGAAACCCGCCTGATCGCCCCGACCCTGGTGGATGCCTCGCACGATGACAAGACCATCCTGGTCCAGGGACGGTTAGTGGGGGTGGATGTCGCGGACGGCGGGCCGCACATCAACAGCCTGTACGTCAAGGATGGACATGGCCGCACCCTGACCGCTGCCGACTCCGGTCAGGATGTCGCCGTCGTCGAAACCCAGTTCGCCCATTACTACAAGCTCAAACCCGGCAGCCCGCTGCGCATCAGCGGCGACGTGGCACTGGATTACGTGGGGGATGGGCAAGCGCCGGAATACTTCACGGTTGTCCCCGATAACGGTACGTTCATGGGAGAGTCGAATTTTGCCGTGCTGTTCCTGCCGCTGGAAACCGTGCAAAAACTGACCGGACGAGCAGGCATGATCGACGACGTGCTGTTCCTGCTGGACGAGCACGCCGACCGTGACGCCGTGCAGGCTCAGATCGAAAGCCGCATGGCAGGCAGCTTCGCCTCCACCGGGATCGAATTCATGACGCCGGAGGACGATCCGGCGCACATCCAGCTCTATGCCGATGCCCACGGGGACCAGGTGACCTGGAACGCGGTCGCCATCCTATTCCTGATCGGGGCGGCACTGGGCGCGTTCAACCTGGCCGGGCGCATCGTGGAAGCGCAGCGGCGGCAGATCGGGATCGGCATGGCGCTGGGCGTGCCGCGCCGCTGGATCGCCTTCCGACCACTGCTGGTCGGTCTTCAGATCGCCTTGTTGGGGACCCTGTTGGGACTGCTGGTCGGATGGGGCCTGAGCGCCTACATGGCGGGCCTGTTCCAGGATCTCCTGCCGCTGCCCACCTGGAACGTCACGCTCTATATGCCAGGGTTCCTGCGAGCCGCCGCGCTGGGCATCTTGCTGCCGTTCGTCGCCACCCTGATCCCGGTGGTGCGGGCTGTGCGTGTTCCCCCTGTGGATGCCATCCGCAGCGGCTATCTGGTGGCCAAAGGCGGCGGGCTGAGCTGGATCGCGAATTACGTTCCGCTGCCGGGGAAAAGCTTCACCCAGATGCCGTTCCGCAATCTGTTGCGCTCCCCCTGGCGAACGCTGCTGACCGTGCTCGGCATCGCGATGGCCGTGGTGTTGATGACAGCCTTCGTCGGATTCCTGGATACCTTCCTGGCGACGATGGACCAGGCCAAAGATGCTTATCTGCGCCACGAAAAAGACCGGATCATCGTCAACCTGGACTTCTTCTACCCGGTGGACAACGGCGAAATCTCCGCGATCCAGCATATTTCCGGCCCGGATGGCCAGCCGCTCATCGCCCAGGTCGAAACCGGGTTGATGCTGCAAGGCAACCTGATCCACGGCCAGGAGAAGATCGACACCGTGATGGAACTGCACGACATGCAGACCGCGATCTGGCAGCCTACCCTGCTCAAAGGCCAGCTCGCGGACGGCGCGTCGGGCATCGTGCTGTCCGAAAAAGCGGCCAAGGACCTGGGCGTCGGCGTCGGCGATCACATCACGTTGGAACATCCGCGCCGCGAGGACCAGTTCACCTTCCAACTCGTCAAAACCGATCTGGTCGTGATCGGCATCCACAATAACCCGCTGCGCGCGCTCAGCTATATGGATCGCAAAGCCGCCGACCTGATGGGCCTGGCCGGAGAGACGAATCTGCTGGTACTCAAACCCACCCCAGGGGCCGATGCCAACGACATCAAGCGCGCACTGCTCACTCAACCGGGGGTCGCGTCGGTCCAGGCGGTGTCCGACTTCGCCAAAGCGTTCGAAGACGTGCTGAACCTCTTTGTCGTCTTTCTGCGCGTGCTGCAAGGGATCGTGATGGTGATGGCCTTCCTGATCGCGTTCAACTCGACCAGCATCAGCGTCGATGAGCGCGTGCGGGATTTCGCGACCATGTTTGCCTTCGGCCTGCCGATCCGCACCGTCACCCGGATGCAGATAATCGAAAACCTGATGATCGGCATCCTGGGCACGATCATCGGGGGTATCCTGGGGTGGATCGTGTTGAACACCTTCCTGACGGCACGGGTGGAAAAACAGTTGGCCGACTTCAAGTTCATCGTCACCATCTCGCCCACGACGATGACCGTCTCGGCCCTGCTGGGTATCCTGGTGGTCGCGCTGACACCGGTCTTGAACCTCCGGCGGATGCGTAAGATGGACATCCCGTCCACGCTGCGCGTCATGGAATAAACCGCCACACTCACGGCTCGTTCGCTGCACAGTCTCCTGGCACCATCAGGAGACTGTTTTGTGCGTTCCGCACAGGTTGAGGAATGCCCCGGCCCGGCTATAATTAGGCGGGTCAGCGAAAGGAGCCAGGAATGTTTATTGTGCACGTTTTTTGCCACGCCAAGCCGGAGTCCATCGAGGCGTTCAAAGCGGCCTGCGTCGAGAACGCCCGTCACAGCGTCCAGGAACCGGGGATCGCGCGCTTCGACGTGATCCAGCAGCAGGACGATCCGTCGCGCTTCGTGCTGGTCGAAGTCTACCGCACGCCGGACGATCCCGCCCGGCACAAGGAAACCGCGCACTATGCCCGCTGGCGCGATACCGTCGCGGACATGCTGGCCGAGCCGCGCACCAGCCTCAAGTTCAACAACGTTTTCCCGGATGACCGGGGATGGGGTTAGCCTCCATGCGCTTTGAGTTCGCGACCGCCACACGCATCATTTTCGGAGCGGGCACGCTGGCCGAGATCGGCCCGGCAGCAGCCAGCCTGGGCCAGCGCGCCCTGGTCGTGACGCGCGCGGACCAGTCCAGCGCCATGCCGCTGCTCGACCTGCTGCGCCGCGCCGGGATCGAGGTCAGCACCTACGCTGCCGACGGCGAACCGACCATCAACGCCGTGCTGGAAGGCGTCCGGCAGGCGCGCGAGGATCGCTGCGATCTCGTGATCGGCTTCGGCGGCGGCAGCGTGATCGACACCGGAAAGGCGGTGGCGGCCCTGGTCACCAATCCCGGCGATCCGCTGGACTATCTCGAAGTGATCGGGCGCGGCCAGGCGATCACGCAAGCGCCGCCGCCCTATATCGCCATTCCGACCACCGCGGGCACCGGGTCCGAGGTCACGCGCAACGCCGTGCTTGGCTCACCCGAACACCGTGTGAAGGTCAGCCTGCGTAGCCCGCTGATGCTGCCCAAGATCGCGCTGGTCGATCCCGAATTGACCTACCATCTGCCGCCGGAGATCACGGCCTATACCGGGCTGGACGCGCTCACCCAGGTGATCGAGCCGTTCGTCTGCAACCAGCCCACCCCGATCACAGATGGTATCTGCCGCGAAGGCATTCGCCGCGCCTCCTCGGCACTGCTGCGCGCGTACGAACACGGCGACGATACCGCGGCGCGCGAGGACATGGCGCTCGTGGCGCTGTCTGGCGGGCTGGCGCTGGCCAATGCCCGGCTGGGGGCAGTGCACGGTTTCGCCGGACCGTTCGGGGGGATGTTCGACGCGCCTCACGGAGCCGTCTGCGCGGCGCTGCTGCCGCACGTCATGACCGCCAACATCGCCGCCCTGAAGGCCCGCCAACCGGACAGCATCGCACTGCAACGCTATGACGACGTGGCCCAACTGCTGACCGGAGATCGCACCGCCGTCGCCGCCGATGGTGCGGCGTGGATCGGCGAACTGTGCGACCTGCTGCACGTACCGGGGCTGTCGGCCTATGGCGTGACCGACGCCGACATCACCGATCTGATCGACAAGTCCGCCCGTTCCAGTTCGATGAAGGGCAATCCCATCGCGCTCACCCCCGACGAGATGCGCGGCATTCTCACCCAAGCATTGTAGGCCCTTATGAAACGTTGGCAGGCCGATCTGGCCTTGGCATTCGTAGCTTTAATCTGGGGATCAACCTTTGTCGTCGTTCAAAATGCGCTAGACGCCGTCGGGCCGCTGACTTTCGTGGCCTGGCGGTTCATCCTGGCGTCGCTGTTTCTGGTGCTGTTGTTTTCGCGCCGCATCCGCCCCATCACGCGCGGCGAACTCCTCTCCGGCGGGCTGATCGGCGTCTGGCTGGCGATGGGCTACCTGTTCCAGACCGTCGGACTCCAGACCACCACCACCGCCAAGGCGGGCTTCATCACCGGGTTGAGCGTGGTGATCGTGCCGGTCCTGTCCACCGTGCTGCTGCGCCGCCCGCCGGGACGCGGGCCGGTGGTCGGCATCCTGGCGGCGACGGTCGGCCTGGGCGTACTGTCGCTCAACAAAGATTTGAACGTCCAGACCGGCGACCTGTGGGTATTGGCCTGCGCGTTCGCTTTCGCGCTGCACATCGTCAGCGTGGCGCATTTTTCCCCGAATCACGATTCGATCCGGCTGTCCGTCGCGCAGATCGCGATGGTCGCCGTGCTGGGCACCGGATCGGCCTTTGCCTTCGAGACGCCCAAGATCGATCTCCCCGCCGACACCTGGGCCGCGATTGCCTTCACCGGGGTGGCCGCGACGGCGCTGGCCTTTGGCTTGCAGGTCTACGTCCAGCGGTTCACCACGCCCACCCACACCGCGCTGCTATTCAGCCTGGAGCCGGTCTTCGCCGCGTTTTTCGGCTGGTGGTGGGGCCATGAAACCCTGGGAACCAAGGAGATCGTCGGGTGCGGGCTGATCCTGCTGGGGATGGTTGTGGCCGAACTGGGCGATGGTCACCAAGGTGAGACATAGATCGAAGTTCGGTGACGATCTGCGGTACTGTCCAGCTTCTAACCCGATATACTTAAACATAGTCGGCAGTGATCGCCGCATTTTTGGGTTGGCGCGAACTATTATCTTTTGAGGAAAATTCGTTATGCCCCAGGAAGACCCCCGTATTTTGGAATTACGTTCGATACGCGAGCGGGCGCGGCAGGGCGGCGGAGAGGATCGCATCGCCCGGCAGCACGCCAAAGGTAAGCTCACCGCCCGCGAACGCCTGAATCTGCTGCTCGATCCCGGCACCTTCAACGAGATCGAGCCGTTCATCACCCACCAGTTGGACGACGAAACCGGCCTGGCCAAAGACGCTTACATGGGCGAAGGGGTGGTGACCGGCTACGGCCAGATCGAAGGCCGCACGGTGTACGTGTACGCGCAGGATTTCACCGTCTATGGCGGCACGCTCAGCGAAATGCAGAGCCACAAAATCTGCCGCGTCATGGATCTGGCGCTGCGTAATGGCGCGCCGATCATCGGGCTGATCGACTCGGGCGGCGCGCGCATTCAAGAGGGTGTGCGCAGCCTGGGCGGGTATGCGGAGATTTTCCGCCGCAACGCCCAGTATTCCGGCGTGATCCCGCAGATCAGCGTCATGCTCGGCCCGTGCGCGGGCGGCGCGGCCTATTCTCCGGCCCTGACCGACGTGATCATCATGGTGCGGGGACAGGCATTCATGTTCCTGACCGGCCCCCAGGTGATCAAGACGGTGACCGGGGAAGAGATCGACAACGAAGATTTGGGCGGCGCGGACATTCATACCGAGGTCAGCGGCACGGCCCATCTCGCCGCCGAGACCGAGCAGGACGCCCTGGCGATGTGCCGCAAGGTGCTGAGCTACCTGCCGTCCAACAACGTCGAGAATCCGACCTACCTCCCGCCGACCGACGATCCGCTGCGCATGGACGAAGAACTGAACTCGATCATCCCCCAGGACTCCTCGACGCCCTACAGTATGCACGAAGTGATCGAACGGGTGGTGGATCACGGAACCTTCTTCGAACTCCAGCCCACCTGGGCGCGCAACGCGATTGTCGGCTGGGCGCGCATCGGCGGGCACAGCGTCGGGATCGTCGCGCAGGAGCCGAGCATCATGGCGGGCGTGATCGACATCGACGCTGCCGACAAGATCACGCGCTTCGTGCGCACCTGTGACTGCTTCAACGTCCCGCTGGTGACCTTCGTCGATTCGCCCGGCTTTCTGCCCGGCGTCGATCAGGAGCACCGCGGCATCATCCGGCACGGCGCCAAAGTGTTGTACGCGTATTCCGAGGCAACCGTCCCCAAGATCAGCGTGATCACACGCAAAGGCTACGGCGGCGCCTACGTCGTGATGAGCAGCAAGTACCTGGGCACGGATGTGAACTACGCCTGGCCGTCGGCGGAGATCGCCGTGATGGGCGCGGAAGGGGCCGTCAACATCCTGTTCGGCAAAGAGATCGACCGCTCGTCCAATCCGGAAGCGGAACGGGCCCGGCTGGCCGAGCAGTACCGCCAACGTTTCAACAACCCCTACCACGCCGCGAGCGCCGGGTACATCGACGACATCATCGAACCGCGCGAGACGCGCGCCAAGATCTGTGCCTCGCTGGCGGCCCTGCGCGACAAGTACGCCTCCGCGCCGCCCCGCAAGCACGGCAATATTCCGGTTTAAGGCAGGTAGATCATGGCCGATGCACTCCAAATCACCGTCATGGGCATGGCGCTGGTCTTTGCCGGCATTCTCTTGTTGTGGCTGATGCTGCTGCTTCTGATGCGGTTCACCGCCGAACAGGCGGAAGAAGAAGCCGAAGCCCGCGCCAGTGAAACTGAGCTTAAGCAGCGGGCCGCCGCGGCAGCGGTCGCGGTGCTGCTGGCTCAGGAACGCGATCAAGCCCGTCCCCACGAGTTCCCCCTGCCGCCCACGGCCATCGTCACCGCCTGGCAGGCCGTGCAGCGTGGTAATTTACTGAGTCAAAAAGGACCCAGACGAAAATGAAAGTTACGGTAAAAATTGAGGAACGTTTTTTTGAGGTCGAAGTCGGCAGCTTGAACACCTGCCCGGTAATCGCCATGGTCGAAGGCGAACGCTTCGAGGTGTGGCCGGACAGCGCGACCGTCCCGCCCGCCCCGTCCGCCGCTCTGACCCCCCGCCCGGCGGCCACGCCCCAACCGGCGGCGAGCGCCGCTCCAGCGCTGCGCAGCGACGCGAAAGCCGTCTACGCGCCCATCCCCGGCGTGATCATCTCCATTGCCGTCCGGCCCGGCGACCGGGTCGAGGTGGGGCAAGAGCTGTGCATCCTGGAAGCGATGAAGATGAAAAACTCAGTTCGTTCGCCGCGCGCCGGAACCATCGCGACGGTCAACGTGGCGGCGGGCGATCACGTCAAGCATCACGATCTTCTTTTCGAATATACCGATTAAGGCACATAAACTTATGGATTTGTCCGAACTCTGGCCGGAACTCACCAAGGGGCTGTCCCATTTCGAGGCGGGCAACGCCCTGATGATCTTTGTCGGGCTGGTCCTGATCGCCCTGGCCGTGCTGAAAGAATACGAGCCGGTGCTGCTGCTGCCCATCGGCTTTGGCTGCATCCTGGCCAATATCCCCATGACCGGCATGACCGAGGGCGGCGGCTTGCTCCACGTCCTGTACAAGGCGGGGATCGACAACGAGTTGTTCCCGCTGTTGATCTTCATCGGCGTGGGCGCGATGATCGACTTCAGCCCGCTGCTGTCGCAGCCGAAAATGGTGCTGCTCGGCGCGGCGGGGCAGTTCGGCATCTTCGGCACGCTGATCCTGGCGACGCTGCTCGGCTTCAAGCTGAACGAAGCCGCCTCGATTGGCGTGATCGGCGCCATCGACGGGCCGACTTCGATCTACGTGTCGCAGAAGCTCGCCCCGAACCTGCTGGCCCCAATTGCGGTGGCGGCCTATTCCTACATGTCGCTGATCCCGATCATCCAGCCGCCGATCATGCGCCTGCTCACCACCAAAAAAGAGCGCATGATCCGCATGGAATATACGCCGCGCCCGGTGTCACGCCGCGCGCTGGTGCTGTTTCCCATCGTGGTGACGCTGACGGTGGGGCTGCTCGTCCCCGAAGCCACGCCGCTGATCAGCATGTTGATGCTGGGCAACCTGCTGCGCGAAAGCCAGGTCGTGGATCGCCTGCGCAAAGCGTCGGAAAACGAGATCATCAACATCGCGACGCTGTTCCTTGGCCTGACCATCGGCTCGACCATGACGGCGAAAGGCTTCCTCAACCTGGACACCATCCAGATTCTGATCTTGGGTCTGCTGGCGTTCGTGCTGGATACGGTCGCCGGGCTGCTGTTCGGCAAGCTGATGTCCCGTTTGAGCGGCGGCAAGATCAACCCGCTGATCGGCGCCTCCGGGATCAGCGCCTTCCCGATGGCGGGACGGCTGGCGGCGAAGATGGCCCAGGAAGAGGACTTCGAGAACTTCATTTTGATGCACGCGATGGGCGCGAACACCGCCGGGCAGTTGGGCAGCGTGATCGCGGGCGGCGTGCTGCTCGCGCTGGTGACGGCGATGCTGTAACTGGCGATCATTCGAAAAAAAGGCCGGGATCATTTCCCGGTTTTTTTTGTCGATCTCAGATCCCCAGGGCGTAGCCCAGGACAGCCAACAGCGCCGTCATCAAGCCAAAACCGACCTCCTGAAAACCCACGCCCTGCGTGCTTACCCGGCGGCGATAGGGGGACAGGCCGTACAGCGCGCGGATCAGGAGGATGATCACGGCCACGAGCGCCAGGATGGGAGCTACGCCGGTGACGACCAGGATCAACACGCCGACGATCCCGGCGGCGTTCGCGGCCACGACTGGCGCCAGGCGGTAAGGCTTGCCACGTTCCAGGCGCAGCCGGGCACGGACGTACAGGATCGACGGGATGTTGCGCGCCAGCAGGATGATCCACAGCGCCCAGGCCACGCCCCAGGATTTTCCCCCGGCCAGGGCCAGGCTGACGGCGGTCAGCGCCAGGGCACACGCTCCGGCCAGTTCCGGGGACAGATCACGCGCACGATTTCGCAGATTGCTGAGGAACAACAGCACCGCCAGCGGCACCGCCAGCAGCAGCGGCAGCAGGATTTCTACTCCCCCCCGGGCGAGCGCCAACCCCAATCCCAGGCTGGCTGCCAGCCCATAGCCCAGGGCGAACCGTTCGGCCAGCCGGGTACGGGCGTAGCGCTTGTGGTGCAGCCGGTCGGCGAGCGCGATCTTGGCCGGGTAGCGCGCCAAAAACGCCCCGATCACCCCCACGGACAGCAGCAGCCCTGCCAGCGAGGGTGCAACGCCTAAGCCCAGGATGACCGGCTCGAACAGAAAGCCCCAGGCGCCATGCTCAGGAGGGATGGCCACTGTTTTGACGCGAACACCCGACGATGGAAGCGACGAATCCATGATCTCCACCTGCTGAAACACCACTCCAGGCCCATTGTACCGCGCCGCCAGCAGCCCCCCTTGATCCGGATCAATTTGGGACGGAGTCCAAAAAACAGCCCTGTGCTAGACTGGAAGCGGGTCTAGACAATGGAGAATATCATGCCTCATTTGAAAGTCAATGGCGTAGAGCTGTACTACGAGCTGCACGGCAGCGGCAGCGACGTGGTGGTGCTCAACAATGGGATCATCGCCAGCACCGCGACCTGGGGATTTCAGCTTCCCGCGCTGACGCCGGAATACCGCGTGCTGCTGTACGACATGCGCGGGCAGGGACAATCACAAAAATGGGCGGAGGGCGATCCGGCCTACACCTGGGAGACTCATGCCGACGACCTGGCGGCGCTGCTGGACGCGCTCGACATCCGCGCGGCGCACATCGGCGGCATTTCCTACGGGGGCGAGCTGACCATGGTGTTTGCGCTGCGTCACTCCGAACGGTGCCACAAGCTGATCATCGCCGACGCCGTCAGCCACGTCGATCCGCAGCTCCACGCCATTGCCGAAAGCTGGGGCCTGATCGCGGCGCTGGGCGATCACGAATTATTCTATAAATCGACCTGGTATTGGAATTTCAGCGAAGCCTTTTTTGCGCAAAAATACGACCTGCTGCTGAGCCGGGTCGAGGCGGCGAAAGCCCTGCATCTCCCCTCGGTGTACCAGCTTTGCCAGTGTTTTCTGACCATGAACGTGACGGCCCGGCTGGGCGAGATCACGCGGCCCGCCTGTGTGATGGTCGGCGAAAAGGACATCCTGAAACCCGTCCACTATTCCCAGACCATCGCGGAGGCGCTGCCCGACGCGCGGCTGCACGTCCTGCCGGGCGCGGGCCATGCCTCGTTCTGGGAGAGCGCCGCCGATTTCAACCAGGTGGTGATCGAGTTTCTGCGCGAACCCTAAGCTTTATTCCATGACGCGCAAGGTGGAGGGGATGTCCATCCGCTTCAGCTTGCGCAGGTGCAGCAGCGGGGTGAGCGCCACCACCACGACGCCGATCAGGATCGCGCTTAAGATCGTCGTGGGAGACACGGTCAGGTCGAAGCGGATGTCGGGCATAATGTGCGGCATCCGGGTCCGGCAAAACCAGACCAGGACCAGCCAGCCCAGCCCGTAACCTAACAGGGTCCCCAGAAGACCGGTGATCAGGTTTTCCAGCATCACCAGGCGGGTTACCGCGCGCGGGCGCAGTCCGAAAGCGAACATGGTGGCGATCTCGCGGGTGCGTTCGCTGAGATTGATGTTGGTCGAATTGAAGGCGACCAAAAACGCCAGCAGCAGCACCGCGAGTTCGACGCCCGACAGGAACCGGATCACTTCTCCCAACATGGCCGAGATCGACTGCACGGCCTCGCGCGCCGAAACCGCGGAAGCGACACCGGGGTACTGGAACAGGGCATTTTTCGCCTGCGTAGCATCGATCCCCGCTGCCGGGAGAACGTGCAGGAGGTTGGCTAACCCGCTCAACCCCATAATCCCGGCCTGACTCTGATCCAGGTAGACGAACATCCGCCAGGGATCGGCGTGCAGTCCGGCTACCTGGACGTCGGTCTTGACGATCTGGTATTCGTACGGCCCCGTGCGGTAAGGATGCTCCAGCACAAACGTATCGCCGACGCTCAATCCCAGGTCGCGCGCCGCATTTTCAGAGATCAGCACGCCGGGCTGGTCGGAGGCCGCCGTCCGGCGTCCCTGGACCAGCGTGGGGGTCCACAGATCGTTGTCGAGATCGAGCAGCTCGATCAGGACGTTGAACTGGGTACGGCCATGCATGACCCGGCCCGGCACACGGATCGCCGGGATCGCGGCGGAAAGGGCCGGGGAATGGCGCAGATCCGACACGGCGCCGGAGTCGGTGGGATAGAAGTTGTTCAGGAAGAGATTGAGCCGGTCGGGGTGATCCTGATAGGTCTCCGCCTCGATCTTGTCTACAGCCAGCAGCGCGCTGTCCAGGATACCGGTCAGCCCGATCAGGGTCGAAATAGCTGCCGTGATCCCCAACGTGGCGAAGAGAGTCCGGCGCGGCGCACGCAGCAGGCTGCGGACGGGCATCTGGACCAGGCTAGAGCCGGGCAGGGGCAGCCGATTGGCGAGCGACATCCACGGGCTGCTCTTTTGGACCAGGTGCCCGGTGCGAATGGCGTCCACGGGCAGCACCCGTACCGCACGCCAGACCGGGTAGAACGTCGCCAGAAACGGCGGGATGATCCCCAGCGCCGCCCCAGCGACGAAAACGCGCGGCTGAAAGAGCCTGCCCATGACCGGCATCGGAAACAAATCCGCTATCCAAAGCTCGGTCAGTTTGCCGACGATCAGGCCCAGGATGATCCCGAAGATCGACCCCAGCAGCGCGATCTGAACACCTACCAGCAGCGGGCGAATCGCCAGGTGGCGCGGCGACAGCCCCAGCGCCATCCCGATCCCGATCTGCCGCCGCTGGGACTCGACCATCCGGCTCGCCAGGTTGAAGGTCCCGAACATGGCCCCGGCCATGAACAGCACGATGATGATGTCGTAGATTTCCTGGTTCATGCCGATGGTGTCGTACGTCAACCGGTAAATGCTGTCGTCGTCGCGGGTTTGGACGTGGGCGCCCATCTGTGGAAAATCGCGTTGGAGGACGGCTTCAAGCTCGGCCTGCACTGCCGCCCGGTCGGCCTGCGGGGTCAGGGTGAGCACCAGATCGTTCGCCAGGCCGGGATAATCCATAAGGCGCTGGGCCGTGGCCAGTGGGACGAAGATCACCGCGAAATTGGCCTGCGCCCAGATGCCGCCTTCTGCGGTGGTGATCATGAAATATTCCGGCGACATGCCGGTGCCGACGTAATCCAGCCCCACGCCGCCGCTCAATTGGAGCTGGCCTTGAGGCGGCAGATCGTAATAATCGGCAAAGTGATATTCCACGACAGCCCTGTTCAGACCGTCGTCGGCGGCGGTCAGGGCACGCCCGCGGTTGATCGAAATCCCGTTGACGTGCGGCGATGTCCCCGTGACCTCCACGCCGATCATCTGCCCGCGAGTCCACACCTCCTGTCCCTGCGCGGAGACGTGGACGAAAACCGGCAGGACCAGGCGCGGCTCGATCCTGTCGATGGCGCTGGCGCGAGGGATGCTCTGGACAGCCTGCAAGAGCCGCTCCTGGTCGGCGGCGCTGCCAGTGGCGAGGGTCACCCGCAGATCGTACATGTGGAGCAGCGCGTAACTCGCCCGGGTCGAATGCTCACGCCAGGGGGTGGTGCTGCCGAGGCCGACGTAGACGCTGGTGCCCAGGGCGATGATCAACGCGGTGGCGCCCACTTGCAGCCAGCGTTCGCGCAAATCGCGCCAGGACCAGCGCAGCCAAAAGCCCATTTTCGCCACGGTTTTTTGTCCCATATAACAAAAACGGGGCCTGTGTGGTCCCGTTTTTCTGTCCTCTGTTTTGGTCAGCTCCGGCCCACCACCGGGATCGCCGCCCCGGTAATCGCGCGCGCCGCGTCCGACGCCAGGAAGACGATCACGTCGGCGATGGCATCCGGCGCAACCCAGCGTTGGTAATCGGCGGTGGGCATCGCGGCGCGGTTCTGGGGGGTGTCAATCGTGCCCGGCAGCACACAGTTGACGTTGATTCCGCTGTGCTTCAGTTCGGCGGCCATGCTCTCCGTCAGGCGGATCACCGCGCTCTTGGCGGCGCTGTAGGCGCTCTGTTTGGCGGCGCCGTCCAGCCCGCCGCGCGCGGCCACGTTGACGATCTTGCCCCGGCTGCGGGCGAGCATGTGCGGGATGACGGACTGCCCGATCAGAAACGCCGTGCGGGCATTCAGCGTGAGCATGAATTCCCAGGTTTCCAGCGGCGTCGCCTGGACCGGCGTCCCGGCGCGATAGCCGCCCACCGTGTTCGCCAGCACGTCGATCTGGCCGAAATGATCGACCGTCCGGCTGACCAGCTCAGCGACCGAGGCCGGATCGGTCAGATCCGCGGGGACGACGAGCGCGCGATCTGCCGGGTACAGCCCGTGCAGCTTCTCGGCGTCGCGCTCGACCAGGACCAGCTTTGCCCCGGCTTGCGCGAAGGCGTGAGCGGTCGCGCTGCCGAGGTTGCCGCCCGCGCCGGTCACCATCACGACCTGTCCTGAAAAATCATAGGTGATCATTGGGTTCACCCCCGCTGCTGTCCCCGGTGCAGGTAGAGTTCCAGCAGCTTGACCAGCATCGCCAGCGAAAGAGTCAGCACCAGGTAGGTCAAGGCCACCACATTATACACCTGGAAGAACGTGAACGTGCTGGCCGCGTAGGTCTGACCCTGCCGGGTGATGTCCTCTACGCCCAGGATCGACACCAGCGAGCTTTCTTTCAACATGGCGATGAAGTCGTTGGCCAGCGGCGGGATCACGACCCGGATGGCCTGGGGCAGCACGATCAGACGCATGGTCTGCCAGCGGGTCATGCCCAGGCTCCCGGCGGCTTCGCGCTGTCCCGTGCTGACGCTGTCGATCCCGGCCCGGAAGATCTCGGACAGAAACGCGCTGTACGAAATCGCCAGCCCCACGATAGCCCGCCAGGAATTCGGAAACTCGCGGGTTCTGAAATTCGCCAGCGCGTTCCCGATGCCCTCGAAGGTCAGGTGATGGACGATGCCGCCGCCAAAGTCGAGCGTGATATTGAGCCACGTCAGCCACTCGCCGAAGTTGTTCCCCAACTCGATCAGCTTGGGAATGGCGGCCAACGCCATGTAGTACACCAACACCAGCGTCGGAATACCACGCACCGTCTCGACGTACAGCGTCACGAGCTGGTAGACCAGCACGTTCGACGAGCGGCGCATGAGCGAGATCAACAGAGCCAGGGTCATGGCGACCGCGTAGGCGACCAGCGAAACCCAGATGGTCGTGATGATCCCCCGCTGCACCGCCCGCCAGACGATGGGATAGGGGTGCTCGTGCCGGACGCTCAGCACAAACCAGATCACGACCAGCGCCAGGAACAGCAGCCACCACGGCGCACGCGCCAGGCGGCGAATCAAGATATTTTTCTTTTGAGGATTGGGCCGGGCAGCCGCCGGGGCCGAATTGATAACCGTCATGCAACACATCCAGACTATGACTCCACCGGATCGTGAGTCAGGCGTCACTATGATACTTGGCCCTGGCGGCAACTTCAATGCTTGGAGTGCAAAATGGGGCCAGCCCGTTAGGCAGGCTGGCCCCGAGTGTGGTTAGTAGGGGTAATCCGGATCGGCGCGCAGCGTGCATTCGTGATGAGCCGCGTAGTATTCGGATGATCCTGGCGAGAGATCGGGGGAAAGTTGGGCGGCACAGCCCAGGTAAGCTTCAGCCTTGATCTGGCCGTCGGCCAGGACGTCTTCGAGTGGCTGATCGTCCAGCACGTAGGCGTCGAAGGCGGCCTGAAGCCAGTATTTGAGGTAGGAAACCTCGGTATTTTCCCCTGAAAAAGCGGTGCGAGAGGCCAGGGTGCCCGGTGTGCGCAGCAGGGTGTCGATTTGCTGGTAGACCTCTACCGCGCTGTTACCCTGCGCGGCGCTCAGCCGGGGATCAGCGATCCCGGACGACCGGGCGGGCATCGCGCTGAACAGATCAGGGTTGGCGGAAAGGGTCGCAATCCAGCGGTAGCAGGCTTCGGGATTGGCCGCCTGCTGGCTGATGTAGGCCGCTCCCACGCCGAAGCTGACCGGGGCGACCTCCCCGGTGGGGTAGAACACGTAGTTCCACTCGCCTTCAGCAGCGCCACCCCCCATGATGGGATCGATATAGACCGTCGTCAGCAGCGGAGACAGGGACGCGTTGAGCACGTTTTCCGGATCGACCTGGGACCGGTAACTGATGTAACCCTTGCGAACCAGGTCAAGCACGCTGCGCACCGCTTCGACATTCTGCGGGGCAGTAAAGTCAACCGTAGGCGGCGTAGAGCGGAAATCGATGGGCAGCCCGCCAAAGGCTTCGATGAGAATGAACAAGTGCTCAGGGATACCAAAATTCGTGTTCATGACCGCTTCTCCGGTCGCGGCATGGGCAGCTTCGAGTGTGGCGACGAAATCGCTGGTGGTCCAGCCGTTGGTCGGCAGCGGGAGGCCCGCCTGCTCGAACCCGGTCACGTTGTAACTCAACGCCTGCGGCTGGAGGCTCAGCGGATAGCCGAAAGTTTGATCTCCCTGGCGGACCCGATCCAACGCGCCAGGCAAGAAATCGTCAGGATCGAAGGCCGGATCGCTGGCCATCAAGGGGTCCAGACTCAACAGACCGACCGTGTCCGTAGGCATTGTGGGGACGTAGAAACAGTCGAAATCAGCGGCGTAATCGACAGGAGTATTGTTGACCCAGCCCATCGTCGCCGTCAGATCAACGTACCCAATATCAGGATCGTTCGCCGCAAAATCGGCCATCACCTGGTCCCAGCGGTCCTGGGTGGGCAGCGGTTGGATGAAGGATTGCAGGCCAAAATGCAGTACCGTTTTCCCTGCGGGCACTTCGACGACGACCGGCACGGGAATCGAGAGGGTGAAGGTACCCTGGTGCGCCAACGCCGTCGAGCGATCCGCCACTGCCTGTTCCTGCGCCTGTTCCAGGGCCTCCATGCCATTCGCGTCACCGATCATGAGCCGGACCGCCAGCGACACGTAGTCCAGGTAAGGCGGCTCCGAAGAGGGCACCGCCCCCGCCGCCAGGTCTTCGAACACCGGTTGAAGCTCGGCGGTATAGTAATTGGCTGCCGATTGGAACAGGTCGCGCCGGGCCGGAGCCATCGAACTGCCATACATCGCGTAGCTCTCAGGCCGGGTCGTCAGATATTTGGCCAGCTCATACGCCGCTTCGGGATGCTGGGTGCCCGCGCTGAGGGCAACGCCACCGACATAGCTGACGGCAGCTCTTCCGCCGGGCAGCGGGCCGATGACACGCCCGTCCTGCGGCGTGAAGTAGTCCAGCGGGGCGATTTGCAGCGGCACGGCGGCGTCCCAGGCCTCCTCCATAGAGCCGGTCTGGGAAAAATCGGGGCCAATCAGCCCGGCTTGAGCGAACTCCGCCCACTTTTCGACCTGCGCCGCCAGTTCCGGGTTGTTGAACTGGGGCACGCCAGCCTCGACCGTCCAGGTGGTGTTGTAACCCAACAGCGCCTCGAAAGCGTTGAACGAACCAATCATCGCCAGCCCGAAGTGCTCGTCCGTCTTCAACACGCGCGCGGCGTTGATCAGGTCGTCCAGCGTCCAGCTTTCGGAGGGATACGCCAACCCGGCGGCATCAAACGCTGCCGGATCGTAATTCATCGCGGCCAGATTCCAATAGAGGGGCAGCCCCCACTGCTGGCCGTCCCATTGGAACGACTGCAAGGCCGCCGGAAAAAAGTCTTCGCTCAGGGGGGCATCGACGCTGGTCAAGGGCGTCAGGTCCAGGAAGTAGCCGGGAAGCGTCGCGGCAGGGCCGAATTGGGGAGGATTGACCAACAACACGTCCCCCGAACTGGCATACGCTTCCACCTGCGTGTAATACTCGTCGGTGTAGCGTGTTGCGGTGATCTCCTGTTCCACCGGGTTGAGAATCACTTGAAGGTCAGGATGCGCCGCTTCAAAATCGTCGAACACCACATCGTTCAGGAAGCCCGCGACGTACCCTGGCACGCCGACCAGCAGGCTCGTTTTCGCCTGGCTGGCGCGTGCGTGATGGTAGGAAGACAGTCCAGGGGTGAGGGTGGACAACGGCAGCGTGATCAGCGAGACGTAGCTGAACATCACCGTCAGGCCGCGCATCCACGACAACGAACGGCGACTGCGGGACGGATTCAAGATGCTCCGCACGCGCAGGGCGAGTTCCGACGTGCGGCTGAGGGCTTTGGTGCTGTTGGGAAAGCGCAGCATCGCCCGCGCCATATCGACCAGGTGACCGGCATATTCGGTCCCGGACGTGCCCAGGCTCAAGACCCGGTCATCACAGGCCCGCTCACACTCAATCGACAGGCGGCGCAGCGTCCACCAGATCAGTGGATTGAACCAGTTGAGCGCACAGCTTAGCAGCCCGATCCACTGCGTCAAGGTATCGCGCCGTTGGATATGGACCAGTTCGTGCGTCAAGACCACCCGGCGGCGCTGGGGGGTCCACCGCGGCGCATCGACCGGGAGCACCACGACCGGACGCCAGACGCCCCAGGTCATGGGCAGCACGACCCGCTGCGAAAGGAGCAGGTGCACGGGCCGTTTCAAGCCCATTGACGCGGACACGTCCCGCAGCACGCGGTCCCATTCAGCCCCGGTCAGGCGGGCACTCTGGCGCGCCAGCCGGAACAGCACGATCTGCTCGCGCAGCCAATAGCCCAGGCAGAGCAGAACCCCGGCTCCCCACACGATTAGCGCGAACTGTGTGCCCCTGACCTGAAGGGATACTGCGGATGGTGCGGGAGCAGGATCTGCCGGGTTGGCGGGCAGGTGGAGCAGCGAATCGGCGGCGGTTGGCGACGGAGCGTCCCATGCTGGAACATTCACGTCCGCCTGATCCACCGCCGGCACCGGGGACAGCGGGGTGTCCGGAGCCGGGCGCAGCGAAAAGTAGGGCACCGGCGCGCTGGCGGGCGCCCGATCCGGCTGCGCCAGCGACGACATCGACCAGTTGGGACTGACCAACAGCCAGAACGGCATGACCAGCGCCGCCGAGAGCGTGAGCAGCCACATCCAGTGATGGAGGGCAGCAGGCGCGCGTCGTAGTACCAGGGACAGCCCATACGTAGCGGCAATCAGCACTGTCCCCCGCAGCGCTGCTTCGACCATCAGCTTCAAGATAGATTCGGGCATTACTCTTTATCCTCTTTTTTAGCCTGTTCGATAAGCTGAGAAAGTTCGTCCAGTTCTTCTTCCGTGAGATCGGCGGTGGACAGCAGCGCGGCGACGGCACGCGGCGCAGAACCGCCAAAGAAGGTTTTGAGCAGGTGCGAGATCGCCGACTGTTCGGCTTTTTCCGCCGGAATGATCGGCGTGTAAATGAATTTGCCTGCTTTGACGTGATGGGTCAGGAATCCTTTCTCTTCCAGGATGCGCAGCAGCACCCGTACCGACGAGTTGCTCGGCGCGTCGGGAAGTTGTTCTTGAATCTGAACCGCCGTCGCTTCGCCCAGTTCGTAGACGACATCCATGATCTGGTTTTCGCGGCGGCTGAGGCGGTTCTTCATAGGACTTGCCATCTTGTTCTCTCCACGTACGGTTGGGGCCCCATGCGAAAAATTTCGCACTATCACACTATAGCCACAAACCAGTCCGGAGTCAATAGGAAGTGCGAAATTTTTAACATTTCGCTTGACACTGATTGTCGATCAGGGTTACACTCTTGATGTTAAATTTTTCACACCACTGGATCGTTAGCGACTTGAGGGGGACATTGTTATCAGCGAGGAAGGTATGAGAGCACAGTTGTTGATCTTGAGTGAGGAAACGCGCGGGCAAACGCTGCGCGCCGGACTCGAAAAAACGGGGTTTTATGCCGCCGTTCGAGACACCATTCTCGCCGGGCTAGACTTCGTCCGCGATGCTTACCCGGACCTGGTGATCCTGGGTTCTCCGCTGCGGGATGGGTCGGTCGTCGAAGCCTGCCGCCGACTACGCCAGTCCCGGTCGTATGCGCCGATCATCGTCTTCGTCGAGCAGGCGGACGACTACGACCGCATCCTCGCCCTAGAGATCGGCGCTGACGACTACGTCGCCGAGACGGCCAACCTGCGTGAGTTGGTCGCGCGCATCCGGGCCCAGCTCCGGCGCGCCTACGAATTCTCGACGCCGGAGACGGAAGTGATCCGCCTGGGCGACCTGGTGATCGACTGCACCCGCGGCCAGGCGTTTCGCAACCGGCGCTCGCTCGACCTGACCCCCATCGAGTTTCGGCTGCTGGTCCTGCTGATCCGGCACAGCGGCCAGGTGCTGTCCCGCGCCCAGATTCTCAGCCAGGTGTGGGGCTACGAATTGCAGCCTTACGACGAGCAGATCGTCAACGTTCATATCTGCCGTCTGCGGCGCAAAGTGGAGTCCAACTGGTCCCAGCCCGCCTTGATCCAGACGGTGCCGGGATTCGGCTATCGCCTGGCCGGAAACCTGGAAGCCGTCCACGCCCGCGGCTAATCCCGGCCAGCTCTCCGTAACCAACCTCGATCACTCCCACCGAGCGATGGTCTTTCGTCCGACCATCGCTTGTTGACATTTTCATGACACCAGCACCCGGCAATCGATTACTCTCAATCGGCGCATTTATGCTAATATTTGTAGGTGCTTTTCCGGCTTGTAAATATATAGAACCTGTATACAGGGTGAAAAAACTTGTCAAAATAACAACTTGCACCTATCGTATTGCATGATCAGGTTTTGCGTTTGAGACTTGCGAAATGCTAACCGAAACTGCGCCACATAACACCCAAATCCCCTACGTCTCGGGCGTCATCGAACGCCCGCGGCTGTTGGCGCAAATTCAGACCGCATCCATCCACAAGCTGATTCTGATCTGCGCCCCTCCGGGCTTCGGCAAAACCACCATTGCCGCCCAGTTTGCCCATCACGCCACCATGCCGGTCGCCTGGCACACCCTGGAAGACCGGGAGCGTGACATCCCCAACCTCTACCGCCGCATGATGTCCATCCTCGAAGAATGTGTCCCCGGCATTCATCCCACACCCGCCGGGCAGATCTACACTTCGACCGAACGCGCGGCCATGATCACCGATTATCTGCGGGCCAATACGCCCAGCGGAATCATCTATATTCTCGACGACATCCATCTGCTGGCGGGATCTCCCCCGGCAGAAGCCTTCTTGCAGACGCTGGTCGAGCTGCTGCCGCCGAACTGCCACCTGATTCTGATCGGGCGCATCCTGCCAAACCTGCCGCTGACGGAAATGATTGCCCGCCGCGAGGTGGTCGCATTCGGCCAGGACGCCCTGCGCTTCACACCCGACGAGATCTCGAAACTGGCTTCGGAAACCACCGGCACCACGCTGTCCAAGGCGGAACTCGATAAGCTGGCTTCGCGCCTGGAAGGCTGGCCCGCCGGGACCGTGTTGGCCCTGAACCCGCTGCCGACGGATCTCGAACAGATGATGCTCAGCGGGGGACGCGGACCGGAAGCCCTGTTCAACGCCCTGGCCCGCTCCATGCTCGATCTCCAACCGCCCGGCCTGCGCGATTTTCTGCTGGCGTCGTCCACGTTCTCCCGGATGACGCCCGAACTCTGCTCGACGGTGCTGGAACTGCCCGACAGCCTGCACTGGCTGCGCGAGGCCCAACACCGCAACCTGTTCCTCTCGACTACATCGGGCGGATTGGTCTACCACCGGCTGTTTCGCAACTTTCTTCAAAACCAGCTCCGCAGTGATAATGCGCCGGTCTTTACCAGCCTGCACGCCAAAGCCGCGCGTTGGCTGGAAGAACACGACCGGCTGGACGACAGCTTCGATCATTACATGATCGCCGGAATGATCGAACGTGCCATGACCATTGCCGAACGTGTGGCCGATGCCTTTTTCGCCCAGGGGCATGTGGAAACCCTGCTCGAATGGCACATGCGGCTGCGCGATCTCGAACTTACGACCCCCCGGCTGCTCTACAACTGCGCCCGTATCTACACCGACCGCTATAACTACGAGGAAGCCGACGAGGCACTCAACGAGGCCGAACGGGGCTTTCGCGAGATCGACGACGAAAACGGCGTCGCGAACGTCCAGTTGCAGCGCGCGTTCATCCTGTTGCAGCAAGGCCGCTTCCGGAACGCCATTGCGGAGGCGGCGACCTTCATGGGCGACCCGCGGGATGCCAAGAGCCTGCGCGGTCGGGCGCTGAATATCGTCGGCGTGGCCCACATCCACCTGGGCGAAGTGCGAGCGGCGGTCGATTACCTGGAACAGGCCCTGCGCATTTACCGGATCGACAAAGACGCGCACGCGCTGGCCAACCTGCTGCAAGACCTGGGCGTGGCCTATTCGCGGCAGGGGCGGCTGAGCGATGCCAGCGCCTGCTTGCAGGAGGTGGTCGCCCTGCGGCGATCCCTGGGCAGCCCCGGCACCGTCGCCGCCGCCCTGAACAACCTGGGCTACTACTATCACCTGGGCAACAACTACGAACAGGCCCTCTCGACTTTTCAGGAAGGGCTGGGCATCGTGGCTGCCGTGCCCAACAAGCGTGTCGAAAGCGCGCTGCTGTGGAGCATGGGCGACGTCCGGCGCGATCAGGGCGCCTTCCAGGAATCGATCCGGCTGTATAACCGGGCCCTGGGCCTGGTCGGCAACAGCGAGCCCAACCAGCGCTGCGGCGTGCTCATCAGCTCGGCCACCCTGCGGCGCTGGGAAAACAACCACCAGGAAGCGGCCTCGCTGGCTGAACGGGGGCTGGCCCTGGCCGAAACGCACGAAATTGCCCTGATGGTTGCCAGCGCCAAAGCGGCCCTGTGGGCGGCCCGCGGGCACATGGGCGAAGCCGCCGCCGCGCAGACCCAACTGGAAGCCGTCATCGACGATCTGCGCGCTCAAGGGGCGCGGCTGAAACTGGTGTGGGTGTACGCCTTGAGCGCTCACCTCGCCCTGCTGCTGTCGGACCGGCGCGGGGCGGATGAGTACATCGATCTCGCGCTCTCAGAGGCCCGCCAGGGGGGCAGCGCCCAATCCCTGGTCGCCGAGATCGAGCATTCACCGCTGCTGAAGTTCCACATCGTGACGCATCCGGACAAATATCGCGAACTGCTCATGATGTTGAAAAAGCTCCAGGGCGTCCAGGAAACGATCACCCACGCCGACATTGGCACGCCCAAGACCTACAGCGTGCGGATCATGACGCTGGGCATCGAGCGCATCGAATGTGACGGCACCCCGATCACCCCGACGGAATGGCGTTCCAGCGCCGCTCGCGAGCTGTTTCTCTACCTGCTGTTCAACGGACCGGAAAGCCGCGAACGGTTGAGCCTGGCCTTCTGGCCGGACAGCCCCACCAAACAGGTGCGCTCGATTTTCCACACCACCCTGTACCGTGCCCGCCAGGCGTTGGGCGAAAACGCGATCCTGTTTCAGGACGGCGTGTACTTCATTTCGCCCGAACTCAACCTGTGGTGTGACGCGCTGGAGTTGGAGAACTTCACCCGGCAGGCGCGTCTGCTGCCGCTGCGCGACGCCCGCACCGAAAATCTGTGGCGCAAAGCCATCAATCTCTATCACGGCGACTTTCTGCCCGGCTGGGATGTCGATTGGGCGCTGTACCGCCGCCAAAGCCTGCTGGAAGCGTACCTGGAAGCACTGATGGGCGCGGGGCACTGCGCGCGGGCGCGGCAGGACTTCCGCGACGCGATCACATCGTTCCGGCGCGCGCTCGACATGGACCCCTTTCTGGAAGATGCCCACCGGGCCATCATGCAATGTTTTGCCGATCTGGGCGAAAAGCACCAGGTTTTGGCCCACTTCCAGCGAATGCAGGATCTGTTTCAAGAAGAACTGGGCCTGGACCCCTCCGAAGAAACTTTGGAGCTGGCTGACGAACTGCTGAAGTAATTCGGGCTGTTTTTCCCTTGATTTTGGGGACCGTTCTCTCGTGGAACGGTCCTCTTTTTTTGTTTTTAGAATCATGTCATTTGGTAAGCGCCATGTTGTGCGGCACGTTTTAAAGTGGGGTCATCATACAAATTAAGTTGACTTTCAGGAGATTAGCAATGAAAAACGCAGCTTGGGCTTTGATGGGTTGGCTGTTGGCTGATCCGCGCCGCACTATGACTGTCATCTTCGTGGCCGTGATGGTGGTGACCCTCACGCTGGCCATCGTGCCCGGCGTGGCCGTGGCGGAGGACATTACCTCGGGCAGCTATCACGTCCCCTAACCATCTACCTAACCCGAAAAAGGAGCCATCTAACATGGGCAAGGAAGAAAAGCGTCGTCTGGATCACTTGATGGGGACTGCACTGCTTGACGCCGAAGTTCACAACCGTCTCGTGTATGAACGCGACTCATCGCTTCTCACAGCGTTCGGGTTATCCAAAGAGACACAGAGTTGGTTACGCACGGTTGAGGCAAACTCGCTTACTGAACTTGCGCAGGCCATCGTAGCGCATTCCCAGGCCGAGATATTTGTGCTCATGCCTCAATCCGCGACTGCATGAGCGCAAGCTATCTCCTCTAGAACGTTATTTGGGCCTGGAGGTAGGATGCCAGGCTCAAATAACGATTTTTGAGGCAGGGAGAGTACCATGGTTAGCCACAAGGCCATCCTGCTCGTCGATGATGACAACCACATTCTGAAGCTGATCGACACCATGCTCAGGCGTCTTGGCTATCCGGTTGTAAAGGCTCCCAATGCTGAATTAGCCCTTCATTTGGTCAAATCATTTTCGCCGAATTTATTCATTCTGGATGTCTTGATGCCTGGCATGAATGGGTTTGAGTTGTGCAAGACCATCCGGTCGATCCCACACACCTCCCAAACCCCGGTGATCATCCTGACGGTGATGGACAACTACCGGAGCAAGGCCAGAGCGTTCGAAGTGGGAGCCAATGCCTTTGTGCCCAAATCCGACCTGTCCAAAGAGCTGATCCCGCGTATCCTGGCGCTGCTGAACGGGTCCTCGTCGGAAGTGACCGAATTCTCGGACTCCTCGCAGCTCGAAACATAGAACCCCCAGCGGAATAGCAACCGGAGACGCCTGCCAGTCGGGCGTTTTCGCGTTTTTAGGGCCGCTGCTTCATAATCCCCACTGACTCTTCACCCCTGGACAGGAAACGCCCATGAATATGCAGGATATTCCCTTCGGCCTCACCGACTGGGCCGCAGTCGAACCAACCGAACACCCTGGCATCCGCGGCAAAGCCCTCTGGCGCACCCGGCAGTTTGGCGACATCCGGGTGCGGATGGTCGAATACACGCCGGGCTACCAGGCCGATCACTGGTGCGAAAAAGGACACATTCTGCTCTGCCTGGAAGGGCGTCTGGAAACGGAGCTAGCCGATGGGCGGACATTCGTCCTGACGCCGGGCGTGAGTTACCAGGTGGCGGATCACGCCGAGCCGCACCGCTCCTCGACGACCAGCGGGGCGAAGTTGTTCATCGTCGATTAGCGATCACTGCGCGACCGCTTCGACCAGCGCCATCACGTCTTTCAACACGGGCTTGTTCTTGAAATAGAGCACTTCGCCGGGCACTTCCTGTAGAGCATTCTCGGTGAGATTGACGCCCTCGTACACCAGCAGGATCAGATTCGACCGCTGGGCCGCGCGGACTTTTTCGACTTTGCGGCGCAGGTAGTCCGGGTGCCAGAAGCCCATGATCTCCAGAATAGCCCGCCGCCCGGTCTTTTTGTGCGTCAGGGCGAAGTCGGGAATCATGACCGCATCGCCCAGCAGCAGCACTTCGTCCTCGCGCGTCAGCAACCATTGGCCGCGCTTGTCGCCAAATTTCTCTTCAAACTCGGCGGCAAAGTCGGCTTCCAGGCGGCTGTCGAATTCCCCGCTGGACTTGAAGTGGGTGCGCAGCGGCGTGGTGTGATCCAGCCGGTAGGCCAGCGGATCGCTGCTCAACGACGGCAGGTGAATTTCCGCCAGCATCTTCCAGCGGTCGCCCAGCAGCAGCGCGGGCAGAAACGCCGCGAACTGCCGCCCGTAGCGCGTGGTAGACTGCACGAAGGGCGAGATCGGACCGTCCAGATCGACGTGATAGCCACCGTCAGGCAGCGGCGTGGCCCAGAACATCAACTTGAACAGTTTGAGGTAGCGCCAGAAATCCTTGTAGCCGTCGTGGATCTCGATCCGCATCCGGCTGGCCCAGTACAGCACGCCGCGCGCCACTTCCAGGTTATAACGGGCGATCAGCGCCTCCGGCGTCCACGCTGGCCCGGCCTCGGCGAGCAAGTATTCCGCCGGGCGATCCGCGAACAGCCACGTATCGAGATCGTCCGCCGCCAATCCGAGATCCGCCGCCACGTCGCGCAGCACTTCCTGGCGCGTGCGCGGATGGAACAGATCGGTCTGATCCAAGACCGGACCGTGGGCGAAGATCATCCGGCGCAGGTCGTCGGGCGGCAGGGTAGTCTCCAGCGCGGTGAAGGTCGCTGCGTCGGCCAGCACTTTCGCCAACCCGCGCAGGACGGTGTAATCGGTGCGCTCGCCCTCGTAGGCTTCGAGCGCGGCTTCCCAGGCATAGCGCGGCTGGCCGGCGTACCGCTGGAACAGGGCGATCAATTCGGCGGCGCTGCGCTGCCAGTG
Organism: uncultured Anaerolineaceae bacterium; assembly: GCA_964427955.1. GTDB lineage: Bacteria > Chloroflexota > Anaerolineae > Aggregatilineales > Aggregatilineaceae > JACRBK01. The sequence continues at coordinate 26,668 of CAYRWY010000024.1, forward strand.
CGGGTTAGCCGCCAGATAGTCGATCTCCAGGGCAGTGCCGCGCTTGTGCAGACGCGGGCGAACCAGATCGCCGGTCAACATCAGCGTTTCCTCTTGGAGCGGCGGCGCTGGGATTTGCCTTCTTCCACCGTATCGCGCGCGATCACCTCAAACAAAACCGCCTGCCGGTTGCCGATCTTGCGCAGCACGCGCCCTAACCGCTGGATGTACTCGCGGGCGCTGGCCGTGCCGCCCAACACCACCGCGACCTTCGCTTCGGGTACGTCCACGCCTTCGTTGAGCACGCGCGACGTGACGATGGCGTGATACTGCCCGGACTGAAAGCCGTCCAAAATATGCTTGCGTTCGGCGGCTTTGGTCTGGTGGGTGATGACCGGGATCAGGTGGCGGCGGGCGATGGCATAGGCGGCGGCGTTCGTTTCGGTGAACACCAACGTCTGCTCGTGGAAATACTCGCGCAGCAGGTTGTCCAGCACCTTGAATTTGCCCTCCGCCCCGGCCAGCAGATCGATCATGCGCTGGCGGGCCAACTGCGCGCGACGCGCGGCGGGATCGAAGGCGCTCAGCCGGTTCAACTCTAGCAACCAGTCGGCCCCATGCGTGCGCTGAAGCTGGCGGGCACGAAAGAAGCCCGAATAGAGGGCGAAATCGGCGTCGTAGCGGGCGCGCTCGTCCGGCGTCAGATCGATCCGCACACGCTCGGTGCGATATTCGGCCAACTGCGCGCCGACCAGGTCGTCGATACGCTCGGTGTAGACGATGGGACCGATCAGATCGTCCAGGTTCCAGCGTTCGCCGGTTTGCTCGTGTTCCTCCGGGTAAGTCGCCGTCAGCCCCAGCCGGAACGGGGACGGCGACATCAGGGCCGTTTCGCCCCAGTTCGGCGCGGGCAGGTGGTGCACCTCGTCGAAGATGATCAGCTTGAAGGCATTGCCGTGCCCGGCGATGAGATCGCCCGCCGAGTGGTAGGTCGTGACCGTCAGCGGGAGGATGATTTTCTCGCCGCCGTAGTAAACGCCGACTGCCGTCTCGAAGGCGTTGACCAGCCGGGCATACCACTGGTGCAGCAGGTCGATGGTGGGCGCGACGACCACCGCCGAGCGGTTGGCGCGGTGGATAGCGTGAATCGCCACGAAGGTTTTGCCCGCCCCGGTCGGCAGGACGATGCTGCCCCGATAGGCGGCTTGCTCCCAGGCGTCGAGCGCGGCCTGCTGGTAGTCGTGCGGCTGGCGCAGGTCGTGCAGGGTCAGATCGAGCGGCTGCCAGCGCGGGACAGTGTCGCGGATGCCCAACTTTGGGAATAACTCATGTAGCGCTCCGTAGTGATGGGCTTCACAGCGCCAGTGTCCTTTGATCCACTGG
>CAYRWY010000025.1:0-27448 GCA_964427955.1 uncultured Anaerolineaceae bacterium
GAAAAAAGCGGAGAGGGGACTTACTCCACCCGAAGTTCAGTCCCCCTCTCCAGCATGATTGGAGAGGGGGTAGGGGGTGAGGTCAATAGTGGGCATCAAAAGTTTAATTTTTTATGCGAGCCTCAGTAGCAAAGGTCCGCGTTCCTGCTGGAAGGTTGGCGTGTGAAACTTCGACATCGTGTTCATCGGGTGACCGCCTGGTCAGGGCGCGGACTGGTCATTCTGTTAGCCGGGGGGGCGGTGCTGTTTGTGGCGCTGCCCCTGGTGGCGTTGGGCTGGCGCAGCTATCGCGAACGGGCCTGGACGCTGGTGTCTCAGGATGCGGTCCAACAGGCCGCCCGCCTGAGCTTCAGCACCACCCTGATCAGCCTGGGGATCATCCTGCTGCTGGGGACGCCGCTGGCGTACGTGCTGGCGCGCTGGTCCTTTCCCGGCAAAAAACTGATCTGCGTGCTGGTCCAACTGCCGATTGTGCTGCCGCCCGCGGTCGCCGGGTTGGCTCTGTTGATCACCTTCGGGCGGCGGGGCCTGCTGGGCGCGGCGCTGCAAGCCTGGGACATCCGCATCGTGTTCACCGCCAAAGCGGTCGTCATGGCCCAGGTGTTTGTCGCCATGCCGTTTTATGTCCGGGCGGCTCAAGTGGGCTTTCGGATGGTGAATCGCGAAATCGAGGAAGCGGCCCTGGTGGATGGGGCCACCCCCTGGAAGCGATTCGTCCACATCACGTTTCCCCTGTCCAGGAGAACGTTGGTCAGCGGGGCGCTGCTGAGTTGGGCCAGGGCGCTGGGGGAGTTCGGCGCGACGATCCTGTTCGCGGGCAGCCTCAAAGGGCGGACGCAGACGATGCCGCTCCTGATCTACAACGCTTTCGAACAGAACGTGAACGCCGCCATCTGGACCGCCTTGATCCTGGTGGCACTGGCCGTCCTGGTGCTGGTGCTGGTCCTCGTCTTGTCCCGTGAGAATGACCTGGAACTGTGAGACTCCCCGGTGATCGCGCAGCAGCGATCACCGGGAAAGCCTAGTGTTCGAGCAAATTGCAGGGCTGCCAGGTCACGCCGTCCGCCGTCCGGCGGATCTTGAACGTCAGAATCTCATTCGGCCTGAACGCCAGCGTGTGCGTGGTCCCGCCTGCCAGCGCGATCTCCGCTGTGACCGGTTGGCCGGTCATCTCCACCAGGCGCACGATGAGCGCGTCTTCGGTTTCCGCTTTTTTGAGCGCGCCGAGGGCGACGCTGGACGGGCTGATCTGCAAGAAGGGCAACGCGGCCTCGGATGGTTTGGCGGGCGGCGTGGGCGGAAAATAAGTGTGAAACCGTTCCAGCGGTTGGTTCAGTTCCAACGCCGCCGGGATGATCTGCGCTGCCACATCTTGCGCACTGCTGCCCCCCACCAGCCGGAAGCGGGTGTCGATCTGCTCCTGGTCCATGAACGTGTAGGACTGCGCCGGGTCCATCGCCGGTCCGCCGGGATCGCCTTCCCAACTGCAATGGGTTGCGCCGCGGCTCAGACTCAGCCCCAGCGTGCCGCTCGCCGGCAGATCGAACCCGGACTGGCCGTTGTTGGCGATAGCTACCGCTCCGTTGGGAGCCTCCAACCGTATCCAGCGCCCATAGGGGTATTCGGTGGCATCCGCCGGGTAATGGGCGGTGCCGTAGGGGACCTCGCATACCGCGCTGACGTCCGGCAGATCGAAGGGGAGCACCAGCTTGATCATCTTACGCCGCGCACCCATGTACAGCCGCACGGCAGCGTCGAGGTAGGGCAGATCAGCATAGAAGGTGATCTGCACGGCAGCGCGCGTGTGCTGCCAGCCGACCAGTCCCTCGACGGTGATCGAGACCGGTCCGGCGTGGATCACGCGCAGCGCGGGACCTTGCTGGCCTTCCACGCCCGCGAAAGCGCCCACTTCCGCCGGGGTGAGCGCCGCCAGCGGGCTGACCGGGACGTTATACACCACCCGGTTTTCGCCGCCCCAGGCGTGGGAGACATCCTGCATGGCGCACAACTGCACCGGCCCTTTGAGCAGGTTTTTCCCGGTGGAACGCTGGATCAGGCTCTCCAGCGCGGCAGTCTGGCGCGCGAAGTGGGCTTCCCACCACCGGTTCTTGACCGTGATCCCGGACTCGTCGGATTGCGTGCTGAGTTCGCCCGCCGCCGGGACGCCGGATGGCTCGAACCGGACGACGTAGCGCCGCACGCTGAGCGGCGGAACCTCTGCCGTGAAGCCTACGAACGGCTGCCAGGTCCCGGCCTGGAGTACAGACGGCCCGCCCGCTTCCTGGTGGCATACCGGCGTGCCGGTGTCGTCGTACAGGCTGATGGGACGATAGTCGGGCGGCGGGGCGTAGGCGCTCAAGATGTTCAGCCCCACGGGCGCGCGCAGCGGGATCGCATGGGGGTTGAAGACGTAGATCGGGACGGTCTCCGGTTCGGGCGAAATATCAGGCAGCAGCGCGTGCTGGGACCGGACGGTGATCTGCCGCGCGAGGTCGCCCGCATGGCCGAACACCGCCTGCACGCCGGGGATCGCGCCTTCCAGCAGCGAGCCGCACAGCGTATCGTGAAAGGTGTTGAGCATCAGGCGCTTCCAGGCCGTACGCAGGTCTGCCGCCGGATACGCGATCCCGGCGTACCACCAGGCCAGCGCCGCCCAACGTTCCGCTGAGGCCAGCCGCGCTTCCGTGTCGCGCATGGCCCGCTTGATCGACGCGACCGAGGTATACGTGCCGGACAGCGTGCGCTGCAATTCCCCTTCGTATACCGGCAGCTTGTCCGCGCGCTCGATGATCCGCGCCAGGTACGCCTCCGGGGTGCTGTGGCGCAGTTCCACGCCGCTGCCCGCCGTTTCGGCGATCAATTCGCGGAAGCGTTCCAGGTCATCTCGGGTCGCGCCGCCGCCATGATCACCCAAGCCCCACAAGACCAGCGCATCCTGTCCGGTCGCCCGCGCGAACTCGATCCCGTTGCGCGCCTGCTCCTGGGCCTGGCCGGGACGGGGCGTGCAGTACCAGCCGGTGTGCGGGCGCAGCGCAATCACTTCGGCGCCGTCCTTGCCGCGCCAGCGGTATAGCGGGGCGGGCAGGTCCATCTGGGCGGCGTTCGGGCGGCAGTGCAGGTACAGTTTGAAGGCGCTGCCGTGTAGGATTTGGGGCAGCCCGCTCGGATGCCCGAACGAATCGAAGTTGAAGGCGACCGGCGGCTGGACACCGAATTTTTCTTCGAAATAGCGCCGTCCTTCCAGGATCACGCGCACCAGTGTCTCGCCGCCGGGGATATTGCAGTCCGGCTGCAAGTACCAGCCGCCCGTGATGTTCCAGCGCCCCGCCTGCGCCAATTCGCGAATCCGCCCGAACAGGATGGGATCATGCTCCTCAACCCATTCGTACAGCAGGCTTTCGTTATGGTTGAACACGAATTCGGGGAACTCGCCCAACAGGTCGGCGGCGGTGCGGAAGGTGGAGATGGCTTCGCGCAGACCCTCTTCCCAGGTCCACATCCAAACCGGGTCGAGGTGAGCATTGCAGATCAAATGAACGATAGGCTCTGTCATGAATATTTTTACCTTTAAACGCCGATCACGGCTGTTTCAAGTTGTTTTGGGCAATCGATAGGCTCGCCAGATCGCCGATCTGCTCGCCCAGTCCGGCGGGCACGATCTCGCACACGGCCAGCGCGAGGGGCAGCGCCTCCTGCCGCAGGACCTGCCAGGTCAGCGTTTCCAGCAGGGACTGCTGCCGCCCGTAAATGCTGCCGATCACGATCCGCTCCGGGTTCAGGACATCGACCAGGATGGCCAATCCCTGCCCCAACCGCCGGGCGACCGTCTCGTAAATCTCGCGCGCCAGCGGATCGCCCTGCTGCGCAGCCTGCCCCACTTTTTCAGCGGTGATCAGCGCGAGATCGTCGAGTGTCGGGCAGAAGGTGGGCGGCGCGCCTGCCGCGAGATGCGGTTCGGTCATCGTCCGGGCCAACTGCGCGATCCCGCCGCCGCTGCAAAAGCCCTCGAAAGACCCGGCCTTGCCGTAGCCGACCGGGCCATCCGGGGCCAGCCGCATATGGCCGACCTCGCCCGCCATATCGTTCGTGCCGGAATAGAGCCGCCCGTCCAGGATCAGCCCGGCGCCCATGCCGGTCCCGAAGGTCAGAAAGACCATGTTCCGGCAGCCGCGTCCCGCCCCCCATTGCCATTCGGCCAGGGCGCAGGCGTTGGCGTCATTTTGCAGGCCGGTAGGCACGCCGAAACGCGCGCGGAGCGGGCTGACGACGTCGATGCGATCCCAGGTGGGCAGGTTGGGCGGCGTCAGGATCAGTCCACGCGCGCTGTCCAATGGCCCGCCGCAGCTAATCCCGATCGCTTCCAGCACAAAGTCAGGCTGTTCCGCCAGCAGTTCCGCCAGCGCGTTGGCGAGTTGACTTAACGCGGTATGCGGATCGCCGGGCGTGGCGAAGCGCCGCTTGGCGAGGAGGTCCACGCCGCCCGTGTGGCTGCGCCCCAGGCATACGGCGCACTTGGTCCCTCCAATGTCGACTCCGGCGAGATCAGACATGGGGGAAGAACGTCTCTTCCAGCATGGCGCACAGCGTATGGTAGATGGGCAGATGCCGCTCCTGAATCCGCGCCGTGTCGGTGTAGGGCACGCGGATCGTGACGTCACACAGGCCGACCATCGTCCCGCCGTCCTGGCCGGTCAGCCCGATGGTCCGCAGTTTCATCGCGCGCGCGACCCGCAGGGCGTGCAGCACATTGCGCGACGTGCCCGAAGTGCTGATCCCGAGCAAGGTATCTCCGGCCCGCCCGTAACCGTACACCTGTTGGGCGAAGACCATGTCCGGCGCGACGTCGTTGGCAAAGGCCGTCATCAGCCCGGACTGGCTGACCAGCGAGATGGCGGGCAGCGCCCCCTGTAAGTGATCGGCCAGATAGTCGCCGTGCTCCGGTTCTGCCGCGCACAACAGCGCGCGCCGGTCCGGTGACAGCGGGCGCTTGGACCGGAAACCTTTCATCAGTTCGCCGACGATATGTTCGCAGTCGGCAGCACTGCCGCCGTTGCCACAGATCAGCAGCGTACCCCCGGCTTCAAACATAATGCGGAGCAGGTCGAAGGCCGAGGCAATATCCCCGGCACAGCCCGCCAGGTCAGGATAGCGGGCCACCAGATTCGTGTTGATGCGGTGCATAACGTGTCCTCGTCTCGCCAAACCATCATTTTCCACCTGCCATTGTAACGCTCAGGCGGAATATGCCCAATGGAAAAAAGGCCGATCACTGATCGGCCCTTGCCTGCACATGCGAGTTGTCGGTCGGGGAATGAGGAATACTAGCACCCGGAGGTCTCACAGAGGCGATAGATCACGGCCTGCTCTTCCAACGCCGAGACGACTGCCGCGTCTTTGCCTGGGTTCAGGATCATTTCCTCGCCGGCCAGCAGGGTGGTATCCTGGCCATCCAGCGTGACCCAGGCACACCCGGACACGATGCACAGCGTTTGGCCCCGGCGGGCGATACTCAGGGTTTCGTCCGGCTCCAGCCGGTTGTCGCCAGCGTTCAGGACCGCACATGGCGCAGGTTCCTCGGCAGCGACGACCAGGGGGGATCGTCTCGATCCGCCCAGGATGATCACAGTGAGATGCCTGTTTTGAATGGTGTTCATATCAACCCTCGCGCTGCATTGACTTCGGTCAAAAGATAGGCTCTGCCGTTCCCCGCGCGCACTTCTTCGCGTTCGGCCACCGTGCCGGTGATAGCCTGGACCAGGTCGTCCATCCGGGCTTGATCGTGCTGGAGGTCCAAACGGACGGCCAGGTCGCGCGCCTGGGCGGCATAATCCAGGGCCGCCTGGTCGTCGGCATCCCTCCAGGCCAGCACCGCCAGATCGGTCAGGACCATTTCCTGAAGCAGCAGTTCGCCCCACTTTTCGCTCACCTGCAAGGCGGTTTCGTAATCGCGGTGGCTCTCCGCCTTGTAGCCTTGGTCGCGCCTCACCTGGGCCAGGCGCAGGCTGCAATAGCCGACGGCGCGTTCCCACTGCATCAGATTCGCTTCGCGGATGAGCGATACCAGGATGCGTTCGGCCTGGTCCAGTTCGCCCAGATCGTGTAACGCACGAGCTAAGTTGTACTGTCCTGAGATCACGCCTCGCAGGTTGATGAATCGCTGGCACAGGGCAATGTGCTGTTCGGCATAGCGGCGCGCGCGCTGGTGGTCCCCGCAGGTGAGATGAGCTTGAGTGAGATAGTTCAAGATATTCGAATCGAGCAGCAGTTGCTCGTCGTTCAGGGCGCGGATGTCTTGCTCAAGATCCAACAGATGTTGGACCACCTCCCGCGAAGTGGGTTCCTTCAGATAGTAGAAATATTCCAGGTAGCTCTTGAGCTTCAGCAGGCGCGGCTCTTTGTGCGGATCGGGGACTCCTTCGGCGTTCAGGATGTCCAGAATGATCGCAACCAGGCGGTTCCAGTCCCCGACCACGTAGAGATGGTGCCAGATCGCAGTCACCAGCCGGATACACTGGTCGAACTGCCGCCGGTCCAGGGCGTAACGGATCGCGGCGAACAGATTCTCCTGCTCGTCACGCAGGGTTTGGTGCGTGACCATGTCGAAGCTTTCACCGCCGTAGGGTTCGGCGAAATCCACGCACCACGCCAGCCAGCGCGCCCGCAGGGTATCCAGTTGACCGCTGCGCTCCGCCATCGACCGCGCGAAGGCGCGCGTCAAGGGGTGTAAGTGGTAGCGGGATTGGGTTCCCGTCCAGTCATCTTCGACCGTCATCATCGAGAGTTCGGTTAAGCGCCCCAGGCCTGCCGTCAGTGGGTAGCCGGATACCTCGGCAATGGTGCCAATCGCCTCCCGCGTCCCAGTGGTGGTGAAGCAGGCCAGCGCCCGCAGGATGCGCCGTTCCTCTTCGTTCAGGAATTCCCAGATGGTGCTGAACATGTAATCGAAGATGGCCCCGTGGCCCTGCCAGAGGTCTTGCAGCACCGTTTCGAGCGGTTGTTTGCGGTGGGCGATGAAGCCCAGCGACATCAACAGCACCCAGGGGTTGCCTTCCGTCGCGCGCAGCAGCGGCAGGATGGTGGCATCGTCGGCGGTGGCTAACGGCGACAGGTTGTGCTCGCTGGCCCATTCCCGGATCAGCCCTAATGCCTCGACGTCGTCTAACCCGGTCAGGTGGAGGGGATGGGTATCGGGCCACAAGGCGGGATAGTAATCGCGCGTCGTGATGATCACCTTGCTGGACGCCGGTACGCCTTCCAGGATGAACCGTTTCAAGCGTGCATCGGTGATCGTCTCGAAGTTGTCCACGATGAGCAGAACCCGGAACTGCCGGAGCAGACTCTGCACGAATGTCAGTTTTTCGTCGTCCGACTGGCGCAGGACGGTGGGAAAGTCCAGCACACGCCCGATCTCGTTCAACACGTCGCTGACGAAAAGCTGGCTGTCGCGCGCCGACGTGAAAATGACCGCATCGTACAACGGCCCACCTGAGGTGGGTTGGCAGGCGAACAACTGGTGCACGGCTTCGACCACCAGGGAGGTTTTTCCCACTCCGCCGATGCCATACACCACGATCACCGCCGCCCGGCTGTCGGGCGCGAGCAGCCGGTCCAGTTCGCGGATCTCCTGCACACGGCCCCGGAAAGAGAGATGGCGCCGGGGGAGGTTGGAATAGAACCGGGGAACGGGGGCGTTAGCCGGGTGGGCGACTTCGGGCAGAATCGGCTGTCCGCCTGCTTCCACGGCGAGGCTCTGGGCGAGATCATTGCCGATGCGTCCATAGCGGATGCAGAAATCCAGCACGATTTTCAGGCGCTGGCTGCTGGGCGGATAGCCGCGCATCCAACGCTGCACGGTGTAGAAGCTGAGCGGGACCGACTGCTCTTCGGCCCGGCTGACGGCCAGCGCGATTTCTTGCTCGACGACTTCCATATTCAGGCGCTTGCGCTTGGCGACACTCGAGATCGCCTCCGTCAGCAGTTTTCCAAAGCGTGGGTTAGGTGGGTGTTTGACTGACATCATGATCCTCCGAAGTTTATTTTACAGCAGAAGTGGAGGAGATTTTGCAATGTCGCTACAAAGATTTGTAGCGCTTACGGATTGGCAAGGTTAACGGTTGGTCCTGGCAATTGCTTGACATTTAGCCTCGATTGTGTTGTATAATACGGATGTGTGTATACGAATGCATTGAAATTCAACCTTCCTAACCACGCTGCGTTTTGTTTGGGTCAGTCTACCCCCAAAGGAGGTGAGATCGTGGAAATCCTCTGAAATGATCGAGCAATACCGAGGGGGGAAGCGCTGCAAGTTTTTCCTCGAATCATTCCAGACCAGGGATTTCCAACCAATACCACAGGCAGGAGTTATAGATCCAGCTCGACATCAGATTATTGCAGACAAGGAGCAAATAAATGTTCAAGCGTTTGGCTTTGGTCAGTGTGTTAGTGGTCACGATCGTGACTGCGATGGTACTTTCCTTCTCGGCCCCGACCATCCAGGCTCAGGGTGATGCGACCCCGGCCCCGACGGCTACCCCCATCGTGGCCGAAATCGGTACCGGCGGCGGTACCCACATCTCCTTCTGGAACGGCCTCACCGGTTCAGACGGCGTCACCCTGAACGAAATGCTGGCCAAGTTCGCCGAAGATAACCCCGACGTTTCTGTGACCGTCGAAATGATCGCCTGGGCGACCCTCTACCAGAAACTCCAGACCGCGTTCGTGGCGGGGACGTACCCTGACGTGTTCTTGCTCCACGCGTCGGAAATCCCGCAGTATGCCAGCTACGGCGTGCTGCGCGACATGAGCGACCAGTACACCTCGGGCGGCGGTTGGCTTCCCGATGATGATATCTCGGCGACCACGATGAGCGGTATGATGTATGATGGCACGATCTACGGCATCCCGCTGGACAATCATGGCCGCGGCCTGTGGATCAACACCACCATGTTCGAAGCTGCCGGGCTTTCGACCGACCCCGCCACCGCGCCGACCACCTACGAGGGCTGGGTTGAGCTGTTCCAGAAACTGACCCTCGACAAGAACGGCAACAACGCGCTGTCGCCCGATTTCGACCCCGAAAACGTCGTGCAGTGGGGTTATGCGGTGGGCGAGTGGCAAAATGTTAACTTCATTGCCGCGCTCTACCAGCAGGGTGGCTCTTTCCTCAGCGAAGATGGCAAGACCATCACCGTCAATTCCGAAGCGGGCGTTACGGCGCTCCAGCAGGCCGTGGACCTGGTCTACAAGTACCACGTGTCGCCGCCTTCCGCCGGTTTCGACACCTGGCAAGGCTTCGGCGCGGGCACGTTGGCTGTGCTGCCGACCGGCACCTGGTTCCGTAACCAAGCGCTGCTGTTCACCGACATCCAGAGCACGGCCTGGCCCAACTGGCAGTTTGGCCCCAGCAAGGCGACCTGGTTCGGCGCTCATACCTTCATGGTCCCGGCTGATCTGAAGGGCGAGAAGTTGGATGCCGTGTTGAAGATGATCCAGTGGGTCAGCGAACATCAGGTGGATTGGGCGGCTTCCGGCCAGGTGCCGGCCCGTTTGTCGGCCCAGGCCGCGCTCGACCCCGTGAACTATCCTTCCAATATCCTGTTGGGCAAGACCTTCTCTGAATACGGTGTTCAGGATCCCCAGACCACCGTGACCCAGGAACTGCTCACCTACCTGGATGCCGAACTGAGCTCCGCGCTCAATGGCATGAAGGACGCCAAGACGGCTCTCGACGACGCCGCCAAGCGTATGCAGGAAGCGCTGGATCGTCAATAAGCGCCGTGCTGTAAATTGCAGTAAGTTTATGTGGGGTGGATCACCGATCTGCCCCACACTATTACTACACTAGCTGTACGAAAATGGGATTTCCTGGCAACCCGTTACCGTAAAAATGGCACAGTATCGTCGGCTTGTTTTTGTCGCGGCGATGGATCAGGCAAATTTCTGAGGCATTTATGTAGAGGACAAGTGAGCGTATGTTTCGTATCAGTGCGCGGCTGGCCAGGCCCAAATGGCTTACTCAGCATCTTTCACTCAGTCTGAAAACCCGGGAAATAATCGCTGCGTACGTCTTCCTGGCACCTTTCATGATCTTCTTCTCGATTTTTTTCGTTCGCGCCGTGTACAAAGCGGTGGAATTCAGTTTTTACGATTGGCGTCTCCTGCGCCGCACGATCCCCTACGTAGGTTTGGATAATTACAAAGAACTGATGCACGATGAGATCTGGTGGCTCGCTTTAAAAAATACCATCAAATTCGCCGCCATGACCGTGACCGGAACGACGGCGGTCGGCCTGGCGGCGGCGCTGGCAGTCACCCAGAAAATTCGTGGCAGCGGTTTCTTCCGGGTTTTGCTGTATATCCCGTCCCTCTTCTCGGTCGGGGCGGTGGGTCTCATCTGGGTCTGGCTGCTCAGCACGCAGTTCGGCGTCATCAACTACGGGCTGGACTTGATAAGTGGCGGCAGGATCCACCCGATCAACTGGCTGGGGGATCCTGACCTGGTGCTCCCCGCGCTCAGCCTGACGACCATCTGGTGGGGCTTTGGCTTTCCGATGCTGATCTTCATCGCCGGGCTACAGGGCATCCCGGAGCACCTCTATGAAGCCGCCCGCATTGATGGCGCCAACAGCCGGCAGGTTTTTCTGCATATTACGCTGCCGCTGCTGCGGCCCACTATTCTGTTTGTGACCGTGACCGGGTTCATTGCGCAATTCCAGGTCTTCGGTCAGACCTACATTATCAGTGGCGGTGGACCTGGACGAGCCTCCTATACCGTCATCTATTATCTGTACCAGATGGCCTGGGTCGCTTTCCGCATGGGATATGGGGCTGCGGTGGCAGTGACTATCGCTGTCATCATGGCGGTCATCACGACTGCCCAGTTCTTGCTTATTGGCCGCCGCGTCGAGTATTAAGGGGATTGCATCATGGAGTTCTTGAGAGGGCGTCATCTCTACAAACATTTCTTGGCGTATGCCTTTTTGATTGTGTTTTCTTTGCTGGTGGTGTTCCCCATTTTGATAGCGGTTTCCCAGTCCTTCATGACCAACCAGGAAGTCAATCGCTGGCCTCCTAAGATCATCCCTACCAAACCGACGACCGAGGCCTACCATACCGTTATCACCCAGCAAGATGTGCGGCTGGACCTGTGGCTGCGGAACAGCTTGATTGCGGCGACAGGCTATACCATCGCCGTGCTGATCCTCTGCGCTCCGGCGGCCTACGCGTTTGCCCGGCTGCGTTTTCCTGGCAACCGCCCGCTGTTCTTCTTCCTGCTGGCCACGATCATGGTCCCGGGGCAGGTGACCCTGATCCCCAACTTCCTGCTGATGCGTGACCTGCACTGGCTGGACAAATTCGAGGCACTGATTCTCCCCGGTGCGGCGAATGTCTTTGGGGTTTTTCTCCTGCGCCAGTTTTTCATGCAGATTCCTACCGAGCTGGAAGAAGCTGCCGTTCTCGATGGAGCCGGTTATTTTGGGCGTTTCCGTCACGTGATTTTGCCGCTCTCGACCAACGCCCTGACGGCGCTGTCCATCTTCGTTTTTCTCGGCCACTATAACGACCTGTTCTGGCCCATTATCGTCACGAGCACGCTGAAGACGCGCACGCTGCCGGTCGGTTTGTCCATTCTCAATCAGTCCTACGCCGGTCAATATCGCCCCATGATTCTGGCTGGGGCGACCCTGTCAACGATCCCGATTCTGATTGTGTACATTCTCTTCCAGCGCCGGATCATCAAAGGGGTGACTATGACGGGTATGGCTGGGCGGTAACCCCGATTAGCGGGAAAAACTAGGTCACCATTCGTATACTGTTCTAGATTCGGGCAGATGCAAAATGCTGTCACCAGGTTTGCTTTGCCTGTCGCCTAAATAGACAGCCTAATGTTTGCAGATTAATGAGGACAATCTACATGCCTAAATCCAAGTCACCAACAGCGCAAGTTTATCTTGACATCAACCGGGTGATCAGCCCCATTTCGCCGCTGCTGTTCAGCGGTTTCGCTGAACACATGGGGCGTTCGATTTATGAAGGAATTTACGATCCGGCCTCACCGCACGCCGACCAACGCGGTGTCCGCCGGGATGTCCTCGCGGCGCTGCGCGAACTGAATTTCCGCGCGATTCGCTATCCGGGTGGCAACTTCTTGAGCGGGTATCGCTGGGAAGATGGCGTTGGTCCTCGCCACAAGCGCCCCCGCCGCCGCGATCTGGCCTGGCAGTCGGTCGAAACGAACCAGTTTGGCACGGACGAATTCATGGAAGTCTGCCAGGATCTCAAGACCGAGCCGATGCTGGCCGTCAACCTGGGCACTGGCACGATCCAGGATGCCGCCAATTTCGTCGAATACTGCAATGCGCCCGCGGGAACCCTGTACGGCGATATGCGTGTGGCGAACGGTCACGCTGCCCCCTACGGCGTGAAGTACTGGTGCCTGGGCAACGAGATGGACGGCTCCTGGCAGATTGGCCATCTCGAAGCCGAGGACTATGGCAAAAAAGCACGCGAAGCCGCCAAGATGATGCGCTGGCACGACCCTGCGGCCAAGCTGGTCCTGGCCGGTTCGTCTTCGATGGGGATGCCCACCTTCCCGGTCTGGGATTACACGGTGCTCGATCTGGCCTGGGAGCAGGTCGATTATCATTCGCTCCACTATTATGCGAACAACAACGATAACGACACCGGCAGCTTCCTGGCGCTGGCCGCCGAGTTCGAGGCGTACCTGGACTCGGTGAGCGGGGTGCTGCGTTTTGTGAAAGCCAAGCACCGCTCCAAGCACGATGTCTTCCTGTCGTGGGACGAGTGGAATGTCTGGTACAAGGCGCACCTGTCCTCCGACATGGAGGGTCGTTGGTCAGAAGCCCCGCACCTGATCGAAGAAGTCTACAACCTGGAAGATGCGCTGGTCGTGGCCCAGTGGATGAATGTCTTCCTGCGCAAATCCGCCGTGTTGAAGGTGGCCTGCCTGGCGCAGGTCGTGAACGTGATCGCCCCGATTCTGACGACGCGGGAGGCGCTGCTCAAGCAGTCGATCTACTATCCCTTCATGCTGTTCAGCAAGCTCGCCAGCGGCGTAGCCCTGGACGTCGCCGTGAAGGCGCCGCTGTATTCGACCGCCCGGTTTGGCGACATGCCGCTGCTGGACGTCTCGTCGTCGTATGACGAAACGACCCACGCTCATGCGATCTTCATCGTCAATCGCAGCCAGACGGACAGTCTGCCGGTCGATCTGTGCTGGCAAGACCGCGCGCCGCAGAGCATCAGTGCCGTCTACCAGGTGGCCGGGAAAGATCCCAAGGCGGCCAACAGCTACGAGCAGCCTGACCTGATCACCGCCGTGAAAGTAGCTGCCCCGGCGATCAAGGACCGCCACGCGCTCCTGACGGTGCCGCCGCTCTCGTTTACGGCGATTGAGGCCCCCCTGGCCTGACGAAAGAAGCGAACAAGGTGATGAAGCGAAATCATCTATCCGTCAGCGTCCTCCTGATCCTCCTCCTGGTATTCATGACGATCGGGGTGACGCACGGAGAGACTAACGTGCAGCAGCCGGGGAAGCTCCGGAATCCGCTCAATCTGTCCGGGCCGGACCCCTGGCTGGAATACTACGATGGGAATTATTACCTGGCGGCAACTACGTGGGCGTCCGAGCTGACCATGCGCAAATCGCCCACGCTGGCGGGATTGAAGACTGCCGAGCCGGTCCGGATCTATTTCGAGACGGACCCCTCGCGCTGCTGCAATATGTGGGCGCCGGAATTTCGCTTGTTCGATGGCCACTGGTATTTCTACTATTCCGCCGGTACCCCGCTGGGAAATTACGACAACCAGCGGTCCTACGTGCTGGAAAGCGCGGGGACCGATCCGATGGGGCCGTACACGTTCAAGGCGCGGCTGTTCGACCCCTCGCACGACACGTGGTCGATTGACGGCAGCGTGCTGGAACTGAACGGCGCACTGTACTTTCTCTTTTCGGCCTTCGACGGGTTTCAGTCGCTGTTTATCGCCCCGATGAGCAATCCCTGGACGATCAGTGGCCCGCGCACCCGCATTTCGATGCCGGAATACGACTGGGAGGCAGCGGGGTCGTACGTCAACGAAGGCCCGGTTGCGCTGCATCACGGGGATAAAACGTTCATCGTGTATTCGGCCAGCGCCTGCTCGACGCCGGATTACAAGCTCGGGATGCTGACCTATACCGGCGGCGATCCCTTGAGCGCCGCGGCGTGGGTCAAGAATCCGGAGCCGGTCTTCCAGCGGTCGGACGAAAACGGCGTCTTCGCGCCAGGACACAATGGCTTTTTCAAGTCTCCGGATGGCACGGAGGACTGGATCGTCTACCACGCCAATGACTCGGTGAGCGGCGGGTGTGATGGCGCGCGCACGACCCGCGTCCAGAAGTTCACCTGGAACGACGACGGCACGCCGAATTTTGGCGTCCCCGTCTCGACCGACGAAGAAATCGACGCTCCGTCCGGCGATCTGGGCGAAGATCCCTCGCCCGTGATCCAGGCGCCGCCGATCTCGCGCTTCAAGTCGTACAGCTACGACGATGCTTATCTGCGCCACTCGAACTTTATGGCGCGCATCGACGGGAACGTGATTCCGCTGTCCGACTCACAGTTCAGAATGGTACCGGGGTTGGCCGATCCCACCGCCGTATCCCTGGAGTCGGTCAACTTTCCTGGCTTCTACGTGCGGCAGCAAAACAACGTGATTCTGATCAATCCCGACGATGGAACCGAGAACTACCAGGCGGATGCCACCTGGTGGATTCGACCCGGTTTGGCCGACGATACCTGGATCTCCTTCGAGTCGTATAGCCAACCCGGCAAGTATATCAGCCAGAAGATGGGGATCATGGCACTCGTCGAGATCACGGATGGCACGCCCACCCGGGCTCGCGAAGATGGGACATTCCTGGAGATACAGGCTCCAGAGGATGAATAAATGGCGCAGGTGGGGGCAATGATGGATTGCCCCCACTGCTTTTAAACCCCCGGCGTTTACGCTTCCGGAGGGGTGGAGGGCCAGCCGTCATCATCCCAGGTCAGGGGAGCGATTTGCAGCGTGGGGCTGCCCTGGTATTGGGCATCGTAGGCGTGGTAGGCCATGTAATCGACGTCGTTTTCCTGTAAGATCGAACAGTGACCCGGACCGCGCCAGCGTTCGGTCGGGAAGGTCACCTGGGTTCCACCGCCTTCGAGCATGGGGACCCCATCGCGATCGACATAAGGGCCTGTAACACTTTCCGAACGGCCCACGGCGACATAATAGGTGCTGTCTACACCTTTACAGCAAAAATCGAAGGAGGCAAACAGGTAATAGAAATTGTTCTTGCGGATAATGCACGGCGCTTCGATGGCTCCATTGTTGACGGTGCGCTGGGCCAGCGAATAAAGCGTGGTGTCTTCTTCTGACGGTTTGCCGGTGGCAAGGTCCAGGCGGCGCATCTTGATCCCGGTCCAGAAACTCCCGAAAGCCAGCCAGGGGACTCCGTCGGCATCCACGATCAGATTCGGATCGATGCAGTTGTAGTTGTCGGTGGCGAACGATTCCAGGACCAACCCCTCATCGACCCATTTGAAATCGTCCGTCCCAAAATGAAGGGTCTTGTTCGTCAGCAGTCCGATCACCGAGCGATTTTGCCCGAAGAAGGATACAGCGTAGTACAGGTGAAACCGGTCGTTGTAGTAGGAAATATCCGGCGCCCAGATGTCATTCTGTCCAGGGACCTTTTCCCGTATCCAGTCGGGCACGCCGGCGATGACGACGGGCGGAAGGTCCATTTTCCAATCGATGAGATCGCGCGATTTCCGCACCGGGATGCTGGCGCCGGTGCAGAAGATGAAATACCGGTCTCCGTCTTTGATGATCGTCGGGTCGTGAACGGGCCGGATGGCTCCTGTCAGTTCAAGGCGCATCGATTGGGTCCTTTCCGGTTCAGGACTAGGGGAGGAGAGGTGCTTCAAATCCGACAGACCTAGACCCGCACTGGCTCCGAAGGCGAGGCCTGCTTCAAGAAACTGGCGGCGTGTAAGTGGTTTGGGCATCGTGATTGGACTCCTTCAAAACGGGCACAAAATTAGAGCTATTGAGGCTCATCGGGATTCGTGCATACGTATGCATAATAGTATACTTCGAATTGGCGTTCACCCAAAACCAATCAGAGTGGTGCTGGGGTATGGATCGGATTTGTAGGGTCAACTATAATGTGGAGTGGATAATTCATATTTTGCGGGCCATAAGAGACGGTTGGTTATTTCTCCCAGTTCGGCGGCCTCTGATATGGGGTATCCTTCGGTAGTATGGACTTTCAAAAGTGAAGACCATGACCAACATAAACCATAACCCCAAACCTCCTACCATGCGTGATGTCGCGCGCCTGGCAGGAGTGTCACAGCCGACCGTCTCGAGGGTACTCAACGATGCGGCTACGACGGTGACGATCAGCGAAGAGACGCGCCAGAAGGTGTTGGCAGCGGTGCAAGAACTCAAGTACCGGCCCAATATGACTGCGCGCAGTCTGCGCACCCAGCAGACCCAGATGATCGCGCTCATGATCGCCGATGTCTCCAACCCATTCTATCATCCCATTGCGCGCGTCATTCAAGATGTCGCACGGCAGCATGACTTTGATGTGATTATCGCCAACAGCGATCATCGCTATGAAAACGAGAAGCATTTTCTCGAGGCGGTCACTCGCCGTCCGGTCGATGGCGTCATCATGGTCCCCATGCACCTTTCGGACGAGGAGATCGACCGGTTTATCACGCTCACCCAAACACCGGTCGTAGTCATTGGCGTGCAGGTCAAACATCCCAAAGTGGACGTGGTGTGGGCCGATGATGAGCAGGCGACTTTCGAGGCAGTGACCTGGTTGATCAAGGAGCGCAAGTATGCTCAGGTAGGCTTCCTGGGCATTCCGGATACCTATCCGCCTGGCCCGCGCCGTTGGCATGGGTACCAACGCGCGATGGAGGAAGCCGGGATGCCGATCGATCCTGACTTCGTATCCTTCCGAGGGGATTTTACCGTAGAAGGCGGGCGCCAGGCTGCCCGGGAATTGATCGCCCAGAAGCGCTGGCCGCCTGTGTTATTCGCGGTCAACGATTTGATGGCGATTGGGCTGATCCTGGAATTGCAGGACGCGGGTTATAACGTGCCCGATGATATTGCCATCATGGGCTTTGACGACATCCCGGAGGCTTCTATCATCCGGCCCCATTTGACGACGATGGCCCAGACGCCGATTGATCTGGGACGCGAACTCGCGACCGCCCTGTTTGATCGCATCGAAGGCCGAGAGACGGGTCCCAAGCGTATCCTGGAGTGCTCCTGCCGGTTGGTGCCGCGCCAGTCGGCTTGAGAGGTGCTATGCATCCCAAATAAATCCGGCCCCTACCTCCAGGGGCCGGTTGTTTTCTCATAGGGAAGTGCGTATGCCGGTCGTTAGCTCAATTCGATCACTGTATCGAAGGGATCGCGCAGCTCCGCCGGGATCGTAACGCGCAACACGGCGCCGTCCCGCTCCAGGGGCAGGGGAGAGCCATCTCGCACCAACCGGGCTTGGTGTACGGCCTCCGGGATCTGTTCCAGGGTCACGGTGTCGCTCACGTAGTTGAGCACATGCGCATAATGCACGTCGCCCCGGCGCGTGCTCACCAGGTCGGCGGTGGGCGGGATGACCCCGGCGCGCGTGCCGTAGACCGACGCGCCATTGAGCTTGAGCCACATCCCCACTTCGCGCAGACGCCGCGTGTGGACCGGGAGGATCTCGCCATCAGGGGTCGGGCCAACATTCAGCAGGTAATTAGCGCCCACGCTGGCGCTGCGGGCCAGCAGGTGGACGAGGTGGCGGCTCGACTTGTGGTTCTGATCCAGCCGGTGATAGCCCCAGTTGCCGTTGATGGTCATGCACACTTCCAGCGGCAGCGTCGAAATCTGGGTGGTGTTGAAGCCCGTGGTATTCATCCCTGGCAGATCCTGCTCGATCCCCTGCGTATCTTCGCCGGGCAGCGGCTTATCGTGCCGGTTGTTGCTGACCACCGCGTGGGGTTGCAGCGTGTGGATCATGTCGTACAGCTTGTCGTACTCGAACGATCCGCCCGCCTCAAAATACGCGTTGTTGGCGTCCAGGGCTTGCCGGGGCCAGTCGCCATCGAACCAGATGCAGGCGATCTCGCCGAAATTGGTGCACAGCTCGCGCACCTGCCCATGCAGAAACTCGAGATAATCCGACCACGCCAGCCCGCTTTCGGCGCGGAAGCGGTAGGCGGGGTGCTGCCAGTCCAGCAGCGAGGAGTAGAACCCCAGCTTGACGCCGCCGTGGCGCGCGCAGGCGTTCGCCAGTTCGTCCAGCGGATCGCGCCGGAAGGGCGTGTTGGTCACCTTGTAGTCGCTGAGCGCGGTGTTGTACATGCTGAAGCCGTCATGGTGGCGGCTGGTGATCACGAGGTATTTCTGCCCGGCATCCGCCGCGGTGTTCACCCATTCGTCGGCGTTGAAGCGGGTCGGGTTGAACTGCTGGGCCAGCGGGCGGTAATCTGCCAGGGGAATCTGCTCGATATGCAGCACCCATTCGCCGCGTCCCAGGAGCGAGTACAGCCCCCAGTGGACGAACATGCCAAAACGGACATCCTGGAACCATTGCAGACCCTGCGAAGAGACTTGCCTGGACATCGAACCCCCTGTTCAAAAATTATCGGATAGGCCGCGTGCTTTCGCGGACAATCAATTTGGGCGGCAGCACCCGCTGGTAAACCGGCGTGTCGGGCTTCTCGATCAGGTCGATGATGTATTCGACGGCGAGCTGCCCCAAGAGCTGGAAATCCTGGCGGATGGTCGTCAGGCCAGGCACCAGGTGGGCGGTTTCGGGCACATCGTCAAACCCCACGACCGAAACGTCGTCGGGGACGCGCAGCCCACGCTGGCGCAGCGCCGTCTGCGCGCCCAGCGCCATCGAGTCATTGCCGATAAAAATCGCCGTAAACTCTCCTCCTTCATCCAGCAGTTGGTTCATGGCCCGGTAGCCATCTTCGATGGTGAAGTCGCTCTCGACGAACGGGCCTTGCTCCAGACCGTTATCGGCCAGCGCGTCGATCCAACCGGCGTGCCGTCCCTGAGCGTCGTAGTGTAACAACGGACCGGTGATCTCGGCAATCTGCCGGTGACCCAGGTCGATCAGGTGTTGGGTCGCCAGCCGGGCGCCTTTCGCCTGATCGTAGATCACCGAGGGGAGGCTGACGCCCAATCTGGCCCCGATCTGAACGAAAGGAATGCCGTGCGTCAGCTCGATCAGGGTGTCGTAATCATCGACAATCGGCGTCAGCGGGATCAGGATCAGGCCGTCGGCAAAGCGCGAGTGCGCGGTTTCGAGCGTGTCCGCATATTCCGTATTGTCGATGGCGGAAATGACGAAGTGATAGCCGCGCTCGTGGGTAATGCGTGCCATGTCGTACAAGACGCGGTTGAAGCCGAAATAGGGCATCACCACTTCGATGGTATACGATCGGTCGGTTTGGAGAATTTGGGCGGCACGGTTCGGGTGAAAGTCTAACGACTCGATAGCTTTGAGGACGCGATGGCGGGTCGCCGCTGAGACATTCACATTATTGTTGATGACGCGCGAGACAGTCTGATAAGAAACCCCCGCCTCACGTGCTACATCGCGTAGAGTCGGTCGTCGTTTAGATTTCATAGCCCCTTCACAACCATTATGATGGTCTCATTGTATGTGAATTGTCACAATTTTACAAGCGATTGTCAGCTTTCAATCACATAAGATACCACAAATCATCGGCCAAATTCCCGACAACCTATTGAATTGAATCGGCATAGTGTGCTATATTGTGACTAGTCACAATTGTGACTGTTCACAACAGGCGTCATTTTTCGACCCCCGTGTAATTCTTGGGAGAGGAGTCGTCTATCGAACCAGGGAGAACGAGCACATCCTAACCCCCTTCTTCCGGCCAGTACCTGAATAGTGAGGAGTTTACCTATGAAATACCGCGTTATACTTTTTTTGGTGATCGTCTCGATGCTCGCCATTCCTGCTGGCGGCATTTCCGCACAAGACCAGCCGAAGTACGGCGAGTCACCGCTGCTGGCCGCCAAAGTTGCCGCTGGCGAGCTGCCCCCCGTCGAAGAACGTCTGCCCGAGAATCCCCGTGTGATGGAACTGCCCTGGACCACCGTCGGAACGTACGGCGGAGAACTGCGCGTGCCTTTTGGGGGGGACAGCCCGTTCTGGGGCGGCCAGATGGTGTTCTGGTCGGCGTGGCGCGGCCTCGTGAAGTGGAACGCTGACTTTTCGGACTGGGAGCCGAACATCGCCGAAAGTGTCGATGTGAACGACGATGCGACATCCTTCACCTTCCACCTGCGCAAAGGCATCAAGTGGTCCGATGGTGTCCCCTTCACGTCGGATGACGTCATCTTCTACATCGACGACATCCTGAAGAATGAAGAGATCAACGGCGGCAACTTCCCCCAGGGGTTCTGGACACCCGGCAAGGAACCGCCCACCATTGAAAAGATCGACGACTATAACTTCACCATCACCTTCGATGTGCCCTACGGCCTGTTCCTGCTCAACATGTGCGGCTGGGATGGCTGGCTGATGGTCGCTGCTCCCAAGCACTATTTGCAGCAGTTCCACAAGAAATACAACCCGGATGGCATCGACGCCCTGGTCGCCGCCTCCGAGAGCGCCACCGATTGGGTCACCCTGTTCCAGTCCCGCTCCGGCGTTGGCCCTGGCACGGACCAGGCGGTGCTCATGCGCGATGTGGACTATCCCACGTTGATGCCGTGGATCGTCAAGCAGCCGTTGGGCAGCGGCACGCAGTTCATTGCCGAGCGCAACCCCTACTACTACTGGGTCGACTCGGACGGCAACCAGCTCCCCTACATCGACCGCATCATCGAGACCGCCTACCAGGATGAACAGACCGAGCTGCTGGACGTGCTGGCGGGCAAGTTCGACACCATGCCCAACCCGGCGAACGAGAACCGCCCGCTGTTCTTTGAGGACCCCGATACCTCGGGCCTCAAGGTCTACGTGCTCCCGCGTGAAGGCGGCGGCTTCGCGTCGATTCTGTTCAACATGACCAATCCGACGCTGGGCGAACTCTTCAGCCAGAAAGACTTCCGGATTGGCATGTCCTACGCCATCGACCGCCAGGAGATCATTGAGATCGTGAACTATGGCGAAGGCACCCCTCGCCAGATTTCGCCGAACGAGGACTCGCCGTTCTACAACGAGCAGTTGACGAACCAGTACATCGCATACGACGTTGCCCTGGCGAACGAATATCTCGACAAGGTGCTGCCCAATAAGGACAGCGACGGCTGGCGGCTGCTGCCCAGCGGCGAAAAGCTGAGCATCGTGTTCACCGTCCAGACCGGCGACTATGGCCTGGGCTTCACCAAAGTTGCAGAACTGCTCAAGGGCTACTATGCCGAAGTTGGCGTGGACATCATTCTGGACATTGTTGACAACCAGATTCTGTCTGATCGCGGGAACGACAACACCCTCGAAGCCACCATCTTCACGGGTGAAGGCGGCAAGGGTATCTCGGCGGTCTTCGATCCGCGCTACTACGTTCCCAACCAGGGGCAGTCGTACTGGGGCAATGGCTGGGCGCTCTGGCTGCTCCAGCCGGACAATCCCGCCAAGGTCGAGCCGCCCCAGTTGATCAAGGATCAATTCGCCCTGATGGATCAGGTCAAGCAGGCCGCTACCTCCGAACAGCGCGTCGAGCTGATGAAGCAATTGCTCCAGGTTGCCGCCGATGAGTTCTGGGTAATCGGCATCGCCAGCCCGCCGACCACCTATCGCCCGCTCAACGCCAAGATCGCCAACGTCCCCGAAAGCTGGGTGGACGGCTGGCCGGAGGGCGGCGTCGCGATTGCGTTCCCCGAAGTCTGGTTCTTCACCGAGTAGTCGGGGCTTTCCGATTAGCTACAATCAGTCGGGGCGGGAATTTCCCGCCCCAATAGTCTAATTAGGAGAGCACCGGATGGCTCAATATATTTTGAGACGCGTGTTATACATGATTCCCATGATGTTCATCGTCTCGCTGCTGGTTTTCGTCACGATCCAGCTTCCGCCAGGCGATTATGTGTCGGCCATGATCGAGCAGATGCGCAACCAGCAGGGCACCAACTGGTCCCCCCAGTTTGAAGCTGCCATGCGCGACCGCTATGGGCTGAACCAGCCGGTCACGACCCAGTACACCAAGTGGATTGGCAACGTCGTGCTGCACGGCGATTTTGGCTATTCTTTTCAAAACAACGAGCCATCGCAAAAGGTCATCCAGGATCGGATCGGCATGACCATCCTGATCGCCTTTGCCAGCTTCATGTTTAGCTGGATGGTGGCGCTGCCGATTGGCATCTATTCGGCGGTGAGGCAGTACAGCCTCGGCGATTATGTCTTCAGCATCATCGGCTTTATCGGCATGGCCACGCCCGGCTTTTTGATCGCCCTGCTGGCGATGTACGTAGCGTTTTCCCGGTCGGGCGACAGTTTGAGCGGCCTGTTTTCGACGAAATACCAGGATGCGTCCTGGAGCCTGCACAAGGTCGCCGACCTGCTCAAACACCTATGGATTCCCATGATCATCGTGGGCACGAGCGGCACTGCCGGGTTGATCCGCATCATGCGCGCCAACCTGCTGGACGAGCTGAACAAGCCCTACGTCGAGACGGCGCGCGCTAAGGGGATGCCGGAATGGCGGCTGCTGCTCAAATATCCGGTGCGCCATGCCCTGAATCCCTTCGTCAGCACCATCGGCTGGACGCTGCCCGTGCTGGTGTCGGGCGAGGCCATCGTCTCGATTGTGCTCAACCTTCCTACGACCGGTCCTGTGCTGCTTCAGGCGTTGAAGGTGCAGGATATGTACATCGCCGCGGGCTTCTTGCTGCTGCTGAGCCTGCTGACCATGACCGGCACGCTGCTCTCGGACGTCCTGTTGGCGTGGCTCGACCCGCGCATCCGGCTTGAATAGAAGGCAATCCCATGACGGCAGACGCGATCAAAATACCCCCTGAGAGTGCTCGATCCGGCGCGTCTCAAGCGGAAAATGACGACCTCCCCCAGGTCGCCGTGGCATCTCAATGGCGACTGATGTGGTGGAAATTCAAGAAGCACCGCCTGGCGATGATCAGCCTGATCATCATCCTGTCGCTGTATACCATCGCCATCTTTGCCGGGTTTTTCGCCCCGCAAGACAAGGCGACGTACAGCCGGTATTATACGCAAGCGCCGCCCCAGTCGATTCACTGGTTTGACGATGGTAAATTCGGCCCATACGTGTACGGCTATAAACAAGCGACCGATCCGAAGACGTTCAAGCGCGAGTATGTGGTGGACGAAAACACCAAAATCCCGCTGGGATTTTTCGTGAAGGGCGATTCGTACACGATTGGTTTTAGCGATTTTCCCATCGAGTGGGTGGAAAAATTGCACGTAACGGCCAACCGGCACTTTTTCGGCGCCCAAAACCACGGCGACCCGTTCTATCTGGCGGGGGCCGACGATCTGGGCCGCGACGTGTGGAGCCGGGTGATCTTCGCCTCCCAGATTTCGCTGTCGGTGGGGTTGGTCGGCGTTTTCCTGAGCCTGGGATTGGGCATCATCCTGGGAGGGATCTCCGGGCTGATCGGTGGTTGGGTGGATACGCTGATCCAGCGTTTCATCGAGCTGCTGCGCTCGATCCCGGACATCCCGCTGTGGATGGCGATGGCAACGGCGGTCCCTGCGCGTTGGGACCCGGTCCTGGTCTATTTTGGCATCACCATCATTTTGTCGCTGCTGGGTTGGACGGGTATGGCGCGCGTGGTGCGGGGCCGGTTCCTGGCCCTGCGCGAAGAGGATTTCATCCTGGCCGCCGAATTGGACGGCGTGCCGCGTCACCGTATTATCCTCAAACACATGGTCCCATCCTTCTTGAGCCATATCATCGCCTCGATCACCCTGTCGATTCCGGGCATGATCCTGGCCGAGACGGCGCTCAGTTTCCTGGGACTGGGGTTGCAGCCCCCCGTGGTCAGTTGGGGCGTGATGCTCAAGGACGCCCAAAGCATCCGGGTGATCTCCAACATGCCCTGGATGCTGCTGCCCGGCGCGGCGGTGTCGATCACCGTGCTGGTGTTCAACTTTCTGGGTGACGGGCTGCGCGACGCTGCCGATCCCTATCATTGATGAAGAGAAGCGATCATGCCTGAACAAGCCCCTGATTCACTCTTGGAAATGATCGACCTCAAGCTGCATTTCTTCACGCGCGAAGGGGTCGTTAAAGCCGTCAACGGCGTCAGTTACACCATCCGGCGGAGTAAAACCCTGTGTGTGGTCGGCGAAAGCGGCTGCGGAAAAAGTGTCGCCGCGCGCGCCATTCTGCAAATCGTGCACCGTCCCGGCAAGATCATGGGGGGAAAAGTCCTCTACCATAAGCCGCTGCCCGACGGCGAGACGCGCATGATCGACATCACGGCTCTGCACCCGCGCGGATCGGCGATCCGCGATATTCGCGGCAACGACATCGCCATGATCTTTCAAGAGCCGATGACTTCGCTCAGCGCGCTCTACACGGTGGGCAACCAGATCATCGAGGCGATCCAACTGCATAACAAGGTCTCCAAGCAGGAGGCCCGCCGGCGCGCGATTGAGATGCTGGCGAAAGTGGGGATTCCCAAGCCCGAAGTCCGCGTCGACGAGTATCCCTTCCGGCTCAGCGGCGGGATGCGCCAGCGCTGCATGATCGCGATGGCGCTGTCGTGCAGGCCCAAACTGTTGATCGCCGACGAGCCGACGACGGCGCTGGATGTCACGACCCAGGCGCAGATTCTGGACCTGATGCTCGAACTCCAGGCCGAATACGGGATGGCGATGTTGTTCATCACGCACGACCTCGGCGTCGTGGCCGAAATCGCCGACGAGGTGGCGGTGATGTATATGGGCAACGTGGTGGAATTTGCGGATGTCGATACCCTGTTCAACGCGCCCCAACATCCCTACACCATCTCGCTGCTGAAGTCGATCCCCAAAATCGGTCCCACGCGCGCCCGGCTCGATCCGATCCGGGGAATGGTGCCGTCACCCTACCAACGCCTGACCGGCTGCCCATTCCATCCGCGCTGCGAGTCCCGAATGCCCGGTATCTGCAACCAGATCGACCCTCAGCCGGTCGCGCTCGGCCCCAACCACACCGTGCGCTGCCTGCTCTACGACAAACCCAAGCTGGAAGAGGTCGCCCATGAATGACATTCAAGCGCCATCGGCCCCCACGGCCAACCTGCTGCTCGACGTGCGGCATCTCAAAATGTGGTTTCCCCGCCGGAGCGGCACGTTTGGGCGGAAAGTCAGCTACGTCAAGGCCGTCGATGATGTGAACTTCTCTATCCGCCCCGGCGAAACCCTGGGACTGGTCGGCGAAAGCGGCTGTGGGAAAACGACGGTGGGACGCTGCATCGTGCGCGCCTATCAGCCGACTGCCGGGGAAATCACCTATTACGACTACAGCGGCCAGGGGCCGTTGTCCGTAGATCTGGCGACGCTGGACCGGTCGTTCCTGCGCCACTACCGCCAGGAAATCCGCATGATTTTTCAGGACCCCTATTCGTCGCTCAATCCGCGCATGACCGTGTTCGAGATCGTCAGCGAGGTCCTGCGGGTCAATCATCTGGCCTCCGGTCATGAGCTGGAAGAACGAGTCGCGCATCTACTTCAGCGCGTCGGGCTGCGTCCCGAATACATGCGCCGCTACCCGCACGCGTTCAGCGGAGGCGAACGGCAGCGCATCGTGATCGCGCGCGCCCTGGCGACCAATCCCCGGCTGATCATCGCCGACGAGGCCATTTCGGCGCTGGATGTGTCCATCCGGGCGCAAATCCTGAACCTGCTGGAAGACTTGCAGTCCGAGTTCGGATTGACCTACCTGTTCATCGCCCACGACTTGAGCGTGATCCGCCACATCTGCGACCGCGTGAACGTGATGTATGTCGGCAGGCTGGTCGAGTCGGCAGAGGCCACCGCCCTTTACAGGCATCCCAAACATCCCTATACTGAGGCGCTGATGTCTGCCGTGCCGATCCATAATCCGCGTTTGCGGGACCGGGCGCGGCGCATCCGGTTGGAGGGCGACGTGGCCGACCCCGCCCATCCACCCAGCGGATGTTATTTTCACCCTCGCTGCCGGTATGCTCAGCCACGCTGCCAGACCGAAGAACCCGCACTCCGTATGCTCGAAGATCAACATTGGGTCGCCTGCCATTTTGCCGAGGAACTTCAGTTGCGCGGCGCGATTACCGAAGCCTACGCCGAGGATAATTCATGACTACTCAGATCGATACGCTTCTGGGCCAGATGACCCTGCTCGAAAAAGTGGGTCAGATGTGCCAGCTTCCCATCTCCGTGCCGAACCTGGAAGATCGCATCCGGCAGGGTCATGCCGGGTCGGTCATCTGCTCCGGCACAGCGACGCCGGGCAGTTCGCCGCAAGACCCGGTCCTGGGGCCTCGCCTCAACGCATTGCAGCGGATCGCGGTGGAAGAATCGCGTTCGGGAATCCCGCTCCTGTTTGGACGGGATGTTTTGCACGGCTACAAGACCATCGCCCCGATCCCGTTGGGGCAGGCGGCGGCCTGGTCGCCGGAGATCGTCCGGTCGGTGGCGCGGGTGGCCGCTCGCGAAGCGTCGGCGGACGGCATTCGGTGGACGTTTGCCCCGATGATGGACGTCGCGCGCGATCCGCGCTGGGGTCGCATCGCCGAGGGCTTCGGCGAAGACCCTTATCTGGCGTCCGTGCTGGCGCGCGCCGCCGTCGAAGGCTACCAGGGCGACGACCTGACCGATCCTGAGTCGGTGCTGGCCTGTGCGAAGCATTACATCGGCTACGGCGGATCGGAAGGGGGGCGCGATTACAATACCTCCGAAGTCACCCTGACCACCCTGAAGAATGTTTATCTTCCCCCGTTCCGGGCGGCGGTTCGCGCTGGGGTGGGATCGGTCATGTCCGGCTTTCACGATCTGGACGGTCTGCCGATGTCGGCGCACGGCGCGCTGGTCAACGATCTGCTGAAAGCCGAACTGGGCTTCGACGGCTTCGTCATCAGCGATTGGGCGGCTATCGACGAGATGCGCTGGCATGGCGTCGCCGCCGACCGGGCCACCTGCGCACGGTTGGCCGCGCTGGCCGGGCTGGATATGGACATGGCGTCCGAAGTGTATTTCGACGAACTGGTCGGGCTGGTACAGTCTGGCGCGATTCCCGAAGCCGTGATCGACGAAGCCGTCCGCCGCATTCTTCGCGCCAAGCTCCGCCTGGGGTTGCTTGAGCAGCCTTACACCGAAGTCACCCGTTCTGCCGTCCATCTGCACCCCGATCACCGGCGGGTAGTCCGCGAGGCCGCCGCGCGCTCGGTGGTGCTGTTGGAAAACGAC
>CAYRWY010000026.1:0-5989 GCA_964427955.1 uncultured Anaerolineaceae bacterium
GTAAAAAGCTGCACCAACCCCGGCACCGTTTCGTTGTACTCTACCAACCTCTGCAAAGAAGCGAGGAGATCTCCTCTTTCACCGAGCAGGGAGGGATTGAAGCGTTCCCGATTCACTCGATCACGCTCTGCCAGCACGGCCATCAATAAATGGGTTTTGCTGGGGAAGTGATGTAACAGGCCGGGTTCGGACAGATTGGCGGCTTTGGCAATATCAGCCATTTTAGCGCCGTGATACCCCTGTTGGGCGAAAAATTCTGAGGCTGCCTGAATGATTTTTTCTTTGCTGGCGCGAGTGCGTTCAGCCTGTGTGCGTCGAGTCATTTGTGGTTTGGACATGCCCCTATTATACGCTCTCTGGTCGTATCGAAAAGAATGTACGGGTTTTGGGAGCAGTCCAAAAAGGTCAGGTATCTGGAGGCTGTTGATACCCCGGACTCCATTTACCTACCTTGTATTAGGTAAGTTTTCAAAGTAAAATCATTCTATCACCCCAAAATTGTTAGCGAAAATGAGGAATGCTATGGAAAGCAAAACCAAAAATAGAAAGTCGCGCGAGCAGGTTGCCCGGATGGTTGAAAAGGCTTTTGGCGGAATTACCCTGGCTGGCGGCGAAGAAGCCGTAATCGAATTAAAGGACGGGTGGTTCAATGCGGCGTATAACGTCCGCCTGTCTGACGGCAGAGAGGTGATCCTCAAGATCGCGCCGCCCCCCGGCGCCGAAGTACTGACTTATGAAAAGGACATTATGATCACCGAAGTAGCGTCCATGCGCCGGGCCTCTGAGAACCCGGCGATTCCTGTGCCAGAAATATATTCCTTTGACACCGGCCAAGACCTGTGCGACTCGAACTATTTCTTTATGGAGAAGCTGGCCGGAGATAACTACGAACACGTCAAACAAAACTTACCCCCGGAACTACAGGCGCAAATCGACCAGAGTATTGGCCGGATCATCCGGGAAATCAACAGTTTTTCGGGGACGTATTTCGGCTACGAGGGCAACAGTGCCCTGCGCGCGGCGACCTGGAAGGACGCGTTCATCACCATCATGGAGTCGGTGCTGGAAGACGGCTTGAGAAAAAACGCCGAGTATGGCTTCAGCGTTGACGATCTCCGCGCGGCAATCCTCAAACACGCCCCGGCCCTGGAGGCTGTCACCACGCCCCAATTGGTCCATTGGGATGCCTGGGACCTGAATTTCTTTGTGAAAGACGGCCAGGTGAGCGGCATCCTAGATTTTGAGCGGGCGCTGTGGGCCGATCCCCTGATGGAAGCCCAGTTCCGGGCGTTAGCCTTTGGGGGTGTCTCCGAGAGCCTGAAGGGCTATGGCAAGACCACCTTCACACACGAGGAGGATGAACGATGCTACCTGTATACCCTGCACCTCGCTCTGGTGATGAAAACGGAATGCTATTACCGGAATTATGATACGGATTTTGTCAGCAACCTGGGGCTGCAACTGATCGCCTCCAGCATGAAATGGCTACAGGAGCACTAACCGTCGATGACCGGCTCATCCAGGGTCGAACGGTTGGGTACGGAAAAGATCGGCAAGCTCCTGTGGGAAATGTCTTCCCAGACCACGCTTTCACTGCTGGTCTATGCCATCTATAGCCTCACCGACACCTACTTCCTTTCGGTGGGCATTAATTCGAAGGCGGCTGCCGGGGCGTCGATCATCTCACCGGTGCTGATCGCGCTGGGCGGCGTGGCAACCACAGTCGGAGCGGGCGGCGCCTCGGTGGTTTCACGGGCGCTCGGCGAAGCCAACTCGGAGAAAGCCTCGCGGACTATCGCCAATACCTTCCTGATCTTCTGGACCGCCGCGATCTCGATCACGGTGTTCGGCGCGCTGTTCATCCGGCCCATTGTCTACCTGCTGGGGGCGACGGACAGCGTGGCCCCCTACGCCATCGAATATGGTCGAATCATCTTCCTGGGCGCGCTCACCAGCACTGGCTACTCGGCTATCGTCCGGGCCGACGGCAATATCCGCTACTCCACCGCGATGTGGATCATTCCCGTGAGCACCAATATCGTTTTGTGCTGGCTGCTCATCATCGTGCTGAACATGGGCATCTCCGGGGCGGCCCTGGCCACCGTGACCGGGCAGGCTGTCTCCGCCGGGATGAGCATCTATTTCTTCTTTTTCAGAAGGAACCGGTCATACCAGATCAAGGCAGCCTACTTCAAACCGGATAGGACGATCATGGGCGAAGTCATCCTCATCGGGTTTCCCTCGTTCGCGAAAAGCTTCAGCGCCAGCCTGATGGTGATCATCACCAACAATTTGCTGAAGCAGATCGGCGGAGACAGCGCGCTGAGCGTGTTCGCCATCATCAACCGGCTGTATTCAAGCCTGAACACCCCCCAGATCGGCATCGTACAGGGGATGCAGCCGATGGTGGGGTACAACTTCGGCCAGAGGAAATTTGACCGGGTACGGCGGACCATGACCTATTCGCTCCGCTCGTCCGTTGGCTATGGGCTGCTCGTCGGGAGTCTCTGCCTGCTCATTCCGGCTACTCTGATTGGGCTACTTTCAAAGGAATCTGACATCATCGCCGCTGGACAGGTCGCCATGAGAATCATGGCGTTCGCCTGTCCGCTGGCCGGCATATCGGTGATGGTCGCCGCGTATTTCCAGTCTACCGGCAGGGCCAAAGATGCCCTGATCATTACCCTGGGCGGAATCATCCTCGTCAAACTGCCGGTACTACTGCTCGCCTCTCACCTGTTCTCGTTGAAGGGAATTTGGGCCTCGGAAGCCATTTCGGAATTTATCCTCTGCGCCATTTCCTTGTGGATGTTGCGGAGCTACCAGGAGAAGATTGGGGCCTGGGAGCGCCTGACCCACGGTCCGCAATCGGGCCTCGGCTAAGCACGCCGGATGAAAAGATAGGGTCACCTTGTTCCGCAAAATACTTACCTGAATTAAGGTAGGCAACTTGAAATGGGGGTATAATGGATCACATGAGCGAACCACCCAAGACGAGACGTACCCAGGCCGAGCGCACCCAACAGCGCAAAGAACAGGTAATCCGGGAAGCGATCCGCTTCTTTGGACAGAACGGCTATCACGGGGCCAGGCTGGCTGACATCGCACGCGCCGCCGGGGTCACCGAACCCGGGCTGCTGCACCATTTTCCCAGCAAAGCCCATTTGCTAATGGAAGTGCTGGCCGAGCGTGACCGCATCGACCGGGAAAGATTCGGCCAGGCCCTGCGCGATGACTTCGCCACACCCCTCGCCCTTCTTCAGGCGCTGGTGGAATATAACGAGACTGTGCCAGGGTTAGTGCAGCTTTTTACGGTACTGGTCGCAGAGAGCGTCGACGAGAGACATCCTGGACACGAGTTCTTCAAGCAGCGGTATCAGACCCTACGGGAGCAGAGCATCACGGTTCTGAGAGAAGCGCAGGCGCAGGGTGAGATTCGCAGTGACATCCCCGCCGAAGACCTGGTGATTATGCTGTTTGCCATGATGGACGGGCTGCAAGTGCAGTGGTTGTACGAGCCGGAACGCATCCAGATGGCGACCCTGTTTGAACAGTTTCTCAGGTTATTAAAAGCGTAAGAGTAGTCGAATAATCAATGCTTTCAAAGGAGATCTTATGAGCAAATCCGTATCAGTTCCGTCGGAAGCCGAAGTCGCCGCCCGCGTCGAAGCGATTCTAGGGAAAATGAGCCTCGCAGAGAAAGCCGGTCAGCTCACCCAGCTTGGCGGCGCGGATTTTCTGCCCGGTCCCAAACCCGAAGATATTATCCGCAAAGGCGGAGCCGGTTCGGTCCTGTGGGTCAACGACACCAAGAAATTCAACGCCCTGCAAAAGATCGCCGTTGAAGAAAGCCCCTCGAAGATTCCGCTGCTCTTTGCGCTGGACGTGATCCACGGCTACCGGACCATCTTCCCCGTGCCGCTGGCGATGGCCTCGTCCTGGGACCCCGCCGTGGCCGAACAGGCGCAAGCCATCGCGGCCAAAGATGCGCGCGCCGCCGGTCTGCACTGGACCTTCGGTCCGATGCTCGACATCGCGCGGGACGTCCGGTGGGGCCGCATCGTCGAAGGCGCGGGCGAAGATCCCTGCCTGGGGGCGGCAATGGCGGCGGCCCAGGTGCGCGGCTTTCAGGGAGCCTACCCCGGCGCGCCGGATCACGTGATCGCGTGTGCCAAGCACTTCGCCGGGTACGGAGCTGCCGACGGCGGGCGTGATTACGACCCGGTCTACCTGCCCGAAGCTCAACTGCGCAACGTGTATTTCCCACCCTTCCGGGCCGCCGTGAAAGCGGGCGTCGGCACGTTCATGAGCGCCTACATGGACCTCAACAACGTCCCCGCCAGCGGAAACCGGTGGCTGCTGCATGACGTGCTGCGCGGCGAGTGGGAGTTCCAGGGCTTCGTGGTGAGCGATGCCTTCGCCGTGGGCAACCTCGTCATCCAGGGCTTCGCGCGCGATGGTCGCGATGCCGCATTCCGCGCGTTGAACGCGGGCCTCGACATGGATATGGCCAGCGGCACCTATCTGGAGAACCTGGCCGGGCTGGTGGCGGACGGCACGCTGCAAGAAGCCGATCTCGACGCCGCCGTGCGGCCCATTCTGGCCATCAAGGTGCGGATGGGTCTCTTCGAGCATCCCTACGTGGACGAGGGACTGCTGGAGCAGGTCGTCACGCGGCCCGAACACCGCCAGGCGTCACGCCTGGCGGCCCAACGCTCGATGGTCCTGCTGCGCAACGAGAACGGGCTGCTGCCGCTGGCGAAGACTCTGAAGCACGTGGCTGTCATCGGCCCGCTAGCCGATTCGCAGGAGGCCACGGAAGGTTCGTGGATGGTCTTTGGCCACCAACCCGCGGCGGTGACCGTGTTGGAAGGCATCCGGGCCAGGCTGCCCGGCGCGCGCGTGGACTACGCCTCCGGGCCTGAGATCCGGCGCGATTTCCCCTCGCCGTTCGAGGACTTTGATCCGAGCAAGAAAAAGCCGGTGCAGACGCCTGAAGCCGCCGAAGCCGCCTTCCAGGAAGCGGTCGCAGTGGCGCGCGGCGCCGAGTTGGTGATCATGGTCCTGGGCGAAACGGATCTCATGGCGGGCGAAGCGGCCTCGCGCGGATCGATTGACCTGCCAGGGCGGCAGGAAGAACTGCTCAAGGCCGTGGTCGCCCTGGGCAAACCGGTGGTCCTGGTGCTGCTGAATGGCCGCCCGCTGAGCATCAACTGGGCGGCAGAGCACGTCCCGGCGATCCTCGAAGCGTGGGAACCGGGAACCGAAGGCGGGCACGCGGTGGCCGACATCCTCTTTGGGGATGCGAACCCGGGCGGCAAGCTGCCGGTGACCTTCCCGCGCAGTGGCAACCATGCCCCGCTGTACTATGCGCGCACCCTCACGCACCAGCCGGAAGATCATTTCATGTTCCGCCCGCGCTACTGGGACAGCCCAACCGGGCCGCTCTACCCCTTCGGCTTCGGCCTGAGCTATACCACTTTCTCGATCACCAACCTGAAGCTTTCTGCGGCGCAGGTGAAGGTGGGCGGTACGCTGACCGTGACCGCCGCCGTGACCAATACCGGCAAAGTGGCGGGTGATGAAGTGGTGCAGCTCTACATCCACCAGCGCTTCGGCACCGACTCGCGCCCGCTGCGCGAGCTGAAAGGCTTCGAGCGGGTGACGCTCCAACCCGGAGAGACCAAGACCGTCACGTTCCAACTTGGACCGGAGCAGTTGACCTACTGGAGCACCCGGGCCGGAACGTGGGTGCAGGACGCCGCGACCTTCGACGTCTGGGTGGGGTCCGACTCGCGGGCAACCCTCCAGGCGGAATTTGAAGTCGTCGGCTAAACTGACAGAAGTATTCCTCTCCAGATGCTGAACCTCGCCTCTCGTAAAGACGGAGCAAGGTTCAGCATCGTTTTTTAAGTCACGCCCTCGCGTTCATCTTAATAGCGATTGCCCACCACCGTAATCTGCGACATGGCGGTCTTGATCTCGGCGA
>CAYRWY010000026.1:6089-27069 GCA_964427955.1 uncultured Anaerolineaceae bacterium
TAATAGCGATTGCCCACCACCGTAATCTGCGACATGGCGGTCTTGATCTCGGCGAGATCGGCTGGCGTCAGGGTGATGGCCGCCGCTCCGAGGTTCTCTTCCAGGCGGGCGAGTTGGCGCGAGCCTGGAATGGGCACGATCCAGGGTTTTTGCGCCAGCAGCCAGGCCAGCGCAATCTGGGCTGGGGTCGCGTGCTTCTGAGAGGCGATCCGCTCCAGCAGTTCCACCACCACCCGGTTGGCCCGGATCGCTTCGGGAGTGAAGCGGGGATTGCGGCTGCGAATGTCGTTCTCGGCAAAGGTGGCGTTTTCGTCGATCTTGCCGGTCAGGTAGCCGCGGCCCAGTGGGCTGTACGGCACAAACCCGATGCCGAGTTCCTCACAGGTGGGCAGCACCGCCTCTTCGACCACGTTCCACCAGATCGAGTATTCGCTCTGGACCGCCGTGACCGGCTGCACCGCGTGGGCCCGGCGGATATGCTCGGCGCTGGGCTCGGACAGCCCGAAGTGCTTCACCTTGCCCGCCTGGATCAAATCCTTGACGGCCCCGGCCACGTCTTCGATAGGGACCTCCGGATCGACCCGGTGCTGGTAGAACAGGTCGATGGCCTCGACCTTGAGGCGCTTGAGCGACGCATCGGCCACCCGCTTGATCTGCTCCGGGCGGCTGTCCAGGCCGGATACCGGGGTAGGCCCCTGGTCGGCAGCATGTTTGAACCCGAATTTGGTCGCGATCACCACCTGTCCGCGGAAGGGGGCGAGCGCCTCGCCCACCAGTTCTTCGTTGGTGAAGGGACCGTAGACTTCCGCCGTGTCGAAAAAGGTGATGCCTCGTTCGACCGCCGCGTGCAGAAAATTGATCATCTCCGCGCGGGTGCCAATCGGCGCATCGCCAAAGGTCATACGCATACAGCCCAGCCCGAGCGCCGAAACTTCCAGACCGCTGTTGCCAAGTTTTCGTGTTTGCATCTATTCCTCCGTTTCAGGTCGGGCGTTTTGCCTCGCCCAACATTTTCACAATGGCCGGATCACGATGATCAAAGAAGCTGCTTTTTTTGGTGTCCAGCGCCGCTATGACCGCCATATCGGCGGGCGTGAGTTCGACATCGAACACGTCAAAATTCTCCACGATGCGTTCCTTATGCACCGACTTGGGAATCGCCACGACGCCGCGTTGGGTCAACCAGCGCAGAATGATTTGGGCTACCGTTTTCCCATACTTGCCCGCGATAGAACCCAGCACCTCGTTTTGGAAGATGTTGTTGCGGCCTTCCGCAAATGGCCCCCAGGATTCAATCTGAATCTGCTGTTCCTGTAGAAATTGCTGGGTTTCGATTTGCTGGTTGAACGGATGGGTTTCGATCTGGTTGACCGCCGGAACCACCTTGTTATGCACGATCAGATCCATCACGCGATCCGGGTGGAAGTTGCTGACCCCGATGGCGCGGATTCGACCTTCCCGGTACAGATCCTCCATCGCGCGCCAGGCCCCATACACATCCCCGAAAGGCTGGTGAATCAGATACAGATCCAGGTAGTCCAGTTGTAGCCGCTGCAAGGATCGTTCAAAGGCCCTCTTCGTGCTCTCGTACCCGGCATCTTGAATCCAGAGTTTGGTGGTGACAAACAATTCCGCTCTGGCTGCACCGCTGCGCTTGATGGCGCTGCCCACGGCCTCTTCATTGCCATACGCAGCGGCGGTATCAATCAGGCGGTAGCCCGTGCTGATGGCCTCATAGACGTTTCTTGCGCATTCTTCAGGATCAGGGATCTGAAAAACGCCAAACCCTAAAAGAGGCATCTTCACCCCGTTATTCAGTGTCACCGCTGGGATATCTGACATCAATCCTGCTCCTTGTCGCTGCTGAATTAGAAAGCTGAAAAGCCCTCACCCCTGGTATTGTTCGTCGCTGACGTGTTCCATCCAATCAACCGCCTTACCGTCGAGGTATTCCTGGATGGCGAGGTGGGTCAGCGCGGTGGTGGGCGCGGCCCCGTGCCAATGTTTTTCACCCGGCGCGAATTGAATCACGTCGCCCGGATGGACCTCCTCGACCGGACCACCCCACCGCTGCACGCGTCCACAGCCTGCCGTGATGATCAACGTTTGTCCCAGCGGATGGCTGTGCCACGCCGTCCGCGCGCCGGGTTCGAACGTCACGCTGGCGCCGCCGACCCGCGCTGGCGCGGTGGAACTGAACAGCGGATCAAGACGCACCGTGCCGGTAAACCATTCCGCCGGTCCCTGGCCAGAAGGTTGTGATCCGATCCTTTTGATGTCCATGTTTTGATGCCCACCTTTGAACAAAATTGCAGAACCTCATAACGTTCATTATAGGGAAATCTGGCGCAGAATGATTGTAGAATCATCCACGATGATTGTAGAATTCTACAGGTCTTCACAGGTATCAAGTGGGGAGATAGGCACGAACCAACATCAGCCGCCTGATGCTGAGATGCTGCTCACGTCAACTGAGAATATAGGGGTGCGACACACACCGGGGACACTCTCTCCGCCCCCGGTGCGGGATAGATCGTTGGTATTCGCCGGAACGTTCAGCGCCGCCTTAAGGCTGTGCTGCGCGCGCTAGGCGGGCTTGACTTCCGAACTTTCCGGAGTTCGGTTCGTCCTGGGGAAAAACGGCAGATAACGCAGCCCCAGCGTGAGCATGAGCAGCGCATAGCCGACCACGCCCAGCGCAATGCCCCACTCGATGGCCGTCGGCATATACTCACGCACGGGAAAAACATTCGCGATACCCGGTGACCAATCGACCGGCACCACCAGCCCGGATAGGGTGACGTTCCACCGGTTCACGATGATCCCGCCCATCGCCAGCAGCGCCGCCACGATGATCCAGATATCCCGGCGGCGCAGCCGGGGGGTGAGCAGGATCAGCGCCGGGATCAAGGCCCCCAGGATCACTTCCATCCACCAGAAAGTCACGCCGTACGGCGTGGCATTCTTGAGCACATCGTTGGCTTCGCTGCGGGCCGGGAGATGGCTGTAATAACTCGTAGCGAGAAAGTCCCACATCTTGAGGTACAGGTATCCCAACATCATCAACCCGGCGAACGTGGCAATCCGCCGCCGCAAATGGGTCGAGATCTGGCGGACATGCACCAGATTCTCGTAGAACACCGTGACGCCCAGCGTCACCGACGCCCCGGCAGCGACCGCGGACAGAATGAACATCAAGGGCAGCGACGGCTTATACCAGATCGGGTGTGCCGACAGAATCCCATACGTGGCTCCCAGGGAGGATTGGTGCAGCAGGGAGAGACCCAGCCCCACGATCGAGACCACCGGGGTGCCGTGGTGCAGCAGGTGGGCCAACTGCGGCCCACGGCGGAAGCGCCGGGTGACGACGCTGCTTTCGAGGACGGCGGGCGCGAGTTCAAAAACCAGCACCATCGAGTAAAACACCACGCACATGGTGATTTCCCACAGCACTGAGTGGACGTTCCAGAAGATCAGCGGGTGCCAGAAGCGTTCGGGACGCCCGATGTCCATGATCAGCGCCAGCATCGCGGACGTGTAACCGACGAAGCCAACGAACACCGCAATGCGCGCGATGCGCTGGAAAGATCGCACGCGAAAAATGTAAGCAATGGTGGAGAGCGAAAAAGCCCCGGCGCCGAGGGCAATCGCCGACAGATCCACCGTGATCCACAACCCCCAGGGCACCGGATCGGTGAGATTGGTCACCTGCAAGCCGAAATACAGCACCTGGATTGCCGCGCTGATCCCGATCAGCAGCAGCACGCCCGAAAAGATCAGCCACAGTTGAAAACCGGAAAGGGATTTCAGCCGCTGTTGCACAGGGTTCAGTAGGGTCATAGGGTCATGCCCTCCGGCGGGACATAATACACATTCGGTTCGGTACCCAGATCTTCACGCAGGCGGAACGTCGGCAGTTCTTCGATGGCGCGCGCCACCGGGCTGGTAGGATCGTTCAAGTCCCCGAAGAGCCGCGCTCCCATCGGGCAGATATTCACGCAGGCCGGGGTTACGGAACGATCCACGCCAGGAGTCAAGCGCTGCACCAGCGCACGATCCAGGCGGTGGATGCAGAAGGTGCATTTTTCGACCACCCCTCGCGGGCGCCGCGTCACTTCCGCGTCTCCCCACTCCCCCTGATAGGGGTTCACGTCCGCGCGTTTCTTCCAGTTAAAATGGCGCGCGCCATAGGGGCAAGCGACCTCACAATAACGGCACCCAATGCACTTGTCATAGTCCATGACGACTAAGCCATCGTCGCGAATGAACGTAGCGCGCACCGGACATACGGAGACACACGGCGCCTCCTGGCAGTGCAGACAGGGGCGGGTCATGTGGAACAACTGCCCCGTTTCGGTGGACTCCAGGAGATAAGTATTCCAGCGCATCTCGTCGGTGACGTCGTTGACAGCCTGGCAGGCGTAGACGCAGTATTGGCAGCCGATACATTTGCGCAGGTCGATCACCATGCCCCAACGGTACTTGTTCGCGGTGGGAACCACGGCACCCGCGCTGCGCACCTCACCCGCGTCGAGCGCGCGTTCTTCCTCCAACAAATCCTGGAGAGGTTTCAACCGGCTCAAGACCGCGGCCACCGCGACGCTGCCTCCCAGGGCCGCCATGCCTGCCAGCAATTCACGCCGAGTCAAAAACACATCTTCGGGCATAGCTCTACTCATCTTTCGTTTTGCGCGAGGACCGCTGGTGGAAACTGATCAGGCCCACGACCACGATGCCTCCGGCGGCTAAACCGATGATAAGGCCCTGAGCCAGACGCAGCGCGGCGGTGTTGGACCCGCGCGCCTTGACGGTATCCACTTCGGCTTCCAGCTCGTTGATGCGCAGACTGGCTTCCAGGATCGGCTGGTCGCTCGCCGTGAGATTCATCGCGCTGAGCGCGTCGGCCTGAACTTGCATGACCTGGCTGTCCGTAATCTCCTCGTGGCAGCTCACGCACGCCACGGTCTCCACCGTGCCGACGTGGCCGGTCGGCATCACGTCGCCGCTGACGACGTGCAGGTCGAGATCTTCCTGTTTTGGGTGGAACCAATGGCAGTCCACGCAGTTCTCGTCCGGGTGAGTCAAATGGGTGTAGTCGTCACGCGCATCCTCGCTGTGACAGTCCAGGCACAGCTCGTTGGGCGTGGCAAATCGCAGCGCATTGGCGTGAGGTTGGTGGCAGGTCGTGCAGGCAAATTCCGGCTGGCCATGCGCGCTGCGCTGCCATTCGGTGTAGGTGGTCGGATGGCAGTTGGCACACACCTCGGTACCCGGCGTAATCGTGACCGGATCGGGGGGATGGGTGGCCGTGGTGGCCCCATGACAGGCCTCGCAGGTAATCTCCTCGTGCGCATACTCGCCCGTGCGTGCCACAAACCCGGTCGTGTGGCAGGCCAGACAATCTACGTCTTGTCCCTGGGATTGCCATGCGGTTTGAAACGTGGCGTTACTATAGGCGTGGGCATGTGTACTGGTACGCCACGCGGCCACCACATCGATGTGACACTCCGCGCAGCCCGGCGGCGGCGTAGGGCTGGGCGTTGGCCCATTGTCCTGCGCGACGGCCACCGTCACGCCCACCAGCGCCAACACAACACTAAGTAAGACAACGCGCAAAAGAGGCATACAATCAGTTCCTTATGTAACCATTGGCCGCAAATCGTCGTTCTCCGGCGCAAAGACAAAATCCCAGAAGGCGGTACGGGCTTCGCTGGCACGGAAATCAGTGTGGCGTGCCATATAGAGCTTCTGGATCAACCGCAGCCCCTCCACCGCGACCTCCTTGACCAGACCTTCGCGGAGGGCCGATTCAGCGCAGGTGCGGGATACGAAGGCAGGCCCAATGCCTTCGCCCACAGCCTGGACAATCGACTCGGTATTCTCCAGCACCAGGCGCGTGGGCAGCATTTCTACGCTCAGGTCGTAGCTCGCCAGCTCGCGGTTGAGTGTGATGGAAGTGCCCGAACTGGCCTCACGCAGAACAAGCGGTTGTTCGATCAGTTCCTCCAGCGCCAGGTGCCCTACCCGCGCCCACGGATGATCTTTGGGGACGATGAGCACCACCAGGTCGTCGGCAAAGTGCCGGTATTCGATGGTCCGGCGCGGCACCCGCAAACTGCTGACGGCCAGATCGACTTCTCCTGCGGTCAGCCGTTCCAATGCCTGGTTACGAGGCCCCACCCGGCACATCACCCGCACACTGGGGTGGAGGCCCATAAACCGCGCCATGATTTTGGGCAGGATATATTTGCCCGCCGAGGTGCTGCACCCGATCGCCAGCAGCCCGCTCACCGTATCGGGCGGAGATGACAGCATCTCCTCCAAGATCTGAGCTTCTCTCAAGAGCTTCCGCACCGCGGGAATAGCCGCCTCGCCCATGTCGTTCAACTTGATGCTGCGTCCGATCCGGTCAAACAGCCGCATGTTAAGCCGCTCTTCGAGCGCCTGAATATGCGCGCTGACTGCCGGTTGAGAAGTGTTCAGCAGACGCGCCGTCTCCGAGAAATTCTCTGTCTCGGCAGCGATCAGAAAAACTTGCAGTTCATAGAGTTCTAGCATCAGTCTGGCCCCTTCATCTTCCAATAGCTGGCAACAATGATAGTGAAAGATGGTACGGAGGGGTATAGATATTTCATAGCAGATTTTGGCCCGGCAAGATATGGCTAAACGTCATAAGAAAAACGGATAAACGTTATTGCTCCTTATCAGTTTTTCAGTTTACACTGGGGGATAGTGCAGATTGTCACATTTCGAGTCGGAGTCCAGATGAACAGAGTTCAGAGCATCAGGCCGCTGCTTCTCCACGGGAGTTTGTTACTGCTGGCAGCGGGGTTAGCAGGTTGCAAACCGGACACCTCGATTCCCAAACCATCTGAAACCGCTCTAGCCGCTCGACCGACCGCAACAGCGTCTCTGGAAGCTACGATCCCGGTCACGGAGTCCCCCGCCGAGCTGTTTACGGACACGGAATGCCTCGACTGCCATACGGACCAGGACACGCTGAAAGAACTGGCGGTGGAAGAGGTACAAACCGCCAGCCTCTCCGAAGGTCCTGGCTGAGGTGGCTCTGTGCCTCCGTTGGAGGCCTGGGAGAAAGTCTGGATTAACGGCGACACCTTCGTCGAAGATGTTCACGCCTATATCAACTGCACCACGTGCCACGGGGGACAGTCCGTGGACGACATGGACGCGGCCCACGAGGGCATGGTCGTCGATCCGTCCAACGATCCTGAAACCGGCTGCGCGACCTGCCACCCCAACCTCACGCCGCACGCCGCCGACAGCTTGCACGTGAGCCTGGCAGGCTACGATACTGCCTTGCATGAGCGCAGCACGGTGGCCAATTTCGACGCCCTGGAAACGATGGAGAGCTATCACTGCAACTCGTGCCACTCCTCCTGCGGCCAATGCCATGTCAGCCAACCGACCTCGGTCGGCGGGGGGCTGCTCGAAGGGCATACGTTCGTTCAGACGCCGCCGATGAGCAGGACCTGCACCGGCTGTCACGGCAGTCGGGTCAAGAACGAATATTATGGCTTGAACGAAGGCTACCCTGGGGATGTGCATCTCCGTAAAGGGCGCATGGCCTGCACCGACTGCCACACGGGCAACGAAATGCACGGGCTGACCAATATCCCGGCTGAAATCCCGGAATATCTCATGGTCAACGCCGAGGAAGCGGCGGCCACGCCCATCGCCCACCGCTATGATGGGCTACGTGAACCCACCTGCGAAGCCTGTCACGCGGCGGAGATCGGCATTGGGTCAGGCATTCCGGAACACGAGGTCCATCCGGTGGAGCTGCTGGCCTGCGAAGTCTGCCACAGTGTCAGCTACACGAACTGCACTAACTGCCACGTGGACCGGGCGGAAGATGGCACCCCCTTCTACACCATCGAGGCGCACAACATCGGATTTTATATTGGCCTCAACCCGGAGCGTACTGCCGAACGTCCTTACAAGTACGTCCCGGTGCGGCATGTGCCCGTCGATCCGGATTCGTTCAGCAGTTACGGGGACAACTTGTTGGTCAATTTCCTGAATCGACCGACCTGGACCTACGCCACTCCACACAATACGCAGCTCGATACGCCTCAGACGCTGACCTGCCTGGCCTGTCATGAAAACGACGAGGTGTTCCTGACCTCGGACAAGGTCACCCCGGAGGAGTTGGGTGGAGCCAATCTCGACGTGATCGTCGATCACGCGCCGCTCTTCCCCGAAGGCTACGAGCAATACCGGGATCACCGGAACGGCACTGACGAAGCGCCCGCCGCAGGCGAGGGCGAGTCAACCTCTTCCGGCGGCAGTGATGCGGATTTCTGGGGCAGTGACAGCGCGCCCGCCGGAGATGCCACGGCAACTCCGGCCAGCGATGCGGATTTCTGGGGCAGTGACAGTGCGCCCGCCGAAGCGGCGACCGCCACCCCCGCTAGCGATGCGGATTTCTGGGGAAGCGACAGCACCCCATAAACCATCACCACATCTTTCTATTGAAAATACGTAGGGAGGACTGAAATTAATGCGTAAACTGACCTATTTGCTGTTTGTGCTGGCGCTCGTTTTCCCGCTGGCACTCCCCTTCGCGCCCGTCCTGGCTCAGGACGGCACTGCCGTTCAGGCTCGCCTTGAGGAATACAATGCGAACCTGCCCAAGGGTTATGGTGGGGTATCCGTTGACGACGTTTCCGCCGAACTCATCGACAATCCGGCGCTGGTCGTTCTCGACGTGCGCCAGCCGGACGAATATGCCCAGGGCCATATCGAGACGGCCTTCGACGTTCCGATCCGCGATGTCGCCAAGAATCTGAACCTGCTGCCCGATCTCAACGCCAGGATCGTCGTGGTGTGCGGTTCGGGCTTCCGCTCGGCCATCGTGATGACTGCGCTCCAGGTGTTGGGC
The DNA here is from genome assembly GCA_964427955.1 of uncultured Anaerolineaceae bacterium. Lineage (GTDB taxonomy): Bacteria > Chloroflexota > Anaerolineae > Aggregatilineales > Aggregatilineaceae > JACRBK01. The sequence goes on from CAYRWY010000026.1 coordinate 14,992, forward strand.
TACACCGACGTTCGTAGCATGTCGGGCGGGATGACCGCCTGGCAGGGCAAGAGCCTGGCGATGTCGGTCGAGGCGGTCACGCCCACCGCAGGCACCGCTCCTGCCATCGATCCGGAACTCCTGGCAGCCGTGGATGCCGCACTGTCCGGCCTGCCCCAGGGCTACGGTGGGGTCAAAGCCGAAGACCTCAACGCCGAACTGGCCGACAATCCGCCCGCGATGCTGATCGACGTCCGCACGCCCGAAGAATGGGCAACCGGTTATATCGCTGGAGCCGTCTCCATCCCCCTGGAAGAATTCATGAGTCACGCGGCGGAACTGCCGGCGGACCAGGCGGCCAATATCGTGATCTACTGCAAGGCCGGTCACCGGGGCAATATGGCGGCGACGATGCTGCGTATCATGGGCTATACCAATGTGCGCGACCTGTCGGGCGGCATCGGGGCCTGGACGGCGGCGGGGCTGGCGATTGAAGGGGCTGCTCCTGCCGAAGCCGCAGCCATGTTCGATCTCCCTGCCCTGCTCGACGCGTACATCACCGGCCTGCCGAATACGTTCAACGCCGTCAAAGCCAGCGATCTGGCGGTCGAACTGGCGGAAAAGCCCGACCTGCTGCTGGTCGATGTGCGCACGGTGGATGAATATGTCGAAGGTCACATCGCGGGCGCGATCAACGTGCCCCTGACCGAACTCACCTCGCACCTGGACATGCTGCCCGCGCTCGATCAGGAGATGGTCGTCTACTGCGGCAGCGGCCACCGTTCGGCGATGGCCATGACCGTCCTCAATCTGCTGGGCTACACCCATGCCCGCAACATGCTGGGCGGCGTGAAAGCCTGGACCACCGCAGAACTGCCGCTGACCACGGACGAAACCGCTTATACGGCAGGCGCAGCACCCGCCATCGATCCCACGTTGCTCGGGCTGCTGGATGCGTACGTGAAAGCGATCCCCGCGGGCTACTACGTCATCAGCGCCGATGACTTGAGCGTCGCCCTGGCCGAGAATCCCCCGGCCCTCATCGACGTGCGCACCGACGAAGAAGTCGCCAATGGCTACATCGAAGGCGCACAGCATATCGAACTACGCAGTTTCGTGGCTCGCATGAGCGAGTGGCCTGCCGACAAAACGGCGCCGGTCATCATCTACTGCGGCAGTGATCACCGGGCGGTCATCGCGATGGTGGCGATGCAGTTGATGGGCTACGAGGATGTGCGCTCGCTCGGCGGCGGTCTGCAAGCCTGGCTCGCGAAAGAATATCCGGTCGTCAAATAATCCCTGCTCCACAAGACCTCGGCATCCAGGATGTCGAGGTCTTATTTTTTCCCCAGGTGGCGATAGGGATGCGCTCACCGGATCCCCTACGTGACGAAAAGCGGCCACGACCATCCCAGAGCTAAAGGCCAGCAGCACCATCGAGAGCGTAAACCCATTCAACTCGGCAGCCGTGCCCGACGAAAGTCGGTTGAAGCCGACGCCATCACCATGCCGAATTCCGCGATCAGCGCCACGATGAACAGCGCCGTGTGCACGGTGGCGTACGCGACCACTACCGTGAGCCGGGTCCCTAATTCCATCCAGTTGTAGACCTGGCGCATAATGGGCTGACCACAGGTTGCGGTTACGGTTGAAAGTGCCCATACCAGACCTCCTCTGCATTCTTGATACTACCAGCATAGGCGGTGGTTTTTTCAGCGAGAGTGCAGTCTTGCCTCGAGCCGGTTGCAGCTTGTGGCAGGGTCGCAACATAGTCCGCGCTGGATATGCAGAATGGGATAACTTGCGTTAAGATTTCTCACGTTTTGCCGTTTTTAAGGTTCCGGATGCGCGACACCATGTTATACTCTGACCACGTTGGATCGAGAAGTCAGTCAGTTAAGAGATGATCGTAAAACTCAATCATGCTTTCGCCCATGCGGCGCGTCAGTGGGTACAGCCTGTTTCAAGCCGTATCACCCATCTCTCCAGAACGTTTTCTTGGACTCTGCCTTATCCCCATTTTTCTGAAAGCTCCACTCTGATCACCCTGGCGCTCAGTGTAGGTCTGACCAGCGGAATCGGCGTCTGGCTCTATCGCAGCGGCATTGATCTCTTCGAGCGCATCTTTCGGAAAACCCTGGCCGACCAGGTCCTGCACCCCTGGCTCGGACCGTTTGGAATCGTGGTCACGCTGGCCGCCGTCGGGCTGCTGGTGGGTTGGATGATGCAGCGTTTCGTCGGCGAAGAACGCCATCATGGCGTGGCGGGGATCATGGAGTCAGTCGCCCTGGGCGGGGGCAGACTGCGCTACCGGCAGATGCCCTTCAAAGCCCTGGCGTCGGCCCTGTCGTTGGGCGCTGGCGCGTCACTGGGGCCAGAAGACCCCAGCGTGCAGATCGGGGCCAACCTGGGCTCCCTGTTTGGACAACGCCTTCATTTGTCGGAAGAACGCGTGCGGCTGCTGGTCGGGGCCGGATCGGCCAGCGCCATCGCGGCAGCTTTCAAAGCGCCCATCGCCGGGGTATTTTTCGCGCTGGAAGTGATTCTCAACGGCGAATTCACGACGGCGTCGTTTGGCATCGTCGTCCTGGCCGCCGTGGTTTCCTCGGTTTTTACGCAAGCGGTGGAAACGGGCGGGGCTGAGATGGGCCTGCTCAATTACACGCTGGGCAGTCCGCTGGAGATCCCGTTTTACGTGTTATTGGGATTCGTCCTCGGCCCGATCGCGGCGCTCTTCATCCGCGCGGTCTACTGGCAGCACGACTGGTGGCACCATCACGTCCAGCTATCCCGACCTTTCAAGACCGCCCTGGCGGGTGGATTGGTAGGGATCGTGGCGATGGCCCTGCCCGACATCATGGGCACCGGACGAGAGACCATGAACGTGGTCTTGAATGGTAAAGATGCCAGGTACACCCTGGCGCTGCTGCTGGTTTTGGGCGCCGCCAAGCTGCTCGCCACGACGGTGAGCATGGGCGGCGGCTTTGTCGGTGGGGTGTTTGCCCCCAGCCTGTTCGTGGGCACAATGTTGGGCGGCGCGTTTGGCCGGGCCGTGAGTCTCATCGGGCAAACGGGCGCCACCGGCGATCCCCAGTCCTACGCCATCGCAGGCATGGCGGCCATGATGGCCGGGGTCGTGCGCGCTCCGATCACCGCCGTGCTGTTGGTTTTCGAACTGACCAACGATTACCGGCTGATTCTGCCCATCATGCTGACCTCGGTCATCTGTGTCTATGTGGCCGAGCGGATTGAACCCCTGGGCATCTATTCGTTGGGACTGATGCGTAAGGGCGTCAGACTGCCTCAGGGCCGGGATGTGGATGTCATGCAAAGTATCAGCGTCGCCGAGACGATGACCTCGCCCGCGCCCACCATCCCCGAAACGGCAACCCTGCTCGATCTGCGCGACAGCCTGCGTCATCACAACATCCGATCGTTGTGCGTGGTAGATCAGGCCGGGCTGCTGGTCGGCGTGGTCACCCTGGCCGACCTCCAGAAAGCCTATGAATCCGGCAACGGTAAGGATCTGACCGTAGCCGACATCTGCACACGCGACATCGTCACGGCCAACCCGGACGATTTGCTCTGGAAGGCTATTCGCAGCATGGGCACGCGCAACATCGGACGACTGCCGGTCATCCGGCCCGGCACTCATGAACTGGTCGGGATTCTCAGCCGCCAGGATGTGCTGCACGCCTACAACATGGCGATTGCCCGCAAACGCAAAGAACAACAACTGGCCGAGCAGATCCGTTTACACACGCTGACCGGTGCTCATGTATTCGAAATGCCGGTAGCCGCTGATGCCCCGGTAGTGCGCAAACACATTCACGAAGTCGCGTGGCCCCTCGAGTCGGTCATTGCCGCGGTTCGACGAGGAGATCGCCTGGTCGTACCGCACGGAGAAACCGAGCTGCGCGCGGGCGACCGGCTGACGATTGTCGCCGCCCCCGAAACCGAAAAGGAATTGATCGCCCTGTTAGGGCGGGCCTCACTTTAAGGAGGGTCGATGCGTGCCTGGGTCTTGCGGTATGGGACTGCCCTGACGTGTCTGGTCGTCGCGATTTGGATGTGGCTTCCGAAACCTCAACCCGCCGGCGGGCAGGATGACAATTCCCCCGCAATCGTGGGGTTTCTGCTCAACGAGCTGAAACAGCCCGTCACGGAAGCGACCGTCGCGGTCTACATCGACAACGAAGAACACCCCATCGCAGAGACCCAGAGTTTCGAGAATGGGCTGTGGGAGGTTGAACTGCCGCGTCTGCCCCACTCCTCGGTACGGATCGAAGCGCAGCCCCATCATTACAAGACCTGGACCTACACGCTGAATATGAACGCGGACCGGGCGCATCTTCAGACCTTGATCGATGGGCAGTCTTTGAACCTGGGCGCGGTTCAGCTCAAGAACGATTACACCCTCGGTTTCTGGGTGACCACCGGCACGTTTTTAGTGGTGCTGCTGCTGATCGTTTTTGAACGGATGGCGAATGCTACCGCGGCCCTGCTTGGCACCGCCATTGTGTTCGCTTCGACCTTTCTGGGCAGCAAGTTTACCCCCGGACTCTACATCTTTGATTTTGAACGGGCGCTGACCTACATCAACTGGGAAGTGATCTTCCTGGTGTTGGGGATGATGATCGTGATCAGCGTGATCGAGGGGACCGGCCTGTTCCAGTGGCTCGCCTTCATGTCCTACCGTTGGAGCCGCGGTCGTCCGATCATCCTCGTGATCGTGCTGGTCATCATCACCTCCCTGGCGTCCTCTCTGCTGGATAATGTCACGACGATGCTGCTGATGGTTCCGATCACCATCGAAGTCGCCATTGCCACCGGCCTGCCTCCGACGGCCCTGCTCATCATCGAGATCCTGGCGTCCAATATCGGCGGGACCGGGACGCTGATCGGCTCACCGTCCAACATCCTGATCGGCATCCACGCCGGGCTGTCCTTCAATGACTTTCTGCTCGACCTGGGGTTGGGCGTTCTCATCTCGCTGATCGCGATGACCGGTTTTGTGCTCTGGTACTACCGTGAAGAGTTCAGGCGTGGCCATCAAGGCATTTCACCCCGGCTGTACGCCAAGCTGGCAGAAAACGCCACCATCAAAGACGTCACCGTTTTGCGGAAATCACTCCTCGTTTTTGGCGTGACGCTGCTGGCCTTTGCCGCCGGGGATACGCTGAACATGGTCCCCGCCGTGACAGCCATGCTCTCCGCGACCGTCATGCTGGTATGGGTCGAGACCGATGTCGAAAAGATGTTGAGCCTGGTGGACTGGACGACCCTGGTCTTTTTCATGGCGCTGTTCATGCTGGTCGGCGCCATTCAGGAAGTGGGACTCATCGGCGCGATTGCCAGTGCTATGGGCGAGATTGTCGGGACCAGCGTCTTGAGGGGCGTCCTGGTGGTCGTCTTCGGATTCGGCCTGCTGTCGTTCCTGGTAGCCACCATCCCGCTCACCGCGTCGATGCTGCCCGTCGTGGATTATCTATCCGGCAATCTAGGCATCAGCAGCAAAGTGCTCTATTATGGACTGGCAGTAGGAGCATCCTTTGGAGGAAATGCGCTGCTGGTTGGCGGTGAAACCAACCTGATGACCGCCGGTGTCACCGAACGCGCCGGGTATACCATTTCGTTCAAACACTTTGCCCAGGTCGGACTGCCGGTAACGTTTCTCACGCTGGGGGTCGGCTGTGGATGGTTGTTACTCCGCTTTGTAGTTTTCGGGGGATAAAATGGACGTCATCTTATGTGCGACGCGGGGCGGAGAAGCCAGTCTTCAAACTCAGCGTCGGGCGATAGAAATCGCTAAAGAACGAGGGGCCAAACTCATCTTCATCTTTGTGGCCGATGTGCGCTTTTTAGAACACTACACGGCTCCTTACGTTCCCGCCATGGCCGACGAGATGAAACACCTGGGTGAATTTCTGCTGCTGGTCGCCCAAGAGCGGGCCGAACAGGCCGGGGTCGAAGCGGATTACACGGTCCGGCGAGGAGAACTTGAACCGGCCCTGATCGAAGCGGCGAAAGAGTACGGCGCCTCCCTCATCATCTTGGGGCGTCCGGGTGATGAGAACGTCACCACCCTGGAATATCTGGAGGAGAAACTTTGCCCGGCCTTACAGGCGGCGACGGGCATCAAAACCATTCTGGTTTAACTATCTGACCCTGCCAGTGGCACTGCCCCCCTTCCGTACGGACTGATCGCCCCTCATCGGATCGAATTAACCCCTGCCGCATCTCCATTTTTGCACAAGACGAGCTTAAGGCGTTCTTCCACCTTTTCCCATCCGTCATGTGGTATAACCCGATTAGGTAATTCTATTATCCTTACTAGGCAGGGCATCTGCCTGTACGGAATGAGGTGCAACATGACTTACGGGAAAGAACTCGACATCTGTGTGATCGGAGCCGGTCATGGTGGTAAAGCTATGGCTGCCGACCTGGCTGTGCGTGATTATGCGGTTCGCCTGTACAATCGCACCTACGAAAACGTGGAAACCATTGCCGTCCGCGGCGGGATCGAGATCACCTTTGAAGATGGGCGGCAAGACGTTGGATACCTGAAATGTGTCACCAGCGACATGGCTGAAGCAATCGACGGCGCCCAACTCATCATGGTGGTCTTACCCGCCTCGGCCCACCGCGATATCGCCCTGAGCTGCGCGCCGCATCTCACAGACGGCCAGGTGATCGTCTTGAATCCAGGGCGCACCGGAGGAGCGTTCGAATTCCGGCAGGTGCTCCTCGAAGCCGGGTGTACCGCCGACGTCACGATTGCCGAAGCCGAGACGTTTCTCTTCGCCAGCCGCAGCATGGGCCCGGCTGAGGCCCAAATCTTTCGTCGCAAGAACACGCTTCCGCTCGCCGCCCTGCCCGCCACGCGCACCCAAGAGGCGCTGAGCATGGTGCGAGAGGTCTATCCGCAGTTCATCGCCGCGAAAAATGTGCTCTACACCAGCCTCAACAACATGGGGGCGATCTTTCACCCGGCCCTCACCCTGTTGAATGCCGGGTGGATTGAGGCCACGAGCGGTGACTTTGAGTTCTATATCGACGGGGTCACTCCCACGATTGGCCGCGTCCTGGACCGTCTGGACCGCGAACGGGTGACGGTCGCCACCGCCCTGGGGATACGGGCCCAGACGGCTAAGGAGTGGCTGGCGCGAGCCTACTCGGCGCACGGCGATACGCTGCAAGAAGCCATTCACGCCAATCCAGGTTACCGGGGCATCAAGGCGCCGCGCGTGCTGCGGCACCGCTACATTTTCGAAGATGTGCCTTACAGTCTGGTGCCCATTGCGGAACTCGGACACCGCTTTGGCGTCGACGTGGTCGGGATGGAGGCTCTCACCCAGTTGGCGTGCGTCATGCATGGTACCGACTATCGTCACCGGGGACGCACCCTCAAACGCATGGGGTTGGAAGGATTGTCCGTCACCGAGATCACTCACCTGGCCGAGACCGGTGAGGTTGAGCCAACCGGGTTGTAAGGGGGAGAATATGTGTGGAATTGCCGGAGTTCTCGGTTCCTATGGGCCAGAGCTGGATCATGCTCTGGACAAAATGGCCCATCGCGGTCCCGATGGCCGCGCCGTTCAACAGAGGCCGCGTGGATCACTGGGCCACGCGCGCCTGTCCATTGTCGACCTGGACGGGGGACAGCAACCGATGAGTGACCCCACTGGAACCCGGTGGCTGGTGTGCAATGGAGAAATCTACAATCACCGCGCCTTGCGGGCCAGATACCCCTATCCCTTCAAGACGCAATCAGACAACGAAGCCATCCTGGCCATTTATGAACACGAGGGGATCGAAGGTATCTCCCAACTGGATGGCATGTTTGCCTTGGCGTTGTTGGATGATGATGAACTGATTCTGGCCCGCGATCCGCTGGGCATCAAGCCGCTGTACTATGGGTGGAAAAACGGAACCCTGTATTTCGCATCGGAGATCAAGGCACTGCAAAACGCGGTCGAGCAGGTTCTAGAATTCCCCCCCGGCCATTGGTACAGCAGCGCCACGAATACTGCCGTGCCGTACTACAACCTGGCCACGGCTGCCGAAACGGCGCATCAGGATGCATCTCCGACCCCAGCCGACCTTCGCGAGTGTCTTCACGCTGCCGTTCATAAGCGTTTGATGGCGGATGTGCCCCTGGGGGTATTTCTCAGCGGCGGCCTGGACAGCAGCATCATCACGGCGATGGTACGGCAGGAATTAGGGGACGTTCACTCCTTTGCCGTCGGGGTGGCGAACAGCGCCGACCTGGAATTCGCGCGTCAAGCGGCTCGCCACCTGAAAACCCAGCACCATGAATATGTCTACACGCCCCTGGAAATGCTCGCCGTGCTGCCCGACGTGATCTACTACCTCGAATCGTTTGATCCGGCCCTGGTGCGGAGCGCCGTGGCGAACTATTTCCTGGCCCGGTTGGCCAGCCAGTACGTCACGGTCGTCTTGTCCGGCGAAGGCGCCGACGAACTCTACGCCGGGTACGATTATCTCAAGCAGTTCAGCGTGGGCGACGATCTGCATCGCGAGTTGGTCGAAACCACGGGGGAGCTTCACAACCGGAACTTACAACGCCTGGATCGTATGACCATGGCGCATGGTCTGGAAGGGCGGGTGCCCTTCCTGGACGTGAAGTTCGTCGAGCTTTCTTTCGCCGTGCCCGCCGCTCAAAAAGTCAGCGGATTTCCGACGATCCAAAAGTGGATTCTGCGCAAAGCCTTTGAAGACTTGCTGCCCGCCGAGATTGTCTACCGCACCAAACGGAAGTTCGCCGAAGGAGCGGGATCAGCCCTGACCTTTGAACTGATCGCCAACGATCTTATCGACGATACCCAGTTCGCGGCGGAGACAGGCCAGGTTTTCGAAGAGACCGGCTTCCACATCCAGACGAAAGAAGAGCTGTACTACTATCGCATTTTCCGGCGCTTTTTCGAGGCCCGGGTCACGACCCTGGTTGGGCGCAGCCGCAGTTTATAGGAACCTTCTATGACCCCCAAAGCTCTGGCCGGCAGTCTCGGCGACTGTGTGCACGTCGCCGGAGTGACACGGTTTCTGAATATCGCTGAACAGGAGGGCTACGAGACATTCTTCACCGGTCCGGCCACCGATCTCGAAGCCTTCATGGATGCCATCGTGGCTTTCGATCCCGACGTGATCGGCGTCAGCTACCGCCTCACGCCGGACAATGCGCGCACCCTGCTCACCGATCTGCGGGGAATGCTCGAAGCCGCCGGGATGCTTGGACACAAGCGCATTCTCTTCGGAGGTACACCCCCCGTCGCCGCCGTAGCCCGCGAGTTAGGCTACTTCGATGCCGTGTTTTCAGGGGATGAACCTCCCCATCAGGTGCGCGCCGTCCTGCGAAGAGAATCAGTCCAGGGCCAAAGTGATTTGGCACCGCCTCAGCGCACCGTGGATCGTATCCGGTGGAAATCTCCCGTCCCGCTGCTGCGTCACCATTTTGGCATCCCGGCCCAGACCATCGATCCGACCGTAGAGGGCATTGCCCGCGTGGCCGAAGCGGGCGTGCTGGATGTGATCTCGCTGGGTGCTGACCAGGATGCCCAGGAAAACTTCTTTCACCCTGAGCAGCAAAACCCTCGGAGCAAAGGGGCGGGCGGAGTCCCTTTCCGCACCGAAGAGGATTTGCAGCGCCTCTACGAGGCCAGCCGCCGGGGGAATCATCCCCTGATGCGCTCCTATTCGGGCACCGCCGATCACCTGCGCTATGCCGATCTGCTGGTCCGTACCATTCACAATGCCTGGTGTGCGACGTCGCTGTTCTGGTTCAACGCGATGGACGGGCGGGGATCGTCACCGCTGGAACAGTCCATCCGCGAACACCAGGACTTGATGCGCTGGCACGGCGAACGCGATCTGCCCGTCGAGGGCAACGAGTCCTATCACTGGGGAATGCGCGACGCGCCCGACGTGGTGGTGTGCGCGTCGGCCTTTCTGTATGCCCATAATGCCAGGCGGTGCGGAGTCCGTGACTACATCCTGACGTATATGTTCCAGAGTCCGCCCCAGCTTTCCAATGCGATGGATCTGGCCCGCTGCCTGGCGATCCTGGAACTGAGCGAAGCGTTCGCCGACGAACATTTTAGAGTGTGGCGGCAGACCCGGACCGGACTGCTCAGCTATCCGGTGGATTTGCAGCGGGCGCGGGCCCACCTGGCGCAAAGCACGATGCTGCAAATGGCCGTCAGCCCGCATATCATCCACGTGGTGGGGTATACCGAAGCCGATCACGCGGCGGATGCCCACGAAGTGATCGAGAGCGCGCGCATGACTCAGGAAGTGGTCGATACCGCGCTGCGTGGCAATCCTGACATGACGCACGATCCGGCCATTCAGCAGCGTAAGCAGCAGTTGATCGCCGAGACTTACCGCCTGCTGGAGGCGATCCGCGTGCTGGGGCAGGATGTTCCTGATCCCTTCAGCGATCCCTCCGTCCTGGCGCGCGCGGTCACGCTGGGACTGCTGGATGCGCCGCAACTGGTGAACAATGTGTATGCGCCGGGGCGCGTGCGCACGCGCAGTATCGACGGCGCCGTTTGCGCGGTGGATCGGCGAGGTCAACCTCTGGACGAAAAAACGCGCATTGCAGCGGTGTTAGCTCAGCTTACCCCTTGAAAGGAACGGCACTATGCACATGGTGATGTTGGTGCTGGACGATCCGGAGCATCTCGAAGCCGTGCTGGATGGATGGCAGGCGGTGGGCGTGACGGGAGTGACGATCACTGAATCGTCCGGGCTGTACCGGGTCCGGCACAGGCGACCGCTGGGCGCTCGCTATGTCTTTGGGGCGCTCAGTGAAAGCAGCCGGGTCAAAATGGAACACTATACGCTGTTTGCCATCGTGCCCGACGAAACGGTCGTCCAGGCCTGCCTGGAAGCTGCCGAGAAGATCGTTGGGGACCTCGACGGGCCTAACACCGGGGTCCTGGCGTCGTGGGAACTCTCCGTCGTCAAGGGAGTTCCGGTAAAACGGTCCGACACTCCAACCCAGGGACACTAGATGATCTGGCTCCAGTTCATAGCAAGCGCCGCCGTCATTGTGGCTGCTGCTACTCAGTTGGCCAAGTATGGGGACGTGATCGCGCTGCGCACCCGGCTGGGGGGCATGTTCGTCGGCACCCTGCTGCTGGCCGGAGCGACCTCGCTGCCGGAATTGCTGACCTCGATCAACGCTATCGACCAGGGTGCCCCCAACCTTACCGTCGGCAACATCTTCGGCAGCAACATGTTCAACATGTTCCTGCTGGCAGTGCTGGATATTTTCTACTGGCGCGCGCACTTTCTGCGCCGGTTGGGGATCACCTTCGCGCTCAATGCCGGGCTGGCCGTCGCCATCACCGGATTGGCGATGTTTTTTATCGTGGCGCAGATCGACGCCCAGATCGGGTGGGTGGGAGCAGACAGCCTGATCCTGATCGCCGGATACGTGGCGGTGACACGGCTCCTGTTTAGCAGTCCATCCGCCGACCAGGGCGCATCGACCGATCCTGCCCCGCTGCCCGACGATGTCCCCAGCCTGCGCCGTGCGCTGGTGGCGTTCGGGCTGGCGACCCTGGTGCTGGTCGCCATCACCCCGCTCATGGTGCGCAGCTCGATCCGCATTGCCGAAGAAACGGGACTGAGCACCGGGTTTGTGGGGATAACACTGGTGGCGATCATCACGTCCCTGCCTGAAGTCGTGACCTCGATTGCCGCGGCGCGGATGGGCGCGTATGAGATGGCCGCGGGTAACCTCTTTGGCAGCAACACCTTCAACGTCTTTACGCTCGGCATCACAGATTTTTTTTACACCGACGGGCGCTTCTTAAAGGCGGTGTCGTCTGACATGCTGTTGGCAGGCATCATTGCGCTGCTGCTGACCCACGTCGCCTTGCTCGGCAATCTGTTTCGCAACGTCGTCCCCCGTGAAGACCGCTGGTTGGTCGTGGAGATCGATTCGTTGCTCATCGCCCTGGGCTACATCGTGGGCATGATCCTGATCTATGATCGGGGCCTGATCGGGTGACGACTGTAACTTTGAGCATAAAATGTCCTCCTTTTGAAGCATAACTTGTCCGAATCGAG
>CAYRWY010000027.1:0-26244 GCA_964427955.1 uncultured Anaerolineaceae bacterium
ATCATGTGGCGGCTGGTGGGTATCGGCGCGTTGGCTGTTATCATGCTCCTCGTGAGCGGCAGTACGCTGGCCCAGTCTTTGGGGGCCGTTACCCTGACTCCCACCGGGACGATTCAGGTCCTCGTCGAATTGAGCGATCCGCCCGCGATCCGGGCTTACGTGATCGCCAGAGACGTGTTGGGACTCTCAGAGGCGACGGCGCAGCGTTTCGTGCAGGCGCAGGCGGTGCGGATCGAGGCGGCGCAACAGGCGCTGCTGCCCTATCTGACCGGCCCGGCAGTTCAGGCGGTGATCCTCGACCGCGTGCAGCAGACCCTCAACGGCATCCTGATCGAGGTCGATGCGTCCAACCTGGATCTGATTCGCCAATGGCCAGGGGTGGTGAGCATCCAGCGTCTAGATCTGGGGTCGTTAGCCGGGCCAACGCCTGAGTCGGCGCTGCAATGAAGGTTGGAGAGGTGGGCCGGTTATCATGCGGCGATTAGGACGTTGGTGGTCGCAGCGCCGCCGGGCCGGGGCGCTGCCCACCTGGGCCGAGGAACTGCTCCAGACCATTCCCGAAGGGGTGATCGCGTTCGACGCGCTGGGGCGGATCACGTTTTTCAACCAGGGAGCGGCCCGCCTCACCGGTTGGAGCGACCAGGATGCGCGGGGGCGGACTCTGGACGCTGTCCTGCGCCTGTCGGATCACGACCGGGCGCGCTTGAACACGGTGTTCGAGAGCACGCGCCCGCTGCACCTGACCACCCAGGGTAAAACCCTGGCCGTGAGCGGTGCCCGTTGGGGTGGGCCCCAGAAAACCGGGCGGGTGATCGTGCTGCGCGATGTGACCGATGAAGAAACGGGGCGCAGCCTGCATTCCTATTTTCTGGCTCACATCTCGCACGAGTTCCGCACGCCGCTGTCGGGGCTGAACGCGTCGATTGAGCTGTTGATGGACGAGATCGGCTACCTTTCTCCTGCCGAGATCGACGAGCTGCTGAATTCGATTCACTTGAGCGCTTCGGGCCTGAAGGCTTTGGTGGACAACCTGCTGGAGAGCGTTAACATCGAAGCCGGGCGCTTCACGATTCACCGCCGCGCGGTGGAAGTGAACCAGGTCCTGTCCGACGCGATCCGGATGATGCAGCCGCTGCTCGACCGCCGCAAACAAACCGTCACACTGATCGAGCCGCTCCAACTTCCCCTCGTGTTCGCCGACCCGACGCGCCTGACCCAGGTCATGCTCAACCTGCTCTCGAATGCGAGCAAATACAGCCCGCTCGCCAGTCCGATTGATCTGGCCCTGGAACGGATCGAGGATCGGCTGCGCATCACCATCGCCGATCGCGGGCCGGGGGTTCCTCCAACCGAGCGCGAAACGCTGTTCAGCCGTTTCGTGCGCCTGAATGCGCCGGATGCGGAGCAGGCCGGGATGGGGCTGGGGTTGTCGGTCGTGAAAGCGATTGTCGAAGAACATCGGGGCACCGTGGGGGTGGACGAGCGGGCGGGTGGCGGCTCGGTGTTCTGGTTTACGCTGCCTTTGGAGGCCAGTCAATGAAAGCACTGATCGTCGATGATGACCTGGTATTGGCCGACGTGCTGTCCTTTACCCTCCGGCGGGCCGGATTCCAGGTGGGGACGGCTCACGATGGGCTGGCGGCCCTGGAAGCGTGGCAGGCGGAGTCGCCCGACCTGATCATCCTGGATCTGAATCTGCCGAAACTCGATGGCCTGACGGTCTGCCAGCGGATTCGCGAGCAGTCCAACACGCCGATCATCATCTTGAGCGTGCGCGGCGAGGATGACGACGTGGTGCGCGGCCTGGAGATGGGCGCGGACGATTACATCACCAAGCCCTTTAGCCCACGCCAACTGGTCGCCCGCGCCCAGGCGGTGCTGCGTCGCACCGGGGTGACGCCGACCGCTGGGCCGCTGTCGGCGGGTGATCTGACGCTCGATTCCTCACGCCGCGAACTGTATCGCTCGGGCGAACTGCTCACGCAGCTTACGCCGCTGGAGTGCCGTTTGATGGAAGTGCTTATGTTGAATGTGGGCCACGTGCTGCCCGCCGACACGTTGATCGCCCAGGTATGGGGCCCTGCCGGGGGTGACCGCACTATGCTCAAGCAGTTGGTGCACCGGCTGCGCGCCAAGCTCGAACCCGATCCGACCTCGCTGCCCTATCTCGAAACCGTTCCCGGTGTAGGCTACGCCCTGGTGCACCGGCCCTCGTCCGAATAACCGCCGCACCAGCGGTGAAAATTGTCACCAGATTGTCACCGCCTTGTACCTTGCCCTGTTACCTCCGGCTGGTACACTACGCTCCGAGTAACCCAAGATGAGCGATTATCCTTTCCTTTCTCTCAGCCGGGTGACGGTCGATCCCGGGCTTGCCCGTCAACTGCCGCGCCGGTTAGCGTACTACTACCTGGCGCTGCCGCTGGCACGGGACGACGACCAGTTGACGCTGGTGATGGCCCATCCCGACAACCAGGCCGCCGTCACGGTCTTGCAGGCGGTCCTCGGCGGGACGATGGTGCCGGTCCAGGGATCGGCGCGCGAGATCCGGGCGTCTCTTGACCTGATATGGTCCGAGAACTTGGATGGAGAGACACAGCACGTCTTAGGGTGGGGCGGGTCCCTGGTGGCGGAGATCACCCACCTGGTGGCGCACGCGTTGGGGGCGGAAACGACCTACCTGGATGCCAGCCAGAGCGCGGTGGACACCGTCTTGACGGTGGCCCGTGAGGGACAGTACAGCCTGACGGTGATCGACGCGCCGCAGGGTGACGCGTTGTCCCACCTGCTGCGTTCATCCTCGACCCCGGTGTTGTTAGTGCGGGGTGCCGGGCTGGTTCTGCATCACATCCTGTTGGTGCTGCGCGGACATTCCCCCGACGAGAGCGTATTGGATTGGGTAATCCCGCTGGCGAAGGCCAACCAGGCGATGGTGACGCTCCTCACCGTAGCGCCTACCGCCGTCGCCGGTCGCCGGTCGTCGCGCAGTCCTCGAATGCCGCACGGGCTGGCCGCTCTCCTGACGGCGGACAGTGGTCCCGGTGAGCACATCGCGACCTGTGCGCGCCGCCTGACCGAAGCGGGCATCCAGGGCACGCTCAGCCTGCGCCAGGGGGTGTTGGAAGAACAGATTGCCGCTGAAGTCGAAGTCGGCCACTATGACCTGATCACGATTGCTGCTGAAGCGCATGGCGATGTGGTCCAGCGGGTGCTGAACCAGATCGAGCGCCAGTCGCCGGATCACCAACAACCGGTATTGGTGATCAAGCCAATCACAGAGTAGTGATCGTGTTGAGTTGCACGCGTTCCCAGAGAGGAAGCTATGACTACCATTCGTAAGTTTTCCCGGTTGCTCTTGATTTTTCTGATCCTCGTGCCTGCGCTGGCGGCCTGTGGCAAGGACGACAAAAAGACGCCCAAGACCACCATCACCGTCTCCGGGGCGTTCGCGCTCTATCCGATGGTCCAGGTGTGGGCCGATGAGTACCACAAGCTGCATTCCGACGTCCAGTTCGACATCTCGGCGGGCGGTGCCGGTAAGGGCATGACCGACGTGTTGGCCGGGGCGGTTGATGTGGCGATGGTGTCCCGCGAAGTGCGCCAGGAAGAAACCGATCAGGGCGCGGTCGGATTTGGGGTGGTCAAGGATGCAGTCGTGGCGACCATCAGCGCGAAAAACCCGGTGTTGGACGCCGTGCTCGCCAAAGGCTTGACCTCCGAAAGCGGCGCGAAGATCTGGTTGACCACCGAAACGGTCACCTGGGGGGCGCTGGCTGGCACGGACGACGCGTCGGAAATTCACGTCTACACCCGCGCGGACGCGGCAGGAGCCGCTGAAGTCTGGGCGAAATATCTGGGCGGCACGGCGCAGGAAGATCTGAAAGGGATCGCCGTGCAGGGTGATTCCGGGCTGGCTGAAGCGGTGCGCAAAGACGATCTGGGTATTGGCTTCAACAACATCGGGTTTGCCTACGATCTGAAGACCGGCCAGCCGGTGGATGGGCTGCGCATTATCCCGCTCGATCTGAACGGCGATGGGCAGATCACCGACGACGAGAACTTCTATGGCGACGTGAAATTGTTGACGGCGGCTATCACCGACGGGCGCTACCCGTCACCCCCCGCTCGCCCGCTGTACCTGGTGACGAAGGGTCAGCCCAACGCCGCCGTGGCCGAATTCCTGAAGTGGGTGCTCACCGACGGCCAGAGCCTGATCGACAGCGCAGGGTATGTGCACCTGACAGACGACGTCATCCAGGCCAGTATCGACAAATTGGGCACCAAGTAAAACCGAACCGCAGGGAGGACCGGTCAGGTCCTCCCTGTTATCGCTAGAAGAGAGAAATTGAGTATGGCAGTGGCACAACCAAGCATCCTGATCGACAAAACCTCTGCTCAGCAGCGCGCCGTCCGGCAGCACAGCCGGATGCGGCGTCTCTGGCTGGATCGGCTGGCGAGCCGCGGCATGGGGCTG
The DNA here is from genome assembly GCA_964427955.1 of uncultured Anaerolineaceae bacterium. Taxonomy (GTDB): domain Bacteria; phylum Chloroflexota; class Anaerolineae; order Aggregatilineales; family Aggregatilineaceae; genus JACRBK01. The sequence continues at coordinate 4,475 of CAYRWY010000027.1, forward strand.
ATCACACTGGCGGCCTGCGCCCTGGTCCTCGTGGTGGGATCGGTGCTCGTCGTGCGGGCCTGGCCGATCCTGTCCTCGCGCACGCCGGATGCTCTACTTCTCTCTGAAACCTGGCGCCCCACGTCAGGCGAGTTTGGTTTTGGCTCCTTCATTATGGGCAGTGCCGCCGTGACGCTGATCGCGATGCTCATGGCGGTCCCGGCGGCGTTGTTCAGCGCGATCTACCTGGCGGAATATACCCGCGCGCGGGCGGTGCTCAAGCCGCTCCTGGACCTGCTGGCGAGCATCCCGTCGGTGATCTATGGGCTGTGGGGCGTGTTGTTCGTGGTGCCGCTGGTGCGCGATACGCTCGGCCCCTGGTCGGATCGCACGCTGGGCCGGACGATCCCGTTTTTTGCCAACGATAACCCCACCGGCTACGGGCTGCTGGCGGCGGGCTTTGTGCTGGCGATCATGGTCTTCCCTATCATCGTTTCCGTCGCCGATGAAGTGCTGCGCAGCGTTCCCCAGGGGATGCGCGAAGCGTCGCTGGCGCTGGGCGCGACCGAGTGGGAAACGACCAAGCTGGTCGTCGTGCGTAAGGCGCTGCCGGGCATCATCGCCGCCGTGGTCCTGGGATTCTCCCGCGCGTTTGGCGAGACGCTGGCCGTGCTGATGGTGGTCGGCAATGTCACCCAGGTTCCGCACTCGCTATTTGACGCGACGTATACCTTGCCCGCGCTGATCGCCAATAACTACGGCGAGATGATGTCGATCCCGATGTACGACGCGGCGTTGATGGCCGCCTCGTTGATGCTGCTGGCGGTCGTGCTGCTGTTCAACGTGGCGGCCCGCCTGGCGCTGTCCCGGCTGAACAGCCGGGGGAGTGTCGTATGAACCGTCTGCAACGCCGCCATCTCGAAGAACGTTTTTTTAAGGCGCTGATGCGCTTTTCGTTGTTCCTGGCCCTGGCGATCCTGGGCCTGATCGTGTATACCGTCGTGCGCAAAGGGATCGGCGCGCTCAGTTGGAAGATGATCACCCAGCCCTCACAGGGCGGCTATTATCTCGGCGGCGACGAGGGTGGCATTCTGAATGCGATTCTCGGTTCGCTGTACCTGGCCGCGGGCGCGACGATCATGGCCCTGGCGGCGGGACTGCCGGTCGTGTTCTATCTGCACGCTTATCTGGGGCGTTCCCGGCTGGCCAACTGGGTCCGGCTGGTGTTCGACGTGTTGTGGGGCATTCCGAGCATCGTCTACGGCGCGTTCGCTTTCATGCTGATGCTTTACCTGGGGATGCGAGCCTCGCTGCTGGCCGGGATGATCACACTGGCGCTGGTCGAGCTGCCGATCCTGGTGCGCGCGATGGACGAGGTGGTGCGCCTGGTGCCTTCGGAGCTGACCGAATCCACCTATGCGCTGGGGACCACCCGCCTGGAACTGACCCGTATCCTGCTGCGGCAGACGCTGCCCGGCCTGATGACCGCCATGCTGCTTGGTTTTGGCCGGGGCATTGGCGACGCGGCAGCCGTGTTGTTCACCGCCGGGTATACGGACGCCATGCCGACGTCGCTCACACGGCCCACAGCCTCGCTCCCCCTCGCGATCTTCTTCCAGTTAAGTTCGCCGTTCGAGACCGTGCAGGCGCGAGCCTACGCCTCCGCCCTGGTCTTGACGGTGCTGATCCTGGTGATCAGCCTGCTGGCCCGCCTGTCCATGCACCGCCTGGGCCGGCACGTTATTCGATAACTTCCGACGTTTGAAGGTAATTGCAGATGAATGCTCAAACCACCGCTCCCCTGGCCGTCCGCGATCTGAATGTCTGGTACGAAGGCAACGAACACCGGCTCAAAGGGGTGACGGCTGATATTCCGCGCCACCAGATTACGGCCATCATCGGCCCGTCCGGCTGCGGCAAAACCACCATGCTCAAGTGCATGAACCGCCTGATCGAGTTGAAGCCCAATACGCGCATCAGCGGCCAGGTGCTGCTCGAAGGCGAGGACATTTACGCGCCCGGCGTGGACGTGACGCAGGTGCGGGCGCGCGTCGGCCTGCTCGCCCAGAAGCCCTTCCCCCTGCCGATGTCGATCTATGACAACGTGGCCTACGGTCCCCGCATTCACGGCCTGAAGCAGGGCAAGATGGACGACGTGGTGCGGACTTATTTGGAAGCAGTCGAGTTGTGGGACGAGGTAAAAGATCGCCTGAAGTCACCGGCGGCCCGCTTGTCGGTCGGGCAGCAGCAGCGGTTGTGCCTGGCCCGCGCGCTGGCGGTCAAGCCGGAGATTCTGCTGTGTGACGAATCGACCTCCGCGCTCGATCCGATCTCCTCGCGGGCGATTGAGCGCCTGCTGACGATGCTCAAGACGAATTACACCATCGTCATGGTGACGCACGACCTGCTGCAAGCGCGCCGTCTGGCCGACCACGTGATTTTCCTGTGGATGGGCGAACTGGTGGAGCAGGGGCCGGTCTCGCAGTTGTTCGATCACCCGCTCGAAGCGCGCACGCGCGCCTATCTGAGCGGCGAAATCGGCTAGAGCGTAACCCTTCCCCCCCAACCCCCTTGTCCCCGCTGCGCGGAGAAAAAAAGCTTGCGCCCGTCTCCAGCTTGCCTGGGGAGGGGCTGGGGGTGGGGTTAAGACAGCCGCTCTAGCGACTATTCCTGATTATTCCGCTTGACGACCTGGCTGCCATCCTCGACGAACCAGGCCCCTGCCGTGTTGCCGGTCAGGTCGCAGTTCTCGACGGTGGCGGCTCCCTGGTCGTGCACGTAGATCGCCTGGAAAGTGTTGCGGCTGATGCGGCTGTCACGTACGGTCGGGTGCCCGCCGGTCCGCACTTCGATCCCGGAGTAGGCGTTCTCGTAGATGTCGCAGTCTACGAAGGTTCCCAGCCCTTGCTCCCAGATGAAGACGCCGCCGGTCTGCCCGCCGTGAATCTGGCAGCGCTGCACCAGCGGGTTGCTGCCCTGCTTGATCTCCATGCCCGCCAGCGCGTTCCGGGCGATGTCGCAGTCTTCCAGCGTCCCCAGGCCCTTTTCGTAGATGAACACGCCGCCCGCCTTGCCCTCGCCGATCCGGCAGTGACGCAGCGTCGGATGGCCTGCCTCGCTGATCTGGACGCCCGCCAGCGTATTGGCGGAGATGTCGCAGTCCGTCAGCACGCCCAGGCCGCCCTGCCAGACGAACAGTCCGCCGGTTTTGCCGTGGTGGATCGTGCACCGGTTGATCGTGGGGGCGCCCCCGGCTTTGATCTCGATCCCGGCCAGTTCGTTCTCGTAAATGTTGCAGTCATTGATGAGACCCTGGCCGTCTTGCCAGACGAAGACGCCGCCCGCTTTGCCGCCGTAAATGCGGCAGTGCTCGATGGTGGGATTGCTCCCGGTCTGAATCTCCAGTCCGGCCAGGGTATTCCCGTAGATGTCGCAGTCGATCACCCGCCCCCGTCCATTCTCCTGGAAATAAATCCCGCCCTGCTTGCCATCGTGCACCCGGCAGCGTTGGATGGTCGGGGCGCTGCCATCTTTGATCTCGATGGCGGACAGGCCGTTGCCGGAAATGTCACAATCGTCGAGCGTGGCCTGGCTGTTGCTGTAGAGAAAAACGCCGCCCGCTTTGCCGTCGTGTATCCGGCAGTGGCGGATCACCGGATCGGTGGTCGCCCCGTAGATGGCGATACAGGCCAGCGCGTCGGAGGTGATGTCACAGTTTTCGAGCACCAGCCGCCCCTGGCGGATGTCCACCGCGAAATAATCGTCGCCCTGGGTGCCTTTGCGTTTGCGCAGCGTCAGCCCCCGCACCTCGGCGTAATCCGTCTGCATCATCACGCAGCCCTGGTTCGCCGTTTCGACGACGATATCCGCCAGCGGCCCATCGCCGACGATCTCGACGGGCCGGTCCAGCACCAGGCTTTCGCGGTATAACCCCGGTCTGACCAGGATTTGCGCGCCTTCCGGCGAGCGTTGGATCGCTTCGCCGATGGTGCGGAAGTCGGCCTGCCCCACTTTGGCGACCACCCGCGTCAGATCAGACTGAGCCGCTTTCGCTGCCGGGGCCGGATCGGTCTTTTTCAGTTCCGATTCCATGACCGTCGCCGCGGGACTCTGGTGTATCGTCGCGGCCTTCTGGCGAAAAATCGCCTCCGCCAGGGCGGCCAGTGCCTGCCCCTGGTTGGCCGTGGCGTCGATGCGCTGGTGGCTGATCAGCCGCAGGGGGACGGAGGTGCGTTCGTCGCCGCGCAGCAGGATCGGGAAGATCGGCAGCGCCAACGCCTGAGCCAGCGCCAACTCGCGCTCGACCCAGATCGAGCGGGCGGCGTCGGGCGACAGGATCACGGTGACACACTGCGCCTGGCCGAGCGCCTGCTGGACTTCGAAGGTCCACGCTTCAGACCCCGGTTCCAGGTTTTCGTCGATCCAGACTTCGAAGCCATTCGCGCGCAGATAATCGCGCAGCCGTTTCATAAAGTCGGCGTCCTGGTGGCTGTAGCTCAGAAAAATGTCGCTCATGGTATGGTCCAATGGGATAACTCAGGTTCCTGTGGAGTATACCTTGCTTCATTGGTAGCGCAGAATATCCGACACGGTCTTACGCGCGGCCACCAGCGCGGGCCACAGGCTGGCGCTGGCCGCGATGATCAGCGTACTGCCCAGTCCCAGGGCCAGCGTCAGCGGCGGGTACTGCGCCTCGGCGGCGTGCTGAAAATTGAACTGCGTGATCAGGTTCCGGTCCAGGGCGTAACTGATAGGAGCGCCCAGCGCCCAGGCGATCACCCCCACGATCAACCCTTCGACCAGGAATTGAAACGCGATGGTGCCCGACGTTCCGCCGACCGAGCGCATCACGCCGATCTCTTTCTGGCGCTCAAAAACGCTCATCGACAGCGACGACAGCAGGCCAATCGCCCCGACGGCGGCGATCATCAACGACGCGATATTGAGCACCAGTTGGGCGGTGCGGATCATCTCGGTGATCCCTTCGATGCTGCTCACCCAGTTGGTGTAGTTGGCGTTGATCCCATGCGCGAGCAGCAGATCGTTGATCTCGTCGATTTTGTCGGCGACCTGCTGCGCCGTCGGGTCTGGCTGATCCATCACGATCTGGAGTCCGCCGGGGACCGGCTCACCCGTGAGCGACCGGCCTTCGAGAGCCGCCAATGCCTGCCAGTCCAGCGCGATCACGTCCTGCGTCGGGACGGATGAGGCGAACTGTTCCGGGATGGTGAAAATACCCGTCACCGGTGCTTCCAGGGTATTCGACCCCGCCGTCAGCGTCAGCCTCTCTCCGACGCGATAGCCGCGCCGTTCGGCCAGCGCCGTGCTGACCAGCACGCCTGGCTGGCCCGCCGCGTAGAATCCCCCGTCGGTGAACGGCAGCACCGGCTGTGCCTGTTCGTCCACGCCCAGCGCGGCGGTTGTTTCGCCCTCCACCTGGACCATCGTCAGGTAGCGGTTGGGAGTCGGCGCTCCTTTGGTCAGCCCGGCCAGTTGGGCGAGATCGTCCCAGCGCATCCACACCGTTTCGTACAGGTAATCCGCCACCCCGATGATCTCGAAGTTGGCGGCTTTGCCCCCCGCGTGGATCGTGATCGAGTCCCCCACGCCGCGCCGCAGGCCGTCCGCGATGGGCGCCGAGATCACAACCCCGTGCCGCTGGGGATCGTTCTGCCACGCCGTCCCGGCACGCAGCTTGAATTTGACGACCTCCGGGTTGGCTGGGTTGAGGCCGGAGGCGATCATGAAGGCCGGACCGGGACCCACCGGATGCTGGGTGTAGCCTTCGATGTCAATCGCCAGCGAGAGGCCCGGCTCAATGGCTTTCAAGCCGTTGACATTATTCTGGATCAGTTCTCGGACGGTCTCGACCTGGTTCTTATCGCCCGGCCCAACGGTGATTTGAATACCGATCTGGCTCATCACGCTGTCCAGGATGGTGTTGAAGGACGAAAACGCCGCATACACGCCCATGAACGCGCCCGCCGCCAGCGCCAGGGCGACGATGGTCAGGGCCAGCCGCGCTTTTTTCTGGCTCACGTTGCGCAGCGCTTGCCGGAGACTGATGGGCAGGGGGAACAGATCGATCAGCCGGACCATGAGGCCGTGCCCATAGGTGGCGTGGATGCCCATGTCGGTGATCGCTTCGAGGATGGTCACCCGGATACCGGAGAGGATCGGCGGGGCCGCAGCCAGCACAGGCATCAGCACGCCCAGCAGCGCCCCGATCAGCACGGCGTGCCAGGCGATGGTGAAGCCGCCCAACAGGATGTTGAACTGCGGGGTCACCTGGGCCGAGGCCAGGTAACCGACCGGCACGCCCAGCAGCACACCGGGCACGACGCCGATCAGCCCGTACACCAGCGCGATCCCGGCGTACATCAGGAACGTGTCCGGCAGCGTGGCGCCGATGGATTTCAGGATGCCGATCTGGCGGCGCTGTTCGAGGATCACGGTCGTGATCACGTTGAGCACCAGGAAGCCCGACGACGCCAGCGCGACGACCGCCAGCAGCGAGAGCACGCTGCTCATCACGCGCGACCGCTCGATCAGGTAGTTCTTGGCGGGGTCCTCGATCAGCCGGATCGAGGGAATGTACGGGGTGTGCTCGACAATCGCCGTCTCGAAGGCGCTGGACTGCGCTTCGGCGCTGGGATAATCGACGTAACGCGCCTGGAGGATGCTGAAGCCCAGCAGCCCGGTGATCGTCTGGACATCCGGTTCGGTCGCGAAGATCATGCTGTCCGCCGGGATCTGCGCCGGGGCGCCCGGCAGGATCGGATAACCGTACGGCTGGAAGACGGTCCCGACCACCGTCCAGGTTTCTTCGTGGGCCGCGCCGCCGCTCAAAATGCGCAGCACCAGCGGATCATCGACGGCGATCCCGTGCGCGGAAGCGAAGCGCCGTTCGATCACGATCTCGCGTTGGCCGGCGGTGGGCCAGCGGCCCTTCACCAGTTCGACCGGCTCGAGCTTCATCTGATCCAGCGGCGTCGAGTAAGCGAAAATGTGCGCTTCGTCGAAGTTCTCAGCGCCGGGGAGCTTCCAGTACACCGGGTAGATCGACATCGCCTGCACGCGATCCACTTCCGGCAGGGCGCTCAACGTGTCCAGGTAGGTCGTGTCCAGCGCATTCCCGTTTTCTTTCAGCGTGATGTAGGCGCGGATCATGGCGAGCTGGTCCTGGTGGATCGAGCTTTCCAGCGTGCCGATCACGATCTCGCTCATGGAAAACATGGTCACCACGCCCATCACGCCGATGAACACACTGGCGGCGACGAGCAGCGTGCGGGTCTTGCGGGCCACGACTTCCCGGAAGATTTTTCTCCAGCGCGAATGGATCATCTAGCAGCCGCCCTGTCCCTCCGAGACGACGATGTAGCCCTGGATCATCTCGGCGACCATCTGATCGTTGATCGTCGCCGTGACGTTGATGTAAATGACGTGCATCCCGGGCAGCAGGTTCTTCGTGTCGGCAAACACCTGCACGGTATCGCCGTTGGTGACGTCCTGGGGATAGATCTCAATCGGGGGACCGTCGGGCGGGGAGGCGGCGCTCACCTGCGCGGAAAAATGGCCGGGATAGCCGGTGTTGAGCACTTTGAATTCGCCCACCATGACCGAGCTGGGACAGGACTGGTTCGCTTCGACGGTCATGTTGGGCGCGTAGATCGTCAGGTGGGGCAGATAATCGCTGGTCCGGCGCACCATGTTGGCCACGCGCTCGAAGACCGGCAGGGTCGATCCGTTGCTGCGCAAGACGCTGAACCAGCGCATGTGGCTGCACAGCGGCGTCATGCCGGTCGGAAAGAGCGACCAGTTCAAATTCCACAGGAACATCGGTCCCGCCCAGGGCCAGTAACGGTCGGCCCAATCGAACGCGCGCACCGTATAATCGGCCTGGGTCTGGCCGGAGACGCGCAGCCAGGCGAATCCGGCGAAATTGGGATCGCTGTCCGAGCAGGAGACGCCGTCTTCGGCGGGATCGCGCAGCCAGCCGAATTCGGTCATCCAGATCTGTTTGTCGTAGATGCCGCGATCCTCGAACAGCTTGCGGATCAGTTCCACCCGCCGGAAGTTCAGCGTATCGTAGCTGGGTTCGGTTTCGGGGGGCTGGTTGTAGCCGTAAGGATGGTAGCCAAAAACGTCGAACCACTGGGCGGCGCCATTGTCGAGCATTTCGGCAGCATAGTCGATGTCGCTGATGGCCTGCTGATCCGCCGTCGTGATGGTGGGCGCCAGTCCGCCGGAGACCACGATAATATCCGGGTTGACGGCCTTGATCTGAGTGTACGCGACGCGCAGCATCTGCGTGTATTCCCAGGCATTCGGGCCATGCGGCCACTCGTTCGCCAGGTTAGGCTCGTTATGGACCTCGATGGCATCCACGCCCAGCGCCCCCAGTTCGGCGGCGCGCTGGCGCACGCTGATGCGAAAGGCTTCCCAGTTCGACGGCCAGGGCAAATCCATCCGGAACAGGATGTGCTTGTTAGGGAATGCGCCGATCTGCCCAACCTCGTAGAGTTTCACCCAGTCCATGCGCAGTTGATCGACCAGCGCCGGACTGACGTTGGTGTTGGGCGCGACGTGAATCCCGTAGCCTAAATGGGGTGTGGGCAGGCTGCTGTCGCCTTGAGCCGCCGCCGGTGGCACGCCTACTGGGGAGATGATCCCCGCGAACAGATAACCCAGGGTGACGATTAGCTTGAGTCTCATATTCGAGATTATAGACGATTCGGCGAATTTAGCCGGGGCAATTTGGCAGGGAGGTCTATGCTGTTCGGACTATTGCGTTGATAAACGGTTATTATACAATGAAAAAGACGGCTACCGGAATTCATCATCATACTGACTGGTTTCCGACACGGCCCGGCTGGTCGAGTTTCGTTCTGTTGCATTGAACCATGACACCAACCTTTGACCTCCAGACATTCTCCAGCGTGACCCAGGTCGGCCAGGAAGCCTGGGATCGCCTGGCCCAGGGCCAGCCGTTTGCCAGCTACCGGTGGTACCAGTTTGGTGAAGCGGTGCTCACGGGGATGACGCCCGTCTATATTGTGCTGTCGCACGCGGGTGAACCGGTGGCCCGTGCGACCTTTTGGCTGTCACGGCAGGAGACGCTGCCGGTCCCTGCCCCGGCGCGCGCCGTCCTGGGGGGAATGCTGCGCCGTTGGCCGCTGTTGATCTGCCGCGCTCCGGTCATCGACTATGGGGGGCTGATCCTCCCGCCCCCTCCGCGGCGCGAGGAAGCGTTGGCGCTGATCGGACAGGCCGCGCTGGCGGTGGGCCGGGAACAGCACGCCTCGTTCGCGCTGTTCGATTACGTGGACCCGCGCGATGACACGCTGCGCTGGCCGTCCGGGTTTGAAGTGTTCAGCGTGGCCGATCCGGGCATGTGCCTGGATATTCCGTGGCTCGATTTTGAGAGCTATCTCGGCCAGCTTTCGGCGTCGATGCGCAAGGACTATCGGCGACATTTCAACCGGGCCCAAGACGCGGAAATTGAAATCCGGGTACAATCCAACGTGACCCGTCTTGCGGACGCTCTGCCGTTGATGCACAAGGTCGAACGGCAGCACGGCGCCGCCGCCAAGCCCTACGCCAGGGCGATTCTGGAGAACGCACACCGGGTGCCAGCCGCCTGGATCACGGCTGAGATAGGGGACCGCCTGGTGGGCTGTGGCTTGCTGTTGGGAGATGGTGATACCTATGGTCTGACCCTGCTGGGGCTGGATTATGAGGTGCGGTTCGCCTACTTCCAACTGGTGTATGCCGCGATCCGGGCGGCGATTGAAGCGGGAGCGCGCCATCTGTACGGTGGCAGCGGGGCGTATGATCTCAAGCGGCGCTTAGGATTCGAGCCGCAGCACGACAATTATCTCGCGCTCGCCGCGCATCAAAGGGTCTTTCGCCAGCTTGTCCAGTGGTTGAATTAGCTAGTATTTCATTTTTCGTACACCACGATGGAGACGACAGGTGTTCGCTACATTCGGGCATGTTTACGACACGACCATCCTGCGCCAGGTCTGGAAGGATTCCAGGACTTTCCGGCGCCTGCTGATCGCCGTAGGGATTTTCGCGATCCTGCGTTTGTTGGTCCAGGTAGCCATCAATGCCGATCCTGGTTATATACCGGACGATCTTAAAGTTTATCTCCAGGCGGCCCGCGACCTCCGCCATAGCCACGATTTGTATCCGTCGCTGCCGCTCGAAAAGATGGAGTTTTACCAGTATTCTCCCACTTATGCGCTGCTTTTCATGCCCTGCTTGTGGCTGCCCGACGTCGCCGTCGCCCTGATCATGACCGCGCTGCACGTCGTGTTCTACGCGCTGCTGTATGCCCGGTGGGATCGCCTGTTTCAGCGGCTGGGCATGGATCGGGCGCGCGTCATGCTGGCCTGGTCGCTGCCGGTCTGGCTGGTGTTCTCGGCGTTCTGGAGCGACATGGCCTACCTCAACATCTATCTGCTGATGGCCTTGATCGGGACGCTCCTGATCGAAGCGCTGATCTTCGAGCAGTTAGCCTGGGGCGTGCTGTGGTTGTCGGTGATTTTGCTCCTGAAGCCGCACTGGGCTTTTGCGGCGGCGCTGCCGCTGCTGCTGGGGCGTTACCGCTTCTTCGTGAAGCTGGTGTTAGGCGCCGCGCTCGTCTACGTGGTGGTGAGCGGCGTGACGCTCCTGGTCATCGGGCCGGAGTATGGCTGGGGGCAGTACAAGGATTATGCCCGGCTGTTGACGCGCATCGATGCGGATCATCCCTGGCGCGGCCCGAGTGAACCGTACCTGGGCTATAACCACTCGATCACGCAGACCGTCGTCTACCTGTTCGGAAACAAGACCAGCGTCCTGCGCCTCTCGCTGGTGCTGCGCGGCCTGCTGCTGATCCCGCTGGGCCTCGTCGCGCTGCGCAGTTTGCTCCATCCCCTGTGCCGTCCGGGTTACGAAGTGCCCGCCTGGAGCCTGGAGCTGGCGTTCGCGCTGTATACCGCGGTGTATATCTGGCTGCCGGTCGTGTGGGAGCTGTCGCTGGGGATCGCCATCTTCGTCTATCTGTTGGCGGTGCTGGAAAACAAGAAGCTGAAGATCGGGATGGCCGTGTTGTTCGCCGTCTATGCGCTGGTGGATGTCACCCAGATCATCAGCTACCTCGCCCTCGGCGATGCGGTGATCGACGATGATCCAGGCCCGTACGTGCGGACCGACATCAGTATCTACATCCCGCTGATCATGATCGTGGCGGTGGTCTTCTACGCGCTGCTGGTCTGGCGTTTGTGGTCTGCTTCCATCGTGAAAAACAGCAGCGAACCGGGAGGGATGTGAGATGCTGGTCGGGGTGTATCAATCGGCAGGGCTTTTGATGATTATTGCCGCCTTCTACATCACGGATTTTTTCCTCATTGCCCGGTATGATCGGGAACGCACGGCTGAAGGCAGTGGCCGCAGTTGGGATTACACTCTGTTTTTGCTGGTGGTGGCGATTCTGCTGCTCACCCAACCGATCCTGCTGCCCCAGATCAGTGTGCGGCTCAAGGGCTGGCCGGGCGGCGTGATCCAGGCGGCGGGGTTGATCACGGCCCTGGGCGGACTGGGCGTGCACTGGTGGGCGCGGGCCTATCTCAAGCAGTATTATGCCGAGCGCGTGGAGGTGCAGCCGGAACATGCCGTCATCAGCAGTGGGCCGTATGCCTATGTGCGCCACCCGGTCATTACCTCCTTTTTCATGATCGTGATCGGGATCTTCCTGATCAATCCGTCGCTGCTGTCGCTGCTGCTGATCGGCTATACCTTTTGGGATTTTTCGCGCGCAGCCCGGCAGGAAGAACAACTGCTCAGCCGGACGTTGCCGGCGTATGCTGCCTATCAGGCGCGCGTTCCGGCTTTCTTTCCTGTTCTTAAAAATCCACGGCGAGGAAAGTAGCGATGGAGCTTGAAACATTTCGCGCGCTGCCGACCGGCCAGGTCGCCCAACTGGTGCGGGCGCAGGGACCCAAAGTGTGCGTCTTTCCGATCAACGGCACGCGGCGCTGGTTCTTGCTCGAACACGCCCAGGCGGACAGCGATCCCTCGTTGGCCCGCTACATCGCCATCGCCACCCGGCGGCACATCGATCTCTACCGCCTGTTTTTCGATCACGGCGTCGAAACACTGCTGACCCCGGTCTTTGGCCCTGACCTGGTGGATCGCGGCGACGAGTACATGCGCATCGCCGTCGATGGGCTGATCGGTCTGACGAACGATCCGGCCCTGCTGGATTTTTACCGTGAGTACGGCGTGCGAGTTCGCTTTTACGGCGATCACCGGAAGTTCTTTGGCCCCACGCCCTACGCCGATCTGTCCGACCGCTTCGACGAGCTGACCGCCCAGACCGGGCACCATGATCGCCATCGTCTCTTTTTCGGGGTGTGCGCAAACGATGCCGTCGAAACCACCGGCGAACTGGCCGTGCGCCACTATCTTGAACAGGGCCGGACGCCTGATAAGCGCACCCTGGTCGAGTTGTACTATGGCGAATACGTGCCGCCGGTCGATCTGTTCATTGGCTTCGACAAGTTCTCGGCGTTTGACATGCCGCTGATCGCCACCGGCAGTGAGGATCTGTATTTCACTGTCAGCCCCTCACCCTACCTTGACACGCCTCAACTGCGGGCTATTCTCTACGACCATCTGTACAGCCGCCGTGATTCAGAGCCGGATTACGAGTCGATGAGTGCTGAGCAATGGGCGGCGATGCGCGCCTTTTACCAATCTAATCTCGACAAAACATGTGGCATAGGCGTCCGGCGGGGCGGATGCTGGTACCCGCTCCCTCAAGTCGAATGGCCGTCTCAATTTGTCGATGCGTCTCCTTGAAACTGAGCAAAAATCTATGAATTTGCATCATGCTGTTTGCCAGTTACTCCATGAAATTGGGTCAGGCTATATCAGCCAGTCCCCCTACGATACCGCCTGGGTGGCCCGCCTGAACGAATTGGGAGAGCCGAGTGGGGAAACCGCGCTGGAATGGCTGCGCGAGCACCAACTCCCCGATGGAAGCTGGGGTGCCAGCAGTCCACGCTACTACCATGATCGGGCGATCTGCACGCTGGCGGCCATCACCGCCCTGGCTAAGTCCGGTCAAGAGCAAGATCAACTGCGCTGGCGGCGCGCCAAACCAGCCCTCGAAAAAGCGACCCAACGGCTGCTGAAGGACCCTGCCGGGGCGACGGTCGGCTTTGAGATGATCGCTCCCACGCTGGTGAACGAAGCGATCAGCCTGGGCATTTGGGAGGCCCGGACGGACGGTGTACTGGCCGATCTGACCCGCTACCGCACGGCGAAGATTGCCCGACTCCCCGGCGGCATGGTCAACCGCTACGTGAGCGCCGCCTTCTCCGCCGAGATGGCCGGTCCCGATGGTGTGCACCTGCTCGACATCGACAACCTGACCGAAACCAATGGGTCCGTCGCCTACAGCCCGGCGGCGACCGCCTATTTTGTGCTGCACGTGCGGCGTGAAGATGCCCGGGCGTTGCAGTATCTTCGCGATACGGTCAAACGGGGTGGCATTCCCCCGATGGCCCCCTTCGACGTCTACGAGCGGGCCTGGCTGCTGTGGAATCTGTCCCTGGCCGGACCGCTGGACGACGACGTCGTGGCGCTCTGCCAGCCGCACCTGGACTTCTTGCAGAAAGCCTGGCAGCCCGGGCACGGCACCAGCTTCTCACTGGGCTATTCGTCGAATGACGGCGACGACACGGCGATGGCCTACGAAGCGCTGAAGTATTTTGGCCGCCCGGTGGATCTCGACGCGTTGCTGAGTTACGCGGGCGAGGACTGCTTTCGCTGTTATTCGTTCGAGGTCAACCCCTCGATCAGCGCCAACATCCACATGCTGGGGGCGCTTCGCAAGGCGGGCCTGGGCCTTGAAAACGATCACGTCCTCAAGATTGTCAGTTTTTTGCGGCGTGTCCAGACCATGAAGCTGTTCTGGTTTGACAAGTGGCACTCGTCGCCCTACTACACGACCGCCCATGCGGTGATCAACGAAGTCGGCCTGGATGACCGCCCGCTCGAAGACGCCGTGTATTGGATTCTCACGACTCAAAACAAGAACGGCTCGTGGGGATATTACATGCCCACCGCGGAAGAAACCGCCTACTGCCTGCAAGCCCTGATGATCTGGAAACGAAACGGCCATGCCGTCCCGTTGGAGGCGATCCAGCGTGGAGCCGCCTGGTTGGAGGAACACGCCGACCCGCCGTATCCACCGCTGTGGATCGTAAAATGCCTGTACTCGCCTATCTTGTTGGTTCGTTCGGCTATTCTGAGTGCATTGATGTTAGTAGAACAAGGGTAAACTGACATGCTGACAATGATCAATCGCATGATTGACGTTTCGAGCACCGACTCAGATGATGCACGCCGCCGCAAGCTGCTCAACATCGTTCTGTTGGGTGTCACTGTTCTCACCGTCGTGTCACTCCTGCTGATCACAGTGGCCGTCGTACGAGGTGCCGCCGGGGAGCCGATAGAAATCCTCATGTTGTTCGGCAGCGGGCTGACCTTGTTGGTCGGGTTGGGCCTGATCTATGTGCTCAATCGCTATCGCTCCGGATCGCTGGCCAGTGCCTTGTTTTTGTGCCTGCTGGTGGGGATTTTCGCCTTCGCTGACAGCCCCGATGAACTGGTCGCCGGGCGCAGCATTTTTATCTTCACGATCCCGATCATCATGGCGAGCGTGCTGCTGCAACCGTACGCCAGTTTTATCCTGGCGGGCGTGACGGTGGTGGTTCAGCTTGGTTTGTCGCTCACCGCCGACCGCATCCCCAGTTCGCCGGTGCTGCTGGGGTTCTTCGCGGTCGCGCTGGTGTCCTGGCTGTCGGCGCGCAGCCTGGAGCGTGCCTTGCAGGAATTGCAGGCGATCAACCGTGAACTGGATCAGCGGGTCATCGACCGCACCCGCGATCTGGCGGACGCCCTGTCCAGGGTCCAGACCGAGTCCAGCAAGAACCAGGCGATCCTGGAAAGTATCGCCGACGGCGTGATCGTTTTCGATACCGAGAACAAGGTGATGGTCGCCAACCCGGCGCTGTCCCAATACGTCGGGCTGCCTGCGGAGCAGATCGCGGGCCAGGACCTCCCGGCGGTGTTGGGAGATCGCGTCAGCCCGCCGGATCGAGAGGTGCTGACCCGGCTGCTGACCGATCAGGGCGAAGAGCGGAGCGGGACGCGCTTCCAACTGGCGCGCCGGACCTTCTCGGTCAGCGTGGCCGCGGTGCGCGATGCCGTGGGCCACACGCTGGGGAAGGTGATGGTGCTGCGCGATTTCACCCGCGAGGCCGAATTGGAACGGATGAAGAGTGCTTTTGTGTCCACGGCGTCACACGAACTGCGCACGCCGTTGAATGCGATTCTGGGCTACAGCGATATGCTCAAGGAAGCGGTTTACGGTCCGCTGTCAGACCCCCAGGTTGTGACGATGAATCGCATCATGGCCAACACCAAGCGTATGCTGAGCCTGGTCAACAACATCCTGGATCAGGCCCAGATCGAAGCCGGTCAGTTGCGCATCACGCCCTCGACTTT
The DNA here is from genome assembly GCA_964427955.1 of uncultured Anaerolineaceae bacterium. Classification (GTDB taxonomy): domain Bacteria; phylum Chloroflexota; class Anaerolineae; order Aggregatilineales; family Aggregatilineaceae; genus JACRBK01. The sequence goes on from CAYRWY010000027.1 coordinate 20,018, forward strand.
TTCGGTCAAAGAACTGCTGGACGATCTGCAAGCGATGATGAGTGTGCTGGCCGAGCAAAAAGGGGTGAGGTTCGTCACCGAGACCGCTTCCAATCTGCCGGATGATCTTTACAGCGATTCGCAGCGGCTCCACCAGATTTTGGTGAACCTGGTGGGGAATGCGATCAAATTCACCGAGCAGGGGGCCGTGACGGTTCACGTCGATTGGCCGGATGCGGATCACTGGAGTATCCAGGTCATTGATACCGGGGTGGGGATGCCCGAAGATGCCCTCTCCTACATTTTCGAGCCGTTCCGCCAGGTGGATGGGACGGTCACCCGGAAGCACTCCGGGACTGGCCTGGGCCTGGCGATTGTCAAGCAGTTGGTGACGCTGTTAGGGGGAACCATCGCGGTCACCAGTAAGTTAGGCGAGGGAAGTACGTTCACGGTGATGCTGCCGTTAGTCATAGCTGAGGAAATCACAGGGGAGATCGTCGCATGAGCAAGGGTCTGGCACTGGTAATTGAAGACGACTTTGATGCCTCCATCATTTTCGCGAAGGCGATGGAAGTGCTTGGTTTTGAACCTGAAGTGCTTCGCACGGGGGACGCGGCCCAGGAACGGCTGAAAACCGCCGTGCCCGTGATCGTCGTGCTCGACCTTCACCTGCCGCAGGTGGTCGGGACGGATCTGCTGCGCCAGATCCGCGAGGACCCGCGCCTGGTAGCGACCCGCGTGATCGTCGCTACGGCAGACCCGCGCATGGCCGAATTGATCCAGGATCAGGCCGATCTCGTGCTGATCAAGCCCACCACCTACAGCCAGGTGCGCGACCTGGCGGAGCGGCTGGTGTCGCGGCCTCGTTCCAAGAGCAAACGTTTTGCTTCTTCTCCGCTGGAGGGTGAGACTACGTCCGCTGTGGGGCCGACACCTCCGGCGCCGCCCTCCGATCCCGCTGTCCCGGTGCCGCCCGCGGACAAGCCCGCCGAGCCTCAGGGATAAGGAAGCAATTGACCGTCGTTGGCCTGCCCGTTAGAATGGTGCTGTGCGTGGCGCTGGCAAGACGCCAGCCACATCTAGAGACTGGGGCAGGATGGCGAGGCGCAACTGGAATAAGGTATTTGTCACCGGGGCCACGAGCTTCATTGGGTTGCGCGTGGTGACGGAACTGGTCAACGCCGGGGCGGATGTGACGGTCCTGGTGCGTCCGGACCACGAAGAAAAGCTGGGCGCGCTGCGCCGCCACGTGCGCATGGTCTCCGGCGATGTGTGGAACAGTGCCAGCCTCAAAGGTCGCGCGCGAGGGCATGGCGCTGTCATCCATCTGGTCGGCAGTCTCCACGCCCAGCCCGAACGCGGCCTGACCTTTCACCAGATAAACCTGGTCTCCGCTCGCAACGTCATCAGCATGGCCGTCAGCGACGGCGTGCCCCTTTTTGTGCTGCTCAGTGCGGTCTCAACCCCACCCGGCATCTCCGTAGAATACCTGCGCAGCAAGCGTGAAGCCGAGGAATATCTGCGCGGCAGCGGCGTGCGCTCGGCGATTGTGCGCGCCCCGATGGTTTTTGATCGCGCTCAGCGGGGCGGCTGGTTCTTTACGCTGCTGTCGCGGATCGGGTCTCTGCCGCTGCTGCGCGTCTTCTTTGGACGGCGCGCGCCGCTGCCGGTTGACATCATCGCGCGGGGCATCGCCCAGGCTGCTCTACAGATCGATCTGCCGCCGCGGGACCGCATCCTCTATGCGGGGGATGTGCGCCGCCTGGGCCGGGTCAAGAAAGATCAGCGGCGGCGTTGGAAACCCTCCCTGCCGCGCCGTCGATCCGCGCCACGTCGTCCCCAGCGCGACGAGGATACGCCCTTCGGCTGGCTGCCACCTCCTCCCCCGGACGAAGACGAATAACGGGACCATCACCTGTCTTGTGCCAGCCCGCTAATCTGGATAGGATCAACACTAGAACATGAAGGTTCGGCAGTCAGGGTCGTAGGCCGATGGTGTTGAATGACCGCTACAGCCAACACGCGCGCCGCGCTTTGAGTCGGGCGCGTTTGCTGGCCCAAGACTACCAGCACGGAGCGGTGGATACCGACCACCTCCTGGTGGGTATTCTTCGTGAGCGAGGTAGTCTGGGGGCACAGGTACTGCTTGGTTTGGAGGTGGACTCGTTCCGTGCAGAAATGGAAGTGCGCCTGCTGCATGGCCGCGGCACCAATACCGCCCTGGACCTGACCGAAGCCCTGCACCAGGTTTTGAGCCTGTCTGCCGAAGAATCGCGCTGGTTCGGCCACCACTACATCGGCACCGAGCACCTGCTGCTGGCCCTGGCCCGCAGCCGTGAAGGGGGTGCCCCGGCCCTCATGCGTGTTCTGCTCATCACGCCCGACCAGATTCGCCGCCGGGTGCGGCGGCTGCTCCAAGATGGGATGACTGAACTCAGCCTCGAAGCGGCCAAGCGCACGGCCCGGCTCAGCGAGCTTTCCCGCCGGGTGTTGAACGCGGCGGAACAGTTGGCGGCGCAGCAAGACAACCAATTGACGGGTCTGGATCATTTGCTGCTGGTGCTGGCGGGGGAAAAACGCAGCCCGGTCAGCCGCATCCTGCGTGACAGCGGCCTGGACCGGGAGACCCTGCAAGCTCAGCTTGGCCATTTTTCGGCGGAAGAACCGCTGAATCCGCAGGATTTGTTGGAGGACGTCATCGACCATGCGGTGGATCGGGCTGACCAGTTGGGCACGCATTATACCGGCACCGATCATATCCTGCTGGCGCTGGCCGAAAATCCCTACGGGGCGCGCTTGTTGCAGCAGGCCGGCGTCAACCGCGAGCAGTTGATCACCGCGATCTATCGCGATCTGCGTCTTCCCCAGTAGATCAACGCCGTTCGAGCTTGTGCGCCGGGTTAGCCCACCGCGCCTGATCGTGTTCGTCCGTTTGGCGGCGCCCGTCGAAAATGGGCGGCGGAGGCGGGGCGATGAACGGTGGTGGCGGCAGCGCATCTTTTTTCCGGCGGCGTCTTCCGCTCAACAGCCCCAAAATCACCGCTCCCATGCCGATCATGAACACCATGACCACCATCGATCCGACTGTGGACAGCAGCAGCCGCGTCGAGGCTTCCAGGGGCTGATCCTTCTCCTGGGCGGCAGCCACCTGGACCGCGACTTCGGTCCGCAGATTTTCCGGGCTGATCGGGAACGCCCCAAACGGATCGATGGTCACCCGTTGGCCTGCGCCCACCGCGAAAGATCCTTCGCTGGCGGTCGTGATCCGGTAGGTCGGGCTGTTGGTGAAGGTGACAGTGTAAATTCCTTCCAGCAGGTGCTCGAAGCAGTATTGTTCCTCGCCAGCGGCGATAATGTGAGTGGCGATGATCACCCGGTCCGTAGCCAGGTTGACGTTGACCCCGGCCAGGACGACTTCGTTCTGGTCGCGCAGGCCGTTGGCGTTGGTATCGGCGAAGGTCGAAATGCAGATCGCTCCGGTTTCGGTTTGAGCACGGGCCGTCCCCAGCCAGAGCGCGCTCAAGCCCACGATCCCCCATAAACAGCGCGCCAGCCAGCCGTTCATGACACCGCGCCTCCATTCGTGGCGGGCAGCCCATATTCTTCGCGGATGATATTTTCGATCTCGTCGGCCATCGCCGCATTGTCGCGCAGGTACTGTTTGGCTGCTTCGCGACCCTGCCCGATGGCGGTCTCGCGGTAGCGGAAGAAGGAGCCGCGCTTATCGACGACGCCCAGTTCCGTCCCGATGTCCAAAATATCGCCGGCCTTGCTGATGCCTTCGTTGAACATGATGTCGAATTCCGCCTCGCGGAACGGCGGCGCGACCTTGTTTTTGGTCACGCGCACCCGCGTGCGGTTGCCCACCGTGTCGCCCCCGGCTTTGATGGCCTGGATGCGCCGGATGTCGAGCCGCACGCTGGAATAGAACTTGAGCGCGCGCCCGCCCGTCGTGGTTTCTGGGTTGCCAAACATCACGCCGATTTTTTCGCGGAGCTGGTTGGTGAAAATCATGACCGAATTGGTCTGTTTGATCGCGCCGGAGAGCTTGCGCAGGGCTTGCGACATCAGCCGGGCTTGCAGCCCGACGTGGGTGTCGCCCATTTCGCCTTCCAGTTCGGCGCGTGGCACGAGCGCGGCCACGCTGTCCAGCACGACCACGTCGATCACCCCGCTGCGGACCAGCGCTTCGGAGATTTCGAGTGCCTGCTCGGCGGTATCCGGCTGCGAGACGTACAGGTTGTTCACGTCCACGCCGATGCGCGCCGCGTACTGCGGATCGAGGGCGTGCTCCATGTCGATGAAGGCGCAGATCCCACCGCGCTTTTGGGCTTCGGAAATGGTATGCAGGCAGAGCGTAGTCTTGCCGGAGCTTTCCGGGCCGTAGATCTCGGTCACCCGCCCGCGTGGGAGGCCGCCCACGCCAATCGCAATATCGATGGCCAGTGATCCGGTCGGAATCGCCTCTACGTGCAGGTGTACCGCATCCCCCAGCCGTACTACCGCGCCATCGCCAAACCGTTTTTTGAGATCGGCCAGTGCCGATTCCAACGCTTTATCACGGCCTTTTTCGTCCGCCACGTCTGCTCTCCTCTTGTTTGATTCCGCGCAGAGTTTACAACTCCCCGGTCGACTCTGCCACTCACGAATCCTGCAAACCCGGCGCGGGCGCGGTAGAATAGTGGGTTACCGTGGAATGGGAGACTGTGCCGGATGCCTGCTGTGGACCAGATTGTCGAACAACTGCGCGCCCAGGGTGAACGCCTGACCCTTCAGCGCCACATGGTACTTGAAGTGCTGTGCGAACGCGGCACCCACCTGGCTGTGCACGACATCCAGCAGGATTTAGACGCGCGCGGCCACGATCTGCCCGAGACGACCGTCTACCGGATTTTGCAGTGGCTCAAGGAGCGGGGCGTCGTTTCCCAAACCGATCTGGGACAGAGTGGGATCGTGTACCAGGTGATCGGGCAGCGCCCCCATCATCACCTGGTGTGCCTGAACTGCCAGCAGGTGATCGATCTTGACGACAGCATCATGGACGTTCTGCGCGAGCGACTGCGCGAAGAATACCAGTTCGATCCCCGCATCGATCATATGGCTTTCTTTGGCTTCTGCCAGGCCTGCCGGGCGGGTGACCGTTGACAGCACCGTGTCACCCAGTACAATTGACGCCGCTTACCAGCCCTGGAACGAGAAAAGCTTATCATAAGTGTATCCCCTCGTCCGTCATCACCCGACGAAAGAATCATCCTGATCAAGCCGCTGCGCGCTGGGTTCCGTTGAACCTGGGGGAGCTACCGGGAACTGTTGTTTTACTTTACCTGGCGTGACATCAAGGCGCGCTATAAGCAGATCTTGCTCAGATTCTTCGGGCGGCTGGCGAAGATGCCGTCCGATAACATCCCCTACCCGATTTTCAGCTACGCCGGGCTGCTGCCCTGAACCTTTTTTGCTAACAGCCTGACCAACGCCGCCAACTGCCTGGTACGCGATTCCAACTTCGTCAAGCGCGTTTATTTCCCTAAGCTGCTGGTGCCGATGTCCAGTGTGTTCGGCGGGCTGGTCGATTTCGCGCTGGCGTTCATCATCTTGTTTGGAATAATGTTCTACTATGGACTCTATCCGACGCTGGGCACCATCTTGTAGCTGCCCTTCTTCCTGCTGCTGGCGCTGGTTGCTTCGCTCGGGGTTGGGTTATGGCTGGCGGCGCTCAACGCCAAGTATCGCGACGTGCGGTTTGTCGTGCCTTTCCTCATCCAGTTCTGGATGTATGCCACTCCGGCCAGAATGTCCAGATTGAGATCGGCTACCGCAATCCTCCGGGCATGGTCTCCGGGACGGTAGATGTAACCATCGAGTTCTGGTCGGCTACCGGGCAGTTGATGTTCGCGTGCAGCAACTCCGCCGTGGGCGAGCAGTCGAAAGAGGTCGGAACGATGACCTGCGTGGTGCCCCGTTGGCCGCTGCTGTCGGGCATCTACACCATCATCCCGCGCGCGCATCGGGCAGATCGTCAGCGATTCGATTGACGATGCCGGACAGGTGGTGGTCGAAAATGGCGATTATTTACGGCACTGGGCGGTTGCCGGGGTCGAACAAAGGTGTGCCTGGTCGATTACCAGTGGCAGGGTCGATGAGGGGTTCGCGCTTGAAATCGCCCGCCCGCACGTGGTACACTAACAGCGTTTCCGCCCCCGTAGCTCAGAGGATAGAGCGCAGGTTTCCTAAACCTGGCGTCGTCGGTT
>CAYRWY010000028.1:0-11539 GCA_964427955.1 uncultured Anaerolineaceae bacterium
CGATCCAACTGCTGTGGATCAACCTGGTGACGGATGGGCTGCCTGCCGTCGCCCTGGGCTTCGAGCCTTCAGAACCGGATGTCATGAAGCGCAAGCCGCGCCCACCCAGGGAAAGCATTTTTGCGCGCGGCCTGGGCACGCACGTGATCTGGGTTGGGGCCTGGCTGGCCGTCTGTACGCTGTTCGGCTACATTTGGGCGCTCAACCGCAACGGCGGAGAAATCATCCATCCGCACGAAGAAGGGCTGCGTGTGGCACGGACGATGACCTTCACGGTGCTGGCGCTGTCACAACTGGCTCACGTCCTCGCGATCCACGCCGGGGAATCCTCGTTCTTCAGCATCCCGCTGCGCCGTGTCAGGACTCTGCTGGTGATCGTCATCGTCACCGCCCTGCTACAAATGATCGTGGTCTTTGCGCCCTTCGCCCAGGGCATCATGAAGACATCTTCGTTGGACCTCACCGAAACCGTGGTGGCGCTCGTACTCTCCTCCTCGGTCTTTGGGGCAGTCGAGTGCGAAAAATTCTTCCGGCGGCGGCGCACACGCCGGGCGCAGGAAGGCTTACCGGCTTAACCGGCGGGCGGGAGCAGTCCTTCCGCTCGCAACAACTCGTCCAGACCATCCAGCAGCGCATCCACATGATCCAGGGTGCGCTGCTGCTCCCAGGCTTCCCCAATCCCGCTCAACAGGGCCTCAATGTGCGTTTCCCAGCCCTCCGGCTGCCGGGGACACAGGCGTTTGACCTGCGCGACCAGCCGCTTTTCGCCCGGATTAGGCACCCGGTTTACGGCAAACAGGATGTCGAAGTAGCTGACCAACAGGGCCGTGAGGCGGTGATTGATGCTGATCCGGTCATGGCGCAGAATCGCCAGCTCGATCTGCTGGCGGTAGGACGACTTGACCGCGCGCAACACCGGGTAGTTCAACGCGACGATGGCACGGCGCAGCGCGTCCGGGTAGGGCGACGCCGCGCGCTGCTGGAGGCGGGCGAACCAGCCCTCCCGGTCGTACAGCACCTGCGAATTCCACACGGTGTACCACAGGCTGGTGCTGTAGCCCATCCCCGCCTCGTGACGGCCCAGGGACCGCTCGATCTGTTCCTCGATCCAGGATCGCGACCAGAAGATCAACTCGACGCTGAGACCTGAAACGCGGTCTTTCCAACCATCTTCCGGCCCCCAAAAGGGGAGGTCGATCTCGATCCGCGCGCCGGGCGCGGAGAATTCCTGCGCGATCTGCCGCCGCACCTCTACGGGAATCGGCGTGTCGCCGTAGACGTAGAGATCGAGATCGGACCGGGCATCGGATAGCCCGGCGGTTTGCGATCCGGCAATCGCGACCGCGCTCACCTCGGGGCACTGGGCCAGCCGCGCGGCTACCACCTGGGCACGTTCAAGACGATCAGAAGGCAGGACAGACATAGGACCTCAGCTCTTGTTGGATGCTCGAATTTCATGCTACTATGAGTCTGCACAACTAAGGCATTTTTGCCCAGGAGCGACGGATGATCCAGGCCGAAAAGATCGTGCGCACCGTATGCCCCTACTGCGGCGTCGGCTGCAAACTAGACCTCCACGTCAAAAACAACCTGATCTACCGTGTGCGAGCACCCTTCGACGCCGCTCCGAATTATGGCAAGCTGTGCGTCAAAGGACGCTTCGGCCACGACTTTCTGTGGCACCCGGATCGCCTCACCACCCCGCTCATCCGGCGTCACGGGACGCTCGAACCGGCGTCCTGGGACGAGGCCCTGACGCTGATCGCCGACCGGCTGGGACGGATCAAGGCCGAGAGCGGACCGGATGCCATCGCCCTGCTGTGCAGCGCGAAATGCACCAACGAAGAGAATTACCTGATGCAAAAACTGGCGCGACAGGTGATCGGGACGCACAACATCGATCACTGCGCCCGGCTCTGACACAGCAGCACCGTCTCGGGCCTCGTGCAGGCCCTCGGCAGCGGCGCGATGACCAACTCCATCGCCGACATTACGGACGCCCGGGCGATCCTGGCCATCGGCACGAATACGACCGAGCAGCACCCGGTGATCGCGCTGCAAATCAAAAAAGCCGTGCGGCAGTACGGCGCACAACTGATCGTCGCCGATCCCCGCCGGATCGAACTGGCGCAGTTTGCGAGCGTGTACCTGCCGGTCAAAGCCGGGACCAATCTGGCGCTGCTGAACGGGCTGGCGCACATCATCCTGGCTGAACATCTGCAAGACGACACCTTCATCGAAGCGCGGACCGAGAATTTCGAGGCGTGGCGCGCGGTCGTGGCGCAGTACTCCCCCGACCGGGTCAGCGCGATCACCGGCGTGCCGGTGGACGACCTGATCCGCGCGGCCCGGATCTACGCGACGCGCAAGCCCGGCAGCCTCTTTTACGCGATGGGCATCACCCAACACGCGGACGGTCACGAGAACGTGCTGGCCGTCGCGAACCTGGCGCTGCTCACCGGCAACCTGGGCGTGCGCGGGGGCGGCGTCAACCCCCTGCGGGGACAAAACAACGTGCAGGGATCGTGCGACATGGGCGGCCTGCCGAACTACTATCCCGGCTACCAGCGGGTGACCGACGAAGCCGTCCGCGAGAAATTCGCCCATTACCACGGCACGCCGCAGCCGCCCGCCCAACCGGGCCTGACGTTGAGCGAGCTATTCCCAGCCGCCCGCGAGGGGCGCGTGCGTGCCATCATCGTGATGGGCGAGAACCCGGCGATGAGCGATCCGAACGTCGCGCACGTTCGCGAGAGCCTGGACGCCCTGGATTTCCTGGTGACGCTGGACATCTTCCTGAACGAAACGAGCGACTATGCCGACGTCGTGCTGCCCGCCGCCGCTTATGCGGAAAAAGACGGCACCTTCACGAACACCGAACGGCGCGTGCACCGCATCCGCCCGGCGCTGCAACCGCCCGGCGACGCCCGCCCCGACTGGCAAATTCTGAGCGATATCGCCCGCTCCCTGGGCGCGTCCGGCTGGGATTACGCGCACCCGTCAGCCATTTTGGATGAAATCACCGAAGTCACACCCAGCTATGGCGGGATATACTCTGATCGATTAGACGGTGACGGGCTGCAATGGCCCTGCCCAAACCGGGATCATCCGGGGACGCCTATTCTGCACGCGGAGAAGTTCCCGCGCGGGCGCGGCACGTTCAGCCCGGTGCATTACCAACCGCCCGCCGAACCGACCGACGATGACTACCCGCTGATCCTCACGACGGGACGCATCCTCCAACATTACCATACCGGCACGATGACGCGGCGCGTGGGCGGGCTGGATTTTCTGGCCCCGGAGGAACACGTCGAAATCCACCCTCGCGACGCCGAACGGTTGGGAATTGTCGATGAGGACTGGCTTCAGGTCACGTCGCGGCGGGGGACGGTCACCGCGCGGGCCAGAGTGTCCGAACGGTCGAACGCCGGGTTGATCTTCATGACCTTTCACTTTGCCGAGGCGCTGGGGAACGAATTGACGCTCGACGTGTTCGACCCGGTGTCCAAGATTCCTGAATTCAAGGTGTGTGCCGTCAGGGTGGAAAAGGTAACGGCCTCCTCGGCGGACTAGAAGCAGCGGAGCCACAGGTTTTTGCGCCTGGTAAATTTGCGTGATATTGTAACTTAGATATTATATATAATATCACATTCCCTCATGATGACCGCCGACAACGATTTGTCCCATTCGCAGTTACAACACCTGGTCGCAGAACGCCTGCGAGCAGCGATTCTCGATGGGCAGATCAGGCCGGGTCAATGGCTGCGCCAGCGCCAACTCGCCGAAGAGTTCAACGTCAGCCAGATGCCCGTGCGAGAGGCGCTCAAGGAGCTGGCCAGCGAAGGGCTGGTCGAGCACATCCCCTACCGCGGGGTGCGGGTCGTCGGGTTCACGGTAGACGATGTGGAAGACCTCTACGCCCATCGCAGCCTGTTAGAAGGCATGGCCGCCCGCGCCGCCGCGCAGAGCATCACCCAGGAGGAACTGGACAAACTCCGGTCGCTCCAACAGCAAATGATCGAACACGTCGATAAGCAGTACCTGGCCGATTATCGCGTGCTGAACCGCCAGTTCCACCAGACGATCATTCTAGCCAGCCGCCGGGCCTATCTCACCCGAACGCTGCTGCAAATCTGGGACGCCTTTCCGACCATGCTGTGGAGTAATTTTCTGCATACGGCAGCCGAACCTCTGCCGGAACGGGATGCCTCGGATGCGGATGAGCACGAAGCCGTGCTCGCCGCCCTGGAAAGACGGGACGCCGAACAAGCCGAACTCCTGATGCGGCACCACATCCAGGCCGCCGGGCGTGAATTGGTGGCGATGCTGCGCGCCGAAGAGTCGAACCGACCGGAATAATGGCACCTTACCCCGTGCCCTTGGAACAAAGGAGGAGACTACGACACCACAACCTATCGAACGGCCCTATCCTTTACATTCGGCCTTTTATGCATAACAAGGAGAAAACGCAGTGAAACGTAAACTTTTGATCCTGGTGGTATTGCTGGCCGTATTGCTTTCCGGGGTGCACGTCCCGACCCAGGCGCGGGCGGAAAAATCGATCATCGTCGCCTTTACGCAGGAACCCGACAGCCTCAACCCCATGTATACGACGATGACCTTCGCCTACTACGTGCGCGACCTGTTCCTGATGCCCGCCTGGGACTTCGACGATCAACTGAACCCGCACCCCGTGCTGGTCACTGAAATCCCCAGCCAGGAAAACGGTGGGATCAGCGAAGATGGCAAGACCCTGACGCTCAAGCTGCGCAGCGACATCATCTGGTCGGACGGCGAGCCGATCACCTCGGCGGACTTCGTCTTCACCTATGAGATGATCATGGACGACAGCAATTCCCCGCTGTCCCGCTTCCCCTACGATACGGCAGTGGCGGGCGTGGAAGCTCCCGACGCGCAGACCGTCGTCGTCACCTTCAACGAACCCTACGCGGCCTGGTTGGGCACGATCTTCAGCTACGTGCTGCCCGAACACGTGCTGCGCCCGGTCTTTGAAGATGAAATGACGCTGGATGCGGCGGAATGGAACCGCAACCCCACCGTAGGCGACGGCCCGTTCAGCTTCGACGAATGGGAAACCGGCAGCTACATTCGCTTCAAGCGCAACGACAATTTCTACGGCGCCAAGCCCATCCTCGACGTCATCTCGGTCTCGTTCATCCCAGATGATGCGGCCTACGTGATCGCGCTCGAAAACGGCGATGCGGACCTGGGCACGTTCGTCTCCTTCCCGGATGGCAAGCGCCTCCAGGACAGCGGCAAGGTGCAGGTGCCGACCATCCCTTCCGGCTACAACGAAGCGTGGTACCTGAACGTGCGTGAAGGTCTGGCGCACCCGGCGATGCTCGACCCCAACGTCCGTAAAGCCTTGATCATGGCCTTCAACCGCGAACAGATCACCACGGACTTGCTGAGCGGCCTGACCCGCGTGGCCACCAGCTTCTGGGATGGCTCGCCGTATGCGAACCCGGACGTCAAGCCGCTGCCCTTCGATCCCGAAGGGGCCAAGCAGCTTTTGGAACAGGCGGGCTGGGTAGACACCAATGGCGACGGCATCCGCGAGAAAGACGGCGAAAAGCTCTCGCTGCGCTACGTCACCAGCACGCGCCAGATCCGCGTGGACGTCTCGGTCGTGGCCCAGCAGCAGTTGAAGGATGTCGGGGTCGAACTGGTCTTGCAGACCTACCCCTCGGACATCTACTTCAACGGCTATGCCAATGACGGCCCGATTGCCACCGGCGACTTCGACATCGCCGAATGGTCGGCCAACCCGGCGGGCTTCCCCGATCCGGAAACCAGCCGCTTCCTGTGCGCGCAGGTCCCCACCGACGATAAGCCGGATGGTGGCAACTGGACCGGCTACTGCGACCCGGAGACTGATGCCCTGTTCGCGCAGGAAGCCAGCACCCTGGATTACAACGCCCGCGTCGCCATCTTCCACCAGATCGACGCCCGGCTGGTCGACTCCGCCGTGTGGGCCGGGGTGTGGTACGATGCCGACCTGTGGGTGATCAACAACCGGCTCCAGAACGTAAAACTGAACAGCGTGTATCCCTTCTGGGATGTCTCCTCGTGGGACGTTCAGTAGCCAGTAAAGATTCTTCTGAGCAGGGCCACGCGTGGCCCTGCTCCTTTGATGTTGATGGGTGGAGAAGCGCATGGCCCGTTATTTGATTCGACGCCTGATCCAATCGGTGGTGCTGCTGGTCGTCATCAGCGCCGTATTGTTCATCCTGATGCAAGCCTCGGGTGATCCACTGGCCACCCTGGGCGGGCGACAGCCCCCACGCGCCGAAGATCGCGCCCGGCTGCGGCGGCAGATGGGATTGGACAAGCCGATTCTGACTCAGTACATGTACTGGCTGGTCGGCAATACTTACACCAAGATCGACATCGATGGCGATGGCGTCGGCGACCGGCAAGGCACCCGGCGCGGCGTGCTGCGGGGCGACTTCGGCAAATCGATCGTCACCCGGCAGCCGGTCCTGGACGTGATCTGGGAGCGTATGCCCGATACGCTGCTGCTGATGGGCACCGCCGAGCTGGTGATCATCGCGTTTGCATTGTTCATCGGCATCTATTCCGCCGTCCACCAGTATTCGGTGTTCGATCACGTGCTCACCGGTTTTTCCTTCGTGATGTACTCTATGCCCATTTTTTGGGTCGCGTTGATGCTCATCTACATTTTTGCGGTGAAATTCCGCGCCTGGGGACTGCCCTCACTGCCCACTGTGACGATCTATGACCCGGTGGAAGGCAAGACCGCCGCGCAGGTAGCCCGGCACATGGTCCTGCCCGTGTTGAGCATTTCCCTGATCAGCATTGCCGCCTACAGCCGGTTCATCCGGGCCAGTATGCTGGAAGTGATGAACTCCGACTATATCCGCACCGCGCGCGCCAAAGGGCTGCCGGAGCGCCGGATCTTAATCGGGCACGCGCTGAAAAATGCCTCGCTCCCGCTGGTGACCCTGATCGGCCTGGACCTGCCGCTGCTGCTGGCCGGAGCGGTCGTCACCGAGCGCATCTTTGCCTGGCCGGGCATGGGCCGGTTGTTCCTCGACTCGCTGCAACGGTCGGACTATTCGGTGCTGATGGGCTTGCTGATGATCATTTCGGCGGCGGTCGTCGTCTTCCAGCTTTTAACTGACATCGTGTATACCTGGCTCGATCCGCGCATCAGGTACTCGTAGGAGAGCATCATGGCCGAGGATAGTCAAGATATTCCCCCGAAAATAGCCAGTCTCAGCGCTGCTGAGGACTATTTCCAGCCCCCCTGGAAACGCACCATCCGACGTTTTCTCAAGCACCGTATGGCGATTGTGGGAACCATCATTTTGTCGTCGCTGCTGCTGTATATCGTCATCGGATCGATCTTCTATTCCGAGGCCGACGCGAACTACAACGATACCAGCATCATGCTCAACAAGCCCTCGCACGATCATCCCTTCGGGACGGATACGGTGGGGCGCGACGTGCTGGCGCGCACGATCTACGGCGGGCAAATCTCGCTGATGATCGGGGTGTTTGCCGTGTTCGTCTCGATCACGCTGGGTACGGTGATCGGCTCACTGTCCGGCTATTACGGCGGGGTCCTGGACATGATCCTGATGCGCCTCGCCGAAGCGATGTTGAGCATCCCGACGCTGCTCATGCTGCTGGTGCTGGCCAAGTTTTTCAGCGACAAGATCAGCGATGTGACGCTGTTCGGGCGCACGTTCAGCGGCAGCCTGGTGGTGATCATCCTGGTAATCGGGCTGACGAGCTGGATGTATCTCGCCCGCATCGTGCGATCCAGCTTTCTGTCGCTCAAAGAACAGGAATTCGTGACCGCCGCGCGCGCCGCCGGAGCCTCCAACAGTTGGATCATCCGCGTCCACATCCTGCCGAATGCGATGGCCCCGATCATCGTGGCGGCCACCCTGGGCGTCGCCTCGGCCATTTTGCAGGAATCCTACGTGAGCTTCCTGGGCATGGGGGTGCGCCCGCCGACGGCCAGTTGGGGAAATATGCTCGACAGCGCCCACAAGTACGTGGAACAGGCTCCCTGGCTGTGGGTTTTCCCCGGCCTGCTGGTCATCCTGACGGTCATGAGCATCAACTTCATCGGCGATGGGCTGCGCGATGCGCTCGATCCCCAGTCCGACAAGAAGATCGGGTAACCGACCGACCGCCGCAGCTTGCGGCGGCTGTGTTTATAATCCAGGAAACGTAACGAAGCGAGGGAAAAGCCGTGGCGCACTATCTCTACCGCATTCAACCGACTCGCCCGGCGATGTTGAGCGAGGGCCCGACGCCGCGCGAGCAAGAGATCGTCGCGCAGCATTTCGACTACCTGGAAGGGTTGACCCGGCAGCGCGTGGTGATCCTGGCTGGACGCACCTTGAATACTGACGAGACCAGCTTCGGGATCGTCATCTTCACTGCCGAGTCCGACGAGGCCGCGCGAGAGATCGTCCAGAACGATCCCGCGGTGCGGTTAGAGGTGTTCAAGGCCGACTTGTTCCCCTACCGGATCGCGTTGATGGCCCAACCGGAGTGAGGTCCTGACTATGCCACTGCTCACCGAAGCCCAATGGAAAACGCTCAAGCGCCTGTATGACGCCGGGAAAACGGGGATTCCCTTCAACGGATCGAGCTATGCGGAGGCGGGACCCTGGCCGATCCTCGTCCAGTTACGCGATCATAACCCGCCGCTGGCGCGCGAAGTGACGCGGCTGGACCCGCATAACCAGACCGTGCATTACCTGGTCGTCATCACCGACGCGGGCGACCAGTTCTATGAGGCCAACCGGAAGCTGCACCAGTTGTTCTATCCCTCGGTTTAGTTCTCCCGCACTTTGCGCGCGATCAGCATGGTCGTGAAGTTGAACGGCCAGGGCAGGATCACGCGCAGCACGCGTCCCAGTATTTCCGCGAATCGGGTGGTGCGGTAGTAGCCTTTTCCACGAAACGGCCCGCCCAGCCCCCACAGGGTAAAACTGTGGCTGGTCGGGCGCACCAGCAGCACCTCGAACCCGGCTTTTTCAAGCTCGGCCTTCAATTGGTGCTGGGTGTAAGTGGACTCGTAGAAATCGTCATGAGACAGCGGGCCCTGGCCGAGCAACCGGCGCTTGAAATGCACGAAACGGTGGACTACATTCGGATAGGGGATGGTCAGCACGACGATCCCGCCCTGGACCAGCACCCGGTTCGCTTCGCGCAGCGCGGGGCCGACGCCGTGCTCGAAGTGTTCCAGCACGCCGAACGACAGGTAGCCATGCAGCGATCCACTGCGGTACGGCAGGGCATGAACGTCCCCGGCCTGCAAGGGCAGCGCCGGATCGTAGGCGCGGGCGGTGCGCAGCGCGCGCTCGGCGTAATCCATCCCGATCACGTGGTAGCCCATCCCGCGCAGCTTCATGATCACGGTGGCCAGCCCGCACCCGGCTTCGAGGATGATCCCTTCTTTGGACAGGTAGGCCGGGTAGACGCCGAGGGTTTCGTAGGTCCGTTTCTGTTCCATGACCTCTAGCT
This sequence comes from uncultured Anaerolineaceae bacterium, assembly GCA_964427955.1. Lineage (GTDB taxonomy): Bacteria > Chloroflexota > Anaerolineae > Aggregatilineales > Aggregatilineaceae > JACRBK01. The sequence goes on from CAYRWY010000028.1 coordinate 9,532, forward strand.
CGATCTCGACGCTGGCGTTTTGCCAGATGTCTTCCCAGGACTGCCGTGTTTTGTCGTACAGATCGGCCATGCTCAGTTCCCTTTGCGGATAAGCTCAATCAAGCGTGCCATGCGGTGATCGTAGGTGTGATGGGCGTGGACGTGCGCCTGCCCCGCCGCCGCGATGCGCGTGCGCTCGTCGTCGTGCGCCAGGTAATACGCCACCAGCTCGCGCAGATGATCGGGATCGCGGTAGGTGACGAGGTGCTCGCCCACCGTGAACCAGTCCGGCACGCCGGGGCGGTCGTCCACGATCTGGAAAGTCCCCACGCCGCACGCCTCGAACAGCCGCATATTGCCGCCGTAGCGCATGAAATCGCCGTGCGGATTGACCGTAATCTTGGCCGCGCGCGTAATGCGCAGCATTTGCTCGCCCAGCGCCGGGCCGCGATAAAACGGGCGCAGCGAGGGCGGGACCTCGTGCACGCTCCACAGCCCCAGGTCGAAGTCGCGCAGCGCTTCGAGCGCGGCGACTCGCTCGCCGTAGAGGCGCTGCGGCACGAGCGTCCCCACGACGGCCACGTCGCAGGCGTACTGCTGGCGCTCGGCGTCGGTCAGATCGTAAGGATAATGAAATTCCGGATCGATGGCCGCCATCGGCAGCACTTCGACCTGCCGCGCGCCCAGTTCACGCCACTGGATCGCGTGGTAAAAATCGTTCGCGACAACCAGGTCATACAGCGGCGCGGCGGCGCGCTCGATGGGACGTGAAAACACGACCGGCGATGTGCCGCAGCCGTAGACCAGGGCCGCGCCGTGATCGTGCTTAAGCTGCGCCAGCGTGTCGGGCAGGATCACGCCGTTGTCGCCGGGCAGGATGATCACGTCCGGCTGAAAGTCGGCGGCAGCCCGGATCAGGCGGCGGTTGCGCAGCCGGAAATCGGGATTCAGCGTGGGGACGCGCGCCGCCAGCGCATCGACGGCGCGCCCGACGGTCATGTGCTGCGTCATACGCAGTTGGCCGGATCGCGCCCAGGGCCAGGCGCTCTCGGATCGCCAGAAGACGGCGCACTCGTGGCCCAGCCTGCGCAGCGCCTTCACCCAAAAATACTGCGCCTGCGACGGCGGGAACACCGGATCAACGCCGGGCGGCGCGCTGCGGCGGGCTTTTTCGAGTTCCGCCGGGTGGTGCAGAGAGGCGACGAAGAGAATTTTCATAGCGTGCGCTTCCAGTAACGCCCGATCACGGTCCCGCCGGGCATCGCCATCGCCAGGCGGTAGATCAGGTCCCAGTCATCTTTGGCAAAAGCCCCGCTGACCAGCACCAGCACGGCATAGGCGGGCAGCCCGGCCACCGCCGCCAGGACCGGATGCGCCTGGCGCAGCACCAGCACGATCCCAACCAGGATCAGCGCCGCGATGCCCAGCCGCCACAGGTGGTTGAAGGTGCGCCGCCACCAGTCCGCCGGGAAGGTGAACGAGCGCAGGATCGCCACCAGGATTGCGGATTCGGCGATCAGCGTGGCGACCGGCGCGCCCTGCACATCCAGGCGGGGCAGCAGCACGAACAGCAGCGCGATGTTCAGCACCAGTCCGCTGGTGCGGATCACCATCAGGCGCTTCTGCCGGTTTTCGACCAGCAGCGCCCTCGAAAACACGTTGGCGGTCATCGTCACGACGGTATACCAGATCAGAATTTGCAACACGTCGGCGGTCTTGGTGAAACCCGCACCAAAGATCCAGGCCGAGAGCGGCACCGCCAGCAGCGAGGTATAGATTCCAATCGGCAGGCTGAGCGTCAGGTTGAAGAAGGCCAGCTTTTCGAGCATGAAGTCGTACAGATCGCGCTGGCCGTTGCCGTAGGTGCGCGACATGAGCGGAAAGACGGCGACCAGCACCGTCGTGCTGAGCAGTTCCACTACCCCGAAAACGATCACGAAGCCCGCCGTCAACTGGCCGGTCCCTTCCGTGCCGATCAGCGCGGTGGTGATCAGCTTGTCGGCGTGCTGGTAAGCCAGCGCCAGGAAGG
>CAYRWY010000028.1:11639-25669 GCA_964427955.1 uncultured Anaerolineaceae bacterium
ATCAGCGCGGTGGTGATCAGCTTGTCGGCGTGCTGGTAAGCCAGCGCCAGGAAGGACGTTACCGCAATCGGCGCGCCGTTGATCAGCAGGCTGCGCACGACGGCGCGATCCACCGGAAATTCCGGGCGGACGTGGTAATGCAGCAGCGCGATCCAGTACACCAGCCCGCGCAGCAGCCCGGCGGTCAGCGTCGCGGCATACATGCCCCACAGCCCGCCGTCCAGCGCCAATGCGATCCCGGCCAACGTGATCAGCACCAGGATGTGCCCGGTGGCGATCACCGCCGGAATCACCATGCGCTCCATCGCCAACAACTGGTTGTGGCACATGTTGCCGAGCGCATCGACCAGCAGATTGATCGCGGCAAAGGCCAGCAGCGCGCGCAGCTCGGCATCGTAGCCGAACAAAAACGCGGCGACCATCAGCACGGCATACCCTACCGCGCACAGCAGCGGTTGAAGGGACAGCACGGCGGTCAGATAGCGGCGGGCGTCCTGTGGGCGGTTCGCCACGTCGCGGATCACGATCAGACCCATGCCGAATTCGGGGATCGCGGCTCCCACCGCCATCAGCGCGCCGATGGTGCCATACGTGCCGTAGCCCTCGGCCCCCAGCCAGCGCGCCAGGATCAACTGCCAGACGAACATCATGCCTTTCGAGGCGATGTTCGACAGCGCCAGGGCGGTCGCGTTGCGCGCGGCGCGCTGGGCGGTCCCAGAGGAAAAACCGGCGGCTGTCCCTGGTTCAGGCAAGGCGACAGCAGGAGAAATCTCACTCATGACTTTCGACTCCGCCGCTCAATCGCGAGCGTGTAGGCTTCGACCAACTGCGCGACGACGCGCGGCCAGGTGTAGTGCGCCTGGATCAGGCTGCGCGCCGAGCGCCCCATACTAGCGCGGCGGTCGGCGGCGGTCAACAAGGCACTCAAAGCGCCGCTCAGCGCGGGCACTTCGCGCGGGACCACCAGTCCGGCCCCGGCGCTGACCACTTCGGGAAAGTTACAGCCGGGAGTCAGCAGCACCGGCAGTCCGCAGGCCATCGCTTCCAGCACGGCCATCGAAAAACCCTCGCCGACCGCGGGCAGGGCAAACAGATCGGCAGCGGCCAGCGCGGCGAGCTTGTCCCGCCCGGTCAACAGCCCGGTGAAGATCACGCGCCCGGCCAGGTTGTACTCGCTCACCTGGGCGTTGAGCGCCGCCAGCATCCCTTCGTCCGGCCCCACGATCACCAGCCGGGCGTCCGGCGCCTGCTTCACGGCGTCGGCAAAGGCCGGGATCAGCAGTTGCAGCCCTTTGCGCTCGTGCAGCCGTCCGACGTAGAGCACCACCGGACCGCTGCCGAGCTTCCAGCGAGCGCGAAACTCGTCCCGCGGGGGCAGGTGGGCAAAATCGGACAGGTACACGCCGTTGGGCACGATACTGTGGCGAACCGGAAAGCCGTGCGCGTACCAGAGCGCCTGCGCCTGATCGACTTCGGCCTGGGTCAGGGCGATCACCCGGTCGAAGCGCGGCAGCAGTTGGCCCGCCAACGCGCGATCCCACGCTTTTTTGACGAACGAGCGCCCGGTGTCATAGGGCAGCGTGCCGTGCGGCGAGACGACCAGCGGCACACCGTGCCTGTTGGCGACCGGCGCGACCAGCAGATTCTCGACCGTGCGCAGCTCGTGGCAATGCACCACGTCGATCTCGTGCCGCTCGATCAGTTTTTCGGCCATACCGGCGATCCCCAGCGGCGAGGACAGGTTCAGCTTACCGCGCAGTTTGTTGCTCACGTTAGAGACGCGGTAGACGTGCACACCGCTGATCGCCTCGTGCTGCCGCGGCGTGCGCTCGGTCGGGCTGAGGGTGTCGGTCGTCAGGACGTAGACGCTGTGCCCGTCGGCGACCAGGGCGCGGGTCAGATCGGTGGCCGCGCGCACCGTGCCGCCGTAGGTCCAGGCGGGCGCGTAGTAGGGCAGGACGTGCAGCAGATTCACGCGGCACCCTCCCACCATCCCCACAGCCGGGTGACCGCGTAGGCCGCCAGAACGAATACGAACGGATCGGCGGGTGACCGGTAGCGCGTGGAGGGGTGGAAGATCAGGTAAGTCACGGTCACGGCGATCAGCACGGCCACCAACGGCCCGATCAGGCGCTTGTCCCGCCCACTCAAGACCAGCCCGACGATCCCCAGCGCCAGCAGAGGCGCAAAGTAGAGCACGTGGATCACGCGCGCGGCCTGGAACGAGCGCGAATTGAACTGCAAGACAGCATCATCGACCAGGTAAGGATCGGGCGGCAGATCATAGGGCATGATCATCGGACTCCACAGCACCCAGAACTTGGTCCAGAACAGGCGCGGCCAGTCGCCGGGATGCTCGCGCAGGTAGGTGATGGCCTGCTGACGATGGAAACGCTCGGCCTCGACCTCGCTCAAATCCGCCGGGGCTTTCGGGATACAGTTCACCCACTGGGCATCCCAGCCGCGCGCCAGGTAATCGGCCACGCAGGCGTTGTTGCCCTGGCTCAGGTTGCTGCCCGCGTTGGTGCTGATCAGCACGAGTTCCCCGTGTAAGCGCGTGTTGCGGATCACCCAGGGCGTGATCACGATCCCCAGCGCAGCGCCGCCGATCAGGCTCAGCCGGACGGCCTGCCGGAAGCCGATCCCGCGCCACCACCACAGCGCGATGAGCGGCATGACCAGCACGATCAGCGTTTTGGTCAGCGCACCCAACCCGCAAAAAACACCGAATGCCAGCGCCCACTGCCAGCCGCGCGTATCGTAGACGCGATAGGCGGCCCAGATCGCCGCCGCCAGCAGCAGGATGAAGATTCCCGTGTCGTTCAGCGTGAGATTTTGATACAGCAGGTACGGGTAGCAGCCGTAAAACGCCGCGGCCAGCAAGCCCACCGCGTCACCCGCCACGCGCCGCCCGATCCGGTAGAGCAGCAGCACGACCAGCACATCCAGCCCGATCTGGACGAGCGCCACCGGGATCGGATCGCGCCCAAACAGGGTATACACCCCGACCAGAAAATACGGGTACAGCGGCGGAATATCCGAATCCTCCGAACGGTCGTCGAAACGGGTGTAGCCGTGCCCGTCCATGACGTTGACCGCGTAGGTATCGTAACCGGAAGTTTGCAGTGACAGGGTGTGGCCGAACAGCAGAATAAACAGGACTCGCCCCGCTATCGTCGCCAGCACGATCAGGCCAAGCCACTGTCGAACGGACCAACGTCTCCACATACGATACTCCTTGTGAGCAGCGTTCGCATTGTACCTTGCGATAGCATAAAATGACTACACTTTGAACTAACGTTGAGCGAGTTATGAGTCACAAGGCCTGGCGATGGGTCCTGGCCGTCCTGATCGGGTTGGGGCTGGCAGGCTGTACCCTCATCGAACATCAACCGTCATCCGACACGGCATACACCGACCTCACGGCGCGGCTGGCCGACGCCCAGCAGGCCCAGGTGGCGGCGCTGGCGCTGTGGGATCGCGTGATCCTCGGCGAGCAGGTGTCGTGCCAGGACGCGATCCTGGCCCCGGAGCCAATCGATCTGTCGCGGGGCGAACTCGCGGCACATCCCGACGCCGAGGCGATCCAGGATCACCTGAACGAAGCGATCAAGAGTCTGCACGATTCGTCCGATCTGTGGAACATCGAATGTCAGGACGAGCGGCCTTATGTTCCGCTCAACATGGCCAAAGCGGGGCGCGAGGCGGCCCTGGCCGCGGGCGATCCCCTGAACGCAGCGGCGGCGCTGCTAGCCGCCTGGTCCCCTAACTCAAGCGGAGGATAAACGACATGGCAAAACATATTGGCATCTTAACAGCAGGCGGCGACAGTCCCGGGTTGAATGCCGCCATTCGCGGCGTCGGCAAAGCGGCGATGAAAGCCTACGACATGGACGTGATCGGCTTTCGGGATGGGTTCCGCGGACTGGTCGAAAACCGCTACATCTACCTGGACAGTTCCGCGCTATCGGGCATTCTGACCATCGGCGGCACGATCCTGGGCACCAGCCGCGACAAGCCGCAGGCTATGATGATGGGCAGCCAGTTGATGGACATGACCGAAGTAGTGCTGGCCAACTACCAGAAGCACAACCTGGACGCCCTGGTGTGTTTGGGCGGCGGCGGCACGATGAAGAATGCCTATCGCCTGATGCAGCAGGGCCTGAACATCATCACCCTGCCCAAGACCATCGACAACGACGTCGCCATGACGGACGTGACCTTCGGCTTCGATACGGCGCTGGGGATCGCGACGGAAGCCGTGGATCGTCTGCACAGCACGGCCCACAGCCATCACCGCATCATCGTGGTCGAGATCATGGGGCACAACGCGGGCTGGCTGGCGTTGGGAGCCGGGATCGCGGGCGGGGCGGACGTGATTCTCATTCCGGAGATCCCCTACGACATGGAGAAAGTAGCCGAGTCGATCCTGGCGCGCAGCCGGGGTGGCAAAGGCTTCAGCATCGTCGCCGTGTCCGAGGGGGCGCGATCCAAAGAGACTGCCGCCGCGTTCAAAGCTGCCGAGAAAAAGGTCAAGAAAGCGAGCAGCGACGAGGAGCGCGAAAAGGCCACCGCTGACCTGGCACAGTTGGAAGCGGCGCAGATCGGCAACACCATGCGTCTGACCAGCCAGCTTGAACAGCTCACCCGGTTGGAATCGCGCCTGACGATCCTGGGTCACTTGCAGCGCGGCGGCATCCCCTCGGCCACGGACCGTCTGCTGGCTACGCGGCTCGGCACGGCCTGCGCCGACCTGATTCAGAAAAATGTATTCGGCGTCATGGTGGCCGCGCGCGGTGACAGTGCGGAGCCGGTCCCGCTGGACCAAGTGGCCGGTCACCGTAAGACCGTGCCCCTGGATCATCCCTGGATCGGGAGTGCCCGCCGCATTGGCACCAACATGGGAGACTAAATGAGGCCGACCGGTTTATTCAAAGGAACAGCACTGCTGATCGTGGTCCTCGTGGCGATGGCAGGCTTAGGAAGTCCGGTCTACAGTCAGGAGGGGACGCCGACGCCCACGACCGAGGGTGAAGCCTACGTCCCCCTGGCCGGGCATACCCTCGGACCGGACAACGCCGCGGTGACGGTGGTCATGTACGGCGATTTCCAGTGCGAGCTGTGCGCGCGTTATGCCCGCGACCTGGAAATTATGCGCTCCCGGTACCCGGACGATGTGCGACTGATCTGGCGACACCTGCCCGATACTCGCCGCCACGACAAAGCCGCGATCACGCTCCAGGCCAGCGAGGCCGCCGCCGCCCAGGGGCAGTTCTGGGCCATGCACGACCAGTTATTCGCGCACCAATCCGAGTGGGCCAGCCTCGACCCGGTCAATTTTCGCGCGCTGCTGAGCGAATATGCCGCGACGGTGGGGTTGGACGTCACCCGCTTCAACGTCGAGGTCGATGGCGGGCAGTACGCCCCGATGGTCGATGCGGCCCTGCGCGACGCTGCCGCGTTGGAGATCGTGGGAGCGCCGCAGTTGTTGATCGACGGCATCCCCTACAGCGGGCGCGATGACCTGTTTGGGCTGGACGAGGCGGTACGGTTGGGGCTGCTCGAACAGCGGCAGTTCACCGCGCCGCCGGAGATGTTCATCGACACCGCCCAAAACTACCGGGCCACGCTGGCGACCGACAAGGGCAGCATCGTGATCAACCTGTTCGACGATCAGGCCCCGATCACGGTCAACAACTTCATCTTCCTGGCGCGGAACGGCTGGTACGACAACGTCACGTTCTACTACGTGATCCCCGACTTCGCCGCCGAAACCGGCGATCCCAGCGACACCGGGCGGGGTTCCCCCGGCTATACCATCCCCTACGAGCCGGGCGGCTTCAGCCTGGATCGCGCGGGATTGGTCGCCATGTCCCACCCGCCGGGCTTGACCGACAACGCCGGGAGCGATTTTTTCATCACCCTGGCGCCGCTGGAAACGACCGAAACCTACACCATCTTTGGCGAGGTCGTCGAAGGGTTGGATGTGGTGCAAAGCCTCACCCCGCGCAATGCCAACGATCCGGTCAATTTCCCCGATCCGCCGCCCGGCGACCGCGTGATCACCGTCACCATCGAGGAGTACTAACCATGCTGTGGTTTGGCATTCTCTGGATCGCCTGCCTGGGTATTCTCGTGACATTGGCCATCGGCTATGCTGCCACCATCCCTTTGATGCGCCGCCGCGTGCCCGATCTCCCCGATCAGCCGTCGGCGTATGGGATGACCGGCGAAGAGGTGAGCTTTCCCAGCCGGGACGGGCTGACGCTCGGCGGCTGGTGGATTCCGGCACCAGAATCCGCGCACGGAACAATCGTCATCTGCTGCGGGCAAAACGGAAGCCTGGATAAGGACATCGAACAAATCGTCCCCCTGCACCAGGCCGGGTTCAACGTGCTGATGTTCGACTTTCGGGCGCATGGCCGGTCGGAAGGCCAACTGGTCACCATCGGCGCGCTGGAACAGGCCGACCTGTTCGGCGCGCTGGACTATCTCGCCGCTCAGCACGGCATCGAGCGGGTGGGCGTGCTGGGCTTCAGCATGGGCGCGGGCGTGACGTTGATGGTCGCCGGCCAGGACCGGCGCATCGCCGCGCTGGTGGTCGATGGCGCGTATCCCCGGCTGTCATGGCTGCTGATTGGCTACTTGCGGGCGCAGAATATCCCGCTGGTGACGACCCCGCTGGCCTGGTTGACCCTGGTCGTGGGATCGCTGCGCTCCCGCTACCAGATTTACCGCGCCAACCCGGCGGACCTGGCCGACCGGATCACCGCGCCAGTGCTGTTCATTCACGGCGACCTGGACCCCTTCGTGACGCCAGCACAGGTCGAAGGGCTGATTGCACGCGTCCCCAGCCAGACCGAACTCTGGCGCGTGCCCGACGCCGGACACCGCGAAGCCTACCACAAACACCCGGATGAATACAGCCGCCGGGTCGTGGCGTGGTTTGAAAGCCACCTCGCGACCTGACTCGGGACAAACAAAAAGGTGAGGCCGGTTTCAGTTTCCGCCTCACCTTTTTTGATCGTCGGGCACCTAGGCCTTCGAGAGCTTTTCGTGCGGCTTGCGGCCATAGACCCGCTCATAGGCCTGGCAGGCCGGGCAAACGCCGCCTTCGACGTTCTTGACGAACCAGAAGGCCAGTCCGCGCTGCTTGCGCCGGGCGCGGGTGCAGATCTTGCAATTGACGCACTTCTTGGCCAACTCCCGATCTTCATCGGTAATCACTGCTTGACTCATGTTCCGCTCCTCAAGTGAACCATCGTCAAGCACCATTACGCACCAGATCGGCTTAAGGTTGCGCCCGGTGCATCCACTCCAGGACTTCAGGCAGTGTATAAGGGAGGTTGTAGCAGGAAATCAGCGACAACCAGAGGTTGGGATGGGGAGTCGCCTCGAAGTGTTTCTCACGCAGCAGGACAAATGCGTCGTGCAAGTCATAACCCCGCTGCACCAGAGCCGCCAGCACAAAGATCGAGGACCGGCTGATGCCGGCACCACACATGACCAGCACCGGACGCCCGGCATTCACCTGCTCCACCACAAAATCGGCGCCGCGCCGCAGACGGTCCGCCGGGATCAACGCGCCATCTTCGACCGGGTTTTCGCACACGTTGAAATCATCGGGAAAAGAGGGGACGTCTTCATAAAGCTTAAGCACGTTGACAATCCCGGCCTGGCGCAGATAACCGGCGTACTGGGTGGCCCGCCAACCGGAAATGTAAATCCGGTCTACGACATGATCGATGCCCAGCGCTTGAGGCAGACCGTCCGGATCTCTCACCTTACTGCAACCCCCGTGTGAGCGACCATTCGCGGTCAAAGACCCAGGCTGCCACTCCTACCCCCAACGCCGCGTAAATGCTCCCGCTGGCCACGTTGAGCAGCAGCCCCGCCGTCGGCAGGGTGCTGCTGAAAAGATCGCGGATGGCGACAATTGTCCCGAAAAAGGGCACGGCATAGACCGGCAGACTCACCGTCGCCGGGAGGCTGAAAATGGTGAGCAGGATGCTGCCCGGCAGGCCCAACTGTGTCAGCACCATGAACAGGTTGGCCTCGCGGTAATTCGCGGCCCGCGCGCACCACGCCATGACCAGCCCGTTGAGCAGCACCATGAACGGCACCACCAGCAGGACCAGCGCGCCGACCAGCCCCAGGATGCTGCTGCCGCTGTGCAAGATGATATCCAAGGTACTGGTCGGAGTCAGCGATTCGGCATCCATCAGCTTGGGTCCGGCGGCGCTGAGAGCATTCAACGCGACGCCTTCGGTCAGCCACAAGCCCATGACCGCCACCGAGGCGATGAACACCACGGTCAGCTTGCCCAGCACGATCCCGACCCGGCTGGCGGGTGTGACCAGCAGATTTTCAATCGTCTGCCGCTCTTTTTCGCCCACGGTCGCATCCAAGATCAGGCCCATGCCGCCGCCGATCAGCCATGAGGTCACCGCCAGAGGCAGCATAATCGTCGCCAGGATGCCCGGACCATCGCCGTCCTCATTGCCATCCGCAGCAGCTACCGACGTGGCTGGGGTGCGCTTGCCTTCGTTGACCTGGATCGGTTCGAGCCAGTCGCGCGAGAGACCGTAATCGGCCAACCGCTGATCCACAAGCTGGCTTTTGTAGCCGCCGATAACGCTGCGCACGGCGGCTTGGGCCAGGTAGGTGATCACCGAGTTGTCGCGCGTCAGCACTTGCAGATGGGCGGTTTCGCCGTGATCGAGTTTGTCCTGAAAATCGTCCGGCACCACGACGACGGCCAGCGCCTTGTCGAACGGATCGGCAGCCGGATCGGTAGAGGGCGCGACGAGATCGATAGAGTCGTCTTTTTTGAACGCGGCCACCAGATCCGGCGCATGGTCGCCATTCTGGATCAGGACCGGGAAGCCGTCGTTCACGATCCGCAGCGCCTGCGTGCCAATGAACAGCCCGGCGCAGATCGCCAGGCCCGGCAGAATGATTGGCGGGGCGAACAGCCAGAACAGCGAGCGTTTGTCGCGCAGCAGCTCACGCAGTTCCTTACGGAACACGATCCAATACACCTGGCGGAGTCTCATGACGCTTTGTGCCCCTTCTTGGTTTTGGCTTCGCGCTCGGCTTCTTCGAGCAATGCCTGCGCGCCCACGATCTGCACAAAGGCCGTTTCCAGGTTGTCGGTCCGGTACTTGGCGGTCAGTTCCGCCGGAGTACCTTCTTCCAGAATGATGCCGCGGTGGATGATCGCCACCCGGTCGCACAACCGCTCGACTTCATCCATCAGGTGGGTGCTCATCACGACACAACGCCCCTCAGCTTTGAAACGGCGCACGATGTCGCGCACGGCGCGTGTGCTGACGACGTCCAACCCCTGCGTCGGCTCATCGAGGATCACGTTCGCGGGGTTGTGCACCAGTGCCATCCCCATGACCACCTTGCGGATCATCCCGCGCGAAAAGCCCTGCGCCCGCCGGTCGGCAAATTCGCGCATGTCCAGCACGTCGATCAGGTCGTCGATGCGCCGTTCGAGATCCGGGCCATCCAGGCCGTGCAGGTGGCCGATGTAGCGCAGATGCTCGCGCGTGGTGGAATGGGCATACAACCCGGCACTCTCGACCAGAATGCCCAGATGGGAGCGCACGGCGTCTTTTTGAGTGCGGATGTCGTACCCGCCGACCGTAGCCGTGCCCGACGAGGGGGTGATCACCGTCGAGAGCATCCGCAGCGTGGTGGTTTTGCCTGCGCCGTTGGGACCGAGCAAGCCGAAGACTTCCCCGGCATTAGCACGGAATGAGACATTTTTGACGGCTTCGAATTTCTTGAACCGCTTGGCGAGTCCGGTGGCTTCAATCATAGGAAGTCTGGTCGTGAGAAAAAGGATTAACTCGGCCCGACTTTGGCCAACGCAAAAGGATAAACATCACCGCTGCCTTCCTGTCGCAGCAATTCTCCAATCACGGTAAAGGTCCAGCCCGAATCAATCATATCATCAACCAGCAGCACGGGGTCGGGAAGCGGGTCGTCCACCGCAAAAGCTCCCCACAAGTTGGTGACTTGTTGGAAGCCATTCTGCATGGTCTTCTGTTCGGGCTTTTCAACAACTTTGCGTACGACCTGACGGTAGGGCAGCCCTAACCAGTTGGCCAGACGCGCCGCAAAATCGGGCACTAACGCTGGACGGCGCAAAGACGGAACCGCCGTGACCCAGGTGGGTGGCGTGGGCCAACTCGACCACTGCTTACGCAGCAGATCCACCGCCGCTTCAAGGAGTTCGTCGGAAAACTGGCTGTGTTGGTATTTGCCCTGCTTTACCGCCTCACCCCAACCCTGATCATGATAGTAGCACAGCGCCAAGCCGGATGCATTGGTTCGCGCCAGTTTGCTTTTCGGAACCTCGGAGAAACCAGCGGGCCACATTTTGCGCGGCTCGATAGGGATCAACTCCCGCTCGCGCAAAAAACGGCTGGCCGCTTCGATAATGTGGGGGTCAGGGACAAATTTGGTTCCATAGGTGCGGCAATTTTTGCATTTGCCGCAGGGCTGTACGGGGGTCGGATCGTCCAACGCCTGGGCGATGAAGCGCATCAAACAATCGGGATGCTGAATATAGGACTTCATTTGCTCCAGTTCCCGATAACGCTGCTGCGTCACCTGATTCCAGCGCGCATAATCCGGTGCAGAGGCCAGCCCGGTCAGTACATAGTTGCGCCCTTTTTTTTCGATCACGTGCTCAATTTCGAGGTGCAGCAGGATTTTTTCGAGCGAGGAATGGTTGGCATTCACGAACTTCTGCAAATCGTAACGGGTCAGCCCATCCGACTTCTGAAGCGCCGCCACTGTCTGCTCGACGTGCTGAGGCTTAGGAAAAGCGGTCTCGATGAAATACTTATGAATATCTTCGTCTTCGGGGCCATGCATCAAGATGATGTACGCCTGGTCGATGGCGCGCCCGGCACGCCCAATTTGCTGGTAATAGCCGATGATTGAGCCGGGATGTTGGTAATGGATCACAAAATGCAGGTCGGGCTTGTCGAAACCCATCCCCAAGGCCACGCTCGCGACCAGCGCCTTGACTTCATTATCCAAAAGCTGCTGTTCCAGCATAACGCGATTTTCGCCGAGATCTTCCTCCACGTTGGCATAATAGGGTTTGGCGTTGAACCCCTGGCTTTGCAGCCAACCGGCCACTTTTCGGCAGTCGCGCGTCGTCGCGCAGTAGATGATCCCGCTGCCCTTGATGCCGTTGAGCAAGTGGACCAGCAAATTCAAACGGTAAGCCGCTGGTTGCGGTTCAGGATAGATATAGAGGCACAGGCTGTCGCGCGTCAGGGGACCACGCAGCACCGTCAAGTTCTCGCCCAGAATCTCGACGATGTCGGCCACTACTCGATCATTCGCCGTCGCCGTTGTGCCCAACACCGGCGTATGCGGCGGCACCTGGTCCAGCACTTTCATGATCCGGCGGTAATCGGGGCGAAAGTCGTGCCCCCAGTCGGAAATACAGTGCGCCTCATCCACCACGAGCAGGCCGACGCGGTGCCGGAGCATGGGCCAGACTTCTTCCTGGAAGTGATCATTCGAGAGACGTTCCGGCGAGATCAACAGTAGATCAACCTGTCCGGCCAGCAACCGGGCTTCCACCGCCTCATTCTCTTCACGAATGTTAACACTGTTGATGGTTTCGGCCCGCAGTCCGAGCGCCGTCGCTGCCTGAATCTGGTTACGCATCAGCGACAGCAGGGGACTGATCAGCAAGGTTGGTCCCGCCCCCTGGTCACGCAGCAGGCGGGTCGCCAGGAAATAAACCAGGCTTTTGCCCCACCCCGTGCGCTGCACCACCAGGACCCGCTCGTGCCGTTCGACCAGCGCCTCAATCGCTTCCCACTGCCCATCCCAGAACTGGGCCTTCGGACCCAGCGCACGGCGCAGCCATTCATGGGCGGTCTGGTAGGTCATGCCGTCATTCTCCAAAAAGGCTCAGTTGACGGGGTTTCTCCGGCGAGGAAGGCGGAACACTGACGTTCAGATCGGGCAGCACCATCCGGGGAGTGATCGGGATTGGATGTGCGCCTTGGCCCAAGAGGATTCTGTTGCCCTCCGCGCTGGGCGGCGGATCAGGATAGTCGAGCACAAACACTGGCACACGCAGGGCCAAAGCCTCTTCTCCGGCTTTGAGGGTGCCGCCGGACGCTCCGGCCTCGATCACGCAGAGAGCCTGCGATAACCCGATAATGGTTTTGTTGCGAATCATAGCGTTGGCGGCAGACCAGGGCATTTGCGGAGGAAATTCCGACACGACGATCATCTGTTGCGGCGGCTGCGCTTGCAGTTCGGGGCGGAGCTTAAATTGCAGCGCCCCCTCAGACGGCACAATCACCGTCAGCCCGCCGTGTTCCAGCGCCGTCCGGTGCGCCGCGACATCGACGCCGGGGGCATGGCCGCTCACCACGCTGAACTGCCGCCGCACCGCATCTTCGGCCAACCCTACCGTATGGCGCATCCCCTGCTCGGAGGCATGGCGCGATCCGCTGAAAGCCACACTGGGATGAGCCAGGTTTTCGGCCTGCCCCCGGACATACAGCAGCACAGGCGCATGGTCGCCCAACCGGGTACGGAGCTGCGCCGGGTAGGCTGGGTCCTGTCCCGTGATAAGCTGCCAGCCGCGTTGAGCCAGTTCTGCCGCGAGCGCCGCGCCCTGATCCGCTGTCGAATTTTTGAGCGCAGCGACAACCTCATCCTTCAGACCGAACAACTGCCCGATTTCGCCTGGCGCTAAGTCGAACAATCCCGACAGCCGCTCGTCAGATGCGGCTGCCCAGGTCATGATTTTTTGCAGGGTGCGCTGGCCAATCCCAGGCACACGATGCAAACGCAGCCAAGATATCGACGAGAAAGCCATAAGCTCCGAACCTGAAGCTAGATATTGAAGCGGACGACGATCATATCGCCATCCTGCATGATGTATTCCTTGCCTTCCAGGCGCATTTTGCCGTGGGCCTTGACTTCGACCAGATTGCTGTTGGCCTGGAGAAAGTCCTGGTAGGCCACAACTTCGGCCCGGATGAAGCCGCGCGCCAGATCGGTGTGGATCACGCCTGCCGCCTCGACCGCCGACGCGCCTTTGCGCACCGGCCAGGCACGCACCTCGTCTTCGCCGTAGGTGAAGAACGACTGGATGCCGAGCAGATCGTAGGACAGCTTGAGTACGCGCTCGCGGCTGGGCTTTTCGATGTTGTATTCGGCCAGGAACATCGCGACATCGTCGGGATTATCCAACTGCGCGATCTCCGCTTCCAGCTTGCCTTGCAGCGTCACCACCAGGGCGTTACGGTGATCGTATTTCAGTTTGGCCGCCGGATCGTCCCCGCCATCCCCACGATTGAAGACGATCAGCACCGGCTTGAGGCTCATAAACCCGTAGCCGCGCAGTGATTTCGTCTCTTCCGGTGTGAGATCGAGATCACGCAGCGGTTGATCGGCGCTGAGCTGCGCGTGCAGCCGCTCGAACAATTCGGCTTCCTGGGCCTGCTGCTGCTTGTTCTCGACTTTACCCTTCTTGCGCTCTTCTTCCAGGCGCGCCATCCGGTTTTCCACGCCGATCAGATCCAGCAGCAGGAACTCGCCGTCGATGGTTTCGAGATCGCGCAGCGGGTCTACGGTATCCTGCGGGTGGGGGACGGAGGCATCCTCGAAGGCGCGGACGACGTGCAGAAAGCCGTCCAACTGCTGAAGTTCGTTGCGCATGGGGCCGCTCAGACCACCCTGCCCGATCCCCTTGTCCAGCCCGCCGATGTCGGTATAGGTCACGGTCGCGTACGTCGTCTTTTTGGGCTTGTAGATGGCGCTGAGATGGTCGATGCGCGTGTCCGGCACGCTGACGACGGCGGTGTGCACCTCAAGCTGTCCGGAAGAGAACGGCTCAGTCGGATACGTACTCCCCGTCAGGGCGTTAAAAATGGTCGTCTTGCCGCTGTTTGGCAGGCCGATGATTCCCAGGCGCATAGTGTTTTCGTTCCCTTTCAGGCAGATCGTCTAATAATCCACAGTATAGCCAG
>CAYRWY010000029.1:0-22766 GCA_964427955.1 uncultured Anaerolineaceae bacterium
GGTAATAGGTCGTGTAGCCGTGCGCGCTCACGACCGGGTGATAGCCTTCGGGCACCAGCACGACGTCGTGGTGCTGGGCCATCACCAGGCTGTCGAGGCTGCGGTCGTCGTTATAAACTCTCTGATAGGCGTATCCATTCGGTTTGTCGATCTTGTAAAAGTAAATTTCCTCCAGGTCGGCTTCCACCAGCTTGCCCTGCGCATCGACCCGGTGTACGTCGTGCTTGTGCGGGGGATAGCTCGACCAGTTGCCGGGTGGGGTGTAGACCTCCACGCACACCAGCCGGTGACAATCGGAGCCAGGCGGCAGGATGCTGTTGATCTGGCGGGTGGCATTGCCGCCGCCGCGAATCTCGATGGCGCTGTCCTGCGGCGTGACCAGCCGCGCCGGGTGATCCTGGTCGGTGGGGACCCAGCACGACGCCAGTTCCAGCCCATCGGTCAGCGCCTCGATCTCGAAGGTGGTGTGGCGCGGCAGGTAGACCGCCCACGGCATCCCGCTGAACACATTCGGTCGGCGCCCGATGTTGGTGAAGTCGCCCGCGCTGGTGCGGAAGGTGCAGCGCCCGCCCAGGAGGACCGAGACGTGTTCGTGCTCGCCCACACCGCCGCTGTAGATCTCACCTTTGTTCAGGCGCAGCGCCGCCATGTTCAGGTACTGCCACCCGGCTTCCTGGGGGCGGACGCGGGCAAAAGTGCCCGTCTGCCCGTGATCCATCGATCTAACCAAGAGGTCCGTTGTCGTCATCATTTACTCCCGCTCTCCCCAACAGGCTGCGCGCGAACTTCGCGCAGCTCGTGTTCGAGCTTTTCCAATTCTTCGCCGCCTGACATCATGTGGATCATCTCGTCGCGCGGCAGTTCGGCTTTGGTGAAAGTGCCCAGCGTGCGTCCCCGCTTCAGGATGGTGAACCGGTCCCCGATGGGATAGGCATGGTGCGGGTTGTGCGTGATGAGGATCACGGTAATACCGCGCGCGCGGGCCTGGGCCACGTAGCGCAGCACCGTCCCGGCCTGCTTGACGCCCAGCGCCGAGGTCGGTTCGTCCAGGATCAGCACCTTCGCGCCGAAATACACCGCCCGCGCAATCGCCACCGACTGCCGCTCGCCACCGGACAGCGTGCCCACCGCCTGGTCAGGATCGCGGATGTCGATCCCCATCCGGGCCAGTTCCTCGCGCACGATCTGGCGGGCGCGCCGGACGTCGAAGCGCTGGAGCGGTCCGCGCCCGATGGTCGGCTCCGAGCCGAGGAAGAAATTGCGCGTGATGCTCATCAGCGGAATCATGGCCAGGTCCTGGTAGACCGCCGCGATGCCGCGCTCCAGCGCATCCCGTGGGGAACTGAAATGGACGGGCTGGCCCTCGACCAGGTAGTCGCCGTCGTCGGGGCGGTGCACGCCGGAGAGAATCTTGATCAGGGTGGACTTGCCCGCGCCGTTGTCGCCCAGCAGGCACATCACTTCGGCGCGTTCCAGGCACATCGACACGCCGCCCAGCGCGATCACGCCGCTGAAATGTTTGGTCAGGTTGCGTACCTCGATGATCGGATCGCTGCTCATCTTACTTCGCCTCCGCGGCACGCTTGCGGATGAAATTGTTCACCAGGACGGCCACGATCAACATCCCGCCCAGGAATGCCAGGAACCAGTCGGAATCGATCCCCGTGTAGATGATGCCCTGCTGGACCATGCCCACCGTCACCGCACCAAAGACCGCGCCGATGGCCGAGCCATAGCCGCCGGTGAGCAGCGTCCCTCCGATCACCACCGCGATAATGGCGTAAAATTCGCGCTGCTCGCCGCGCAGCGTATCCGCGCCACCGGTCGAAATCACCTGGATCGTCGCCACCAGCCAGGCCGACATCGCCGTCGCCATGAACAGCATAATCTTCATGCGGCTGACCGGGACGCCGACGTTGCGCGCGGCGCTGGCATCGCCCCCCATGCCGAAAATCCAGTTGCCGGGCCGGGTGCGCAGCAGCACGTAGGTCGCCAGGGCCGCGATCCCCAGCCACCAGAAGATCGAAATGGGAAACTCGGCATTCAGCCCGCGCTTGGAGGCCGGATCGGCGATCTTGATGGCGCTGGCGAACACCGACGCCGCGGAGTCGTAGCCCACCACCTTTTTCAGGCCGCCGACCTGGGTGCGCCCGGTGATCAGCCGGGTCAGGCCGACGGTCACGCCGCGAATGATGAACAGGCTGCCCAGCGTGATGATGAACGAGGGGAGCTTGGTACGCACCACCAGCACGCCGTTGATCAGCCCCACCGCCAGCGTAAACAGCAGCGACGTCCCAATCGCCGCCCAGATATTCCAGTGATATTCGGTGCTGAGGATGGCGATGGTCATGCCCGCGCCGCCGATGATCGACCCGATCGAGAGATCGAACTCTCCGCCGATCATCAACAGGGTGACCGTCACGGCCAGGATGCCTAACTCGGCGGCGACTTCGAGGAAATTGGCCGTCGCGCGCAGGCTGAGAAAGCCGCGATCTCCGGCGACGACGGCGAAGAGGACCCAGACCAAAACTGTGCCGCCCAAGGCCCCTAATTCCGGTCGGCGCAGCAGTTTCTTCAAAAAACTCTCTTTCAATAAACGTTCGTCTTGGACCACTGCCTCGTTCAACATGAGAACCTTCCATTCGTTTCACCCTGCACAGCGGTCAATCTTAACAGCAGAGATGAAACGTGGGGAGGGCAGTTTGCTGCCCTCCCAAGATTGTTCTTACTAGCGCGTGCCGCGGGCCGCGTACTCGATCACCTGCGCCGCGTTTTCCTGGGTCACGAAACCGGGGCCGGTTGGGATCAAGAATGCACCGGGGGTATTCAGGTTTTCCAGGTAGAGGGTCAGGTACACAATCGGCAGGTAGCCTTGCATATACTGCTGCTGGTCGATGGCGAACAGCATGTTGCCATCGCGGATCGCTTCCAGCACTTCGGGCGACAGGTCGAAGGTCGCCAGCTTGATCTTGCCCAGCAGGCTGTTATCGGTGAGCGCCTGGAGCGCGGGCAGCGCGCTGCCCGGACCCAACGCCAACAGCGCGTCGATGGCCTCATCGGCGGTCAGCGCCGCGCCAATCCGGTTGGCGGCGTCGGTCGGATCAGCCAGATCGACGGCGAGCACGTCCGCGCTGCCACCGGCAGCTACCATCGCATCGGCAAAACCCTGGCAGCGCAGGTCCAGGCCGATGTTGCCAACTTCGTGGTTCACGCACAGGGCCTTTTTGGCACCGGCTTCCGCCATGCGCGCGCCGCCACCGTAGCCCGCTTCGTACTCGGTCTGGCCGATGTGCGCCATCGCGCCGAGGGACTGCGCCACATCGCTACCGGAGTTGATGGTGATCACCGGGATGCCCGCCGCCACGGCAGCTTTGATCGAGGGACCGAGCGCATCCGCATCGGGCAGCGAAACGACCAACCCATCGGGGTTCGAGGCCACGACGGCGTCGATCAACTGCGACATCGCCACCATGTCGAAGGTGGCCGGGGCCTGATATTCCACCGTCACGCGCATGTCTTTCCCAGCCTGGTCCACGCCGTTCTTCACGACGGACCAGAAGGAGTCAGACGCCTGACCGTGGGTCACGACTACGATGCGGTACGGGCGCATTTCGTCCTGCGCTGCTGCCGTGCCCGCCATCGTCGCGACGACCACCAAGACGATCAAAAGACTAAAAAAGCGCTTCATGAGAGAACCTCCTGAGAACTAAGAACTAAGAAATGAACGATGGGAGTGCTTCCGCGCAATCATGTCTGCGGGTGAGACCTCCTTTCGCTATCGACAGGTTGATAAGTATAACTATCCGTGGTTCTGGGCGCAGCAAGCAGCTCCTCGGTACGGATAGATTCTCATTGCACCTCGCTGAGATAGACGACACGACCTTCGTGCTGGGACCTCGTCGCGGCCAGTCCGGCGATCAATGCTGCGCGGGCGTCGGCGGCGCCGACCACGGGCGGGTGGTCGTGGCGCAGGCAGTCCACGAAGTGTTCGATCTGAGTGACGTAGGCTTTGCCGAAACGCTGCGGGAAATGCGGGACGACATCGTGTGAGACGCCCTCTTTGGTCAGCACCAGCAGGGGAGTCTCGCGCAGATAGCCGATTTCCAGGGTTCCCTGGGTGCCGATGATTTCGCACCGGATGTCGTAGCCATAGATCGCCGTCCGGCTGACCTCGACATTGCCCAGACCGCCCCGGACGAAGCGCAGCGTGATCATCGCGTTGTCCACGTCGCCCACATCGCGCAGTTCCGGATACACCAGCGCGGCGGTTTCGGTATAGACGCGCTGGATCTCGTCCCCCATCAGCCAGCGCAGGCTGTCGAGATCGTGAATGCCCATGTCCACGATCAAGCCGCCGCTGATAGCGGGATTCGCATATTCGAGGCTGGTCCGGTAGGGATCACGCCCAATCGAGCAGATTGTGACCGGCTGACCGATCACCCCGGCCTCGATCTTGCGTTTGGCTTCCACGTAGCCGAGATCGAAGCGGCGCATGAAGCCCACTTGTAGGGGAACTCCGGCCTGTTGCACGGCGGCGATGGCTTCATCCGTCGCCTTGAGCGTCAGCGCCAGCGGCTTTTCGCAGAAGATGGCTTTGCCCGCCTGGGCCGCGCTGATCACGACTTCCGCATGGGTGCTGGTGGGACTGGCGATGATGACGCCCTGGACGTGAGGGTTGGCGAGCAGATCGTGGTAATCGTGATGGACCTGAACTCCGGGGACTTGGGCGGCGAACTGCTCGATGGCTTGGGGGTTGGTATCCGCGACCGCGACGAGGGTGGCCTCTTCGATCTGCCGGGCGGTGTGGTACGCGTAGACCTGTCCCATCCGTCCCAAGCCGATCACACCCATACCAAGCTTGGCCATTCAAACCTCCTGCGTAAAAAAGCTAATTTAGGTAGCAAATGCTTGCTAAAGTCTTATGCTTATAGTACGCTGAATTATGCACTATTGTCAATTCATTTCCCAGTTCAGGCCATAAAGTGCTATTATGTTGCAAATACAGCAACAAACGAAGGCGAGACTCCTATGACCGAAATGCAGACCCTGGCCCGCGGCTTGCAGATTCTCGATCTGATCGCCAGCAGTGATCGGGCCATGAGTATCACCGAAATCTCGCGTATTCTCAACCTGGAAAAAAGCTGCGTCTCGCGGACCGTCAAGACCCTGGTCAACTATGATTACGTCCAGCCGGACACCCGTTCGCGCGGCTTCGTCCTGGGCAAGCGCATCCGCCAGATCAGTTGGCATTACTTGAACCGGATACCCATCCGCGAGAAAGCCAAGCCCTATTTGTACCGCCTGGTCCAGCAGACCGGCGAATGCGCGCACACGGCGGTCTATTCGGAGGGCAAGGCCCTGATGATCGACGACGTCGAGGCCGAGGCGTCGCTGCGCGTCGTGGGCGGGATCGGGCGGTTGATTCCGCTGCACTGCACGGCGGTCGGCAAGGCCCTGCTGGCGTTTTCGGACCTGCCGCTGCCCGCCTTCCTCGAAGCCGAGACGGACTATACCATTACCGATCACGCGGCGCTGCGCGCGCATCTGGAGCAGGTGCGCCAGCAGGGGGCCGCGCTGGACGACGAGGAGCACCAGGAGGGCGTCCGGTGTATCGCCGCGCCGGTCTACGACTACATGGGCACCGTGATCGCTGCCATCGGCATTTCGGGGCCGACCGTGCGGGTGACGAGTGATCGCCTGGAAGAACTGGTGCAGCGCGTCAAAGACGCCGCGCGCGAGCTGTCGGACGACTTGTGCCGTGCCGCCGGGGGGGACAGCCGTAAAGGTCAGGAGCGCGCCCGCTGAAAGTCGCTCGTCTCTTGTCAAAGGTTAACAAGGGGGCAACAAACTGTTTTGTCCAAACATGCCAATCTGGAAACACAATAGTTTGGTATAGTTTGCAGTTCCATAAGTTTCTCAGTAATCTAATACAGGATGTGACCACCTGAATAGAAAACCGGGTTGTTTAGCAGAGGAGGTAACCAGTGTCACGTAAAGTTGGTCTCGTACTTACTCTCGTACTGGCACTTAGTGTGGGATTGACGGGGTATCAGTATACCCTGGCCCAAGAACCTTCCGGCGAGCCGATCATGATCGGTGGTGCATTGAGTTTGACTGGTATTCAGGCCCCGCTGGATGAGCCAGGGCTGCGCGGCGCTGAATTGGCGGTCGAGGAACTTAACCGGACCGGCGGAGTCCTGGGACGTCCCGTCGAGTTCGTCAACCTGGATGGCAAAAGTGATCCGGTGACGGTCGGCAACGTGGCCGTGGACCTGATCGACCGGGGGGCGGTCGCCCTCGTCGCGCCGTGTGACTTTGACTTTGGCAGCCCGGCGAGCCGCGAAGCTCAGAGCGCCGGGTTGGTGGGTATTTCGACCTGCGCTTCGTCGCCCCTCTACAACTCGATTGTGCTGGGGGACGAGCAGTTCACGCTGTCCATGTGGAATACCACGATGGGCGCGGCGGCGGCCCAGTACGCCTACGAGGAAATGGGCTGGAAAACGGTGTACGTCGTGACCGATTCCTTCATCGACTACACCACTTCGCTCAGCGAATTCTTCATCAAGCAGTTCGAGTTCCTGGGCGGGACGGTCATCTTCGAGGACAGCTATACCCAGGGCGACCAGGACTTCTCGGCCCAACTGGCGCGTATCCGCGATCTCGACGAACTGCCCGATTTCCTCTACATCTCGTCCTACATGCCCGACCTGGGCCTGATCATCCGCACCGTGCGCGAAGCGGGGATCGACATCCCGATCATGGGTGGCGACTCGTATGACGATCCCGGCCTGTGGGCCGCGGTCGGCAAAGATTACGGCAACGACATCATCTTCGTGACGCATAGCTGGCTGGGCGAAGGTGCCAGCCCGGATGCCCAGCACTTCCTGGACCTGTACAACGAGAAGTACGACAAAGCGCCGGATACGTCCTTCGTCGTCACCGGCTGGGACAGCATTATGGTCCTGGCGCAGGCGATGGAACTGGCCGGATCGACCGACGGCGCGGCGATGGCCAAGGCGATGGAGAATCACGAATTTGACCTGCTCACTGGCAAGCTCGTCTGGTCCGATGCTGCCTCCGGCCACGAGCCGAACATCGAGGCGTTCCTCGTCGAACTGGTGGAATCTGAACCCAAATTCGTCGAGCGGCTGCTGCCTCACGATATTCCGAAACCGTAAACGATCATCGTCATGAAGCAAAATGGGGAGGGCGCGCAGGTGCCCTCCCTGTTGCATCGGCACGCGCGATGGAGAAATCGTATGTCAGTTTCCGAGAGTGATCATCCCAATCTACTTACTGTTCAGAATATCACCAAAGAATTTGTAGGGTTGAAGGCGCTCCAAGACGTCAGCCTGGAAGTACGGCAGGGCGAGATTCTCGGTCTGATCGGCCCGAACGGCTCCGGGAAGACCACCCTG
Organism: uncultured Anaerolineaceae bacterium; assembly: GCA_964427955.1. GTDB lineage: Bacteria > Chloroflexota > Anaerolineae > Aggregatilineales > Aggregatilineaceae > JACRBK01. The sequence continues at coordinate 7,419 of CAYRWY010000029.1, forward strand.
ATCAACGTCGTGACCGGGCTGCTGCCGCTGACTTCCGGCAAAATTCTGCTCAACAGCCACGACCTCAGCAAAGCTCCCGCCTACAAGATTGCCCGCGCCGGCATTGCGCGGACCTACCAGACCATTCGCCTCTTCAAACAGTTGACTGTGCGAGAAAATATCGAGGTCGCGGCGGCCAGCGTGGGCTTCTCGCGATCCAAAGCGAAGCTTCAGGCCGCGCAGGTCATCGAAGAATTCGGCCTGCAACCCTGGGTCAATCACCTGGCCGGGATGCTTCCGTATGGCCGCGAACGCCGGGTGGAGATCGCGCGGGCGCTGGCGATGCGGCCCAGGTTCCTGATGCTCGACGAACCGGCTGCCGGACTGAACGAAGAAGAAAGCGATGAGCTGCTCCAACTGCTCAGCGTCATTCCCCGCGAAAAGCACCTGGGCATGTTGATCGTCGAACACGACATGCGCCTGATCATGCGCCTGTGCAACCGCCTGCACGTCCTGAGTTATGGCAAGACCATCGGCGAAGGTACGCCCGACGAAGTCCGCCAGATACCCAGCGTCATCGAGGCGTATCTCGGCTCCACGGCCAGGGGGAACTAGATATGCTCGAAATCGATCATCTTGAGGTGCGGTACGGGTCCATCATTGCCCTGCGCGATCTGTCGATGAAAGTCAACGCCGGGGAGATGGTCGCCCTGATCGGCACGAATGGCGCCGGGAAAACCACGACCATCTCGGCCATCGCGGGCGTCTTGAAACCCGCCAAAGGGGACATCCGGTTCGAGCAGGCGTCGATCCACGGCCAATCGCCCGAACAGATTATCCGCAAGGGAATCGCTACGGTACCTGAAGGCCGCCATATTTTCCCCAGCCTGACGGTCGCCGAAAACCTGAAGCTGGGAGCCTTTATCCGCCATAACCGGGCGGAGTTCGAACGCGATCTCGACGAAATGGTCGCCCTCTTCCCGATCCTGGGGGAGCGGCTCAACCAGCGGGGCGGGACCCTGTCTGGCGGCGAGCAGCAGCAGTTGGCCATTGCCCGCGCCTTGATGTCTCACCCCAAGCTGCTCATGCTGGACGAACCCTCGCTCGGCCTGGCCCCGGCCCTGGTCGATCAGATTTTCGAACTCATCGTCAAGCTGCATCACACCGGCGTCACGATTCTCCTGGTCGAGCAAAACGTGACCCGGACTCTGGCCATTATCGACCGCGCCTACCTGCTCAAGACGGGCAAGGTGGAAGCGGAAGGGACCGCTGCGGACATCAGTGCTCGTGTGGACATCCAGAGCATTTACCTGGGCGGCTGACCCCCTAACCCACAGGAGAACTCGCGTTGTTTGACCTGGAGTTTTTCTTCAATGTACTGAGCTTAGGCAGCCTCTACGCCCTGATCGCGCTGGGCCTGGTCATCATCTATGGGATTCTGAAACTGGTGAATTTCGCCTATGGTGAGCTGATCATGGTCGGCGGTTACACGATGTTTTTGTTGAGCACCAGCGACGTACACCTGCCCTGGTTTTTCATTGCCATCGCCTCGATTCTGGCCGCCATGATCGCGAGCTACCTCACCGAGCGGATCGCCTTCCGGTCCGTGCGTGAGAAGTCGCTGACGGCCATGCTGATCACCTCCTTCGCGGTCAGCACCCTGCTGCAAAACAGCGCCCTGCTGCTGATCTCGCCGCGGTCGCGGGCGGTCCGGCTGCCCGACCTGTTTTCGAAGAGCACCGTAATCCTGGGCGTGGACGTCCCCGTCCGCAACATTCTGATGGTGATCACCAGCTTCGCGCTGCTGATTCTGCTGAACCTGCTGCTCGAACGGACGGTGCTGGGCATCGCCCTGCGCGCCGCCGCCGATAATTTCCAGATGACGCGGATGTTGGGCGTACCGGCCAACCTGATCATCGCGACGGCGTTCATGATCAGCGGGCTGCTGGCGGGTGTGGTCGCGGTGTTCTGGGTAGGCCGCACCTCGTCCGTGACGCCGACGATTGGATCGACCCCGCTGCTGATTGCCTTCGTCGCGACCGTCATCGGCGGAATGCGCAGTCTGACCGGGGCGGTGGTGGGCGGCTACCTGTATGCCTTTCTGTACAGCCTGATCGGCGTGCTGCTGCCGCAAAGCTTGCTGGACTTCCGCGAAGCCTTCATGTTCGTGGTGGTGATTTTGATCCTGTTGTTCCGGCCCGAAGGTCTGATTCGCGGCAACTACTCAGGAGAGAGAGTCGGATGAAGGTAAAAGAACGCCTCCTGGCACTGTTCGACGACTACAATGCGCCGCTGTTCCTGAGTATTCCGCTGATCGTGCTCGCCGTGGTCGTGAACCAGTACGGCAGCGCGGTGTTGCAGCGGATCATCCTGACCATGTTCATCAATCTGACGATGGTGCTGGGCCTCCAGGTCTTCATGGGCAACAGCGGGATTCTGAACTTCTCGCACATGGGCTTCATGGGCATCGGGGCCTATGCGTCCGTGATCTGCTCGATGACGCCTCAGATCAAGACTTACAGCATTCCTCACCTGTACGAATTCCTCAACCCTGTGCACCTGCCGTTCTGGATAGCACTGCTGGCCGGGGGCTGCGTCGCGGCGATCATCGCGGCGGTGATCAGCTTCCCGCTGATGCGCGTGTCGGACGCTACCGCCGTGATCACCACCTTTGCGCTGTTGATCATCATCTACGTGGTGCTGGTGCACTGGAGCGCCATCACGAACGGGCCGAAAACGCTGTTTGGGGTGGATCGCTACACCGATCTAAAGACGAGTGTGCTGTGGGGCATCCTGTTCGTCTGGATAGCGTATGCCTTCAAGGAATCCACCTTTGGGCTGCGGCTGCGCGCCAGCCGTGACGACCGTTACGCGGCGGCGACCAGCGGGATCAATATGGTGATCATGCGCTGGCTCGCGTTCACGCTCAGCGCGTTCATCGCCGGGATCGGCGGCGGCCTGTGGGCGCACTTCATCACCTCGTTTTCGCCGAAAGCCTTCTATCTGACCGAGACGTTCGTCATCCTGGCGATGCTGGTGGTCGGCGGTCCGAATGGGGTGTCCGGCGCGGTGGTCGGGACGCTGGTCGTCACCGCCGTGCGCGAGGGACTGCGCCAGCTCGAAAACGAGATGACGATTCATCAAACCCTGGGGTCCGACATCAGCATTGTCGGTTTCACCGAGGTTTTTCTGGCGATTGCCCTGATTCTGATCCTCGTTCTGCGCCCGGAAGGGATCATGGGCGGGCACGAAATCCGCTGGATCAGGCGGCGGGGCGCGCCAGTTCCGGCCAATGACGCTGATAGCTGATAGCTTCTTTACAGGAGAGACATCTCATGTGCGATACCTTTGCCGCGCTCCCGGCAGTGACGGCCCACGGGTCCGTGATCTTCGCCAAGAGCGCCGACTGCGAGATCAATGAGGCGAACGCCGTGGTGCGGATTCCGCGCCAGAAGCATGTGCCCGGCGAAGTGGTCCGCGTGACGCACCGGGCGATCCCGCAGGCCCAAGAGACTTACGAGATCATCCTGACCAAAGCCTTCTGGACCTACGGCTGCGAGATCGGGATCAACGAGCACGGCCTGGCGATGGGCGAAGAAGCCGTCTACACCACCCAGGAGAAGATCGAGCAGAAGGACGGCATCATCGGCCCCGACCTGATGCGGATCGGGCTGGAACGCGCCCGTACCTGCCAGGAAGCCATCGCGATCATGACCGCGCTGCTGGAGGAATTCGGCCAGGGCGGCAACTGCGAAATGTCGGGCAACTCGCATTTCGACAGCAGTTTTCTGATGGCGGACACCCGGGAAGCCTACGTCCTCGAAACCGCCGGGCGCGACTGGGCGGTGCGGCGCATCGGCGAGATCGGGTCGATCTCCAACATGCTCTCGATCCGCAGCGATTGGGAGCGGTCTTCGCAGGAAAAAGCGGGCGCCGCGAAGATCGATTGGGCAACCACCTACGCCCGCCCCGAAGTCCCGCCCACCCTGGGATCGCCGGACCGGCAGTCGATCACCTACGGCTGTCTCGCGGACGCCAGGGGCCGGATCGACGTCAAGACGGCCTTCGACGTCATGCGCCACCACAACGACGGCTACCACCCGGCCCACGCCCCGGCGCACCAGAATATCTGCGTCCACGCAGGACCGCAGGAGAATCGCTGGTGGCAGGCCGACGGCGTGATGGTGACGGATGTCGGCGATCACGGCGTGATGGCCTGGGTCACGGGCACGTCGGGGACGTGTGTCTCGATCTTCAAGCCGGTCTTCCTGGGGATGGATCTGCCTGACATCGGCCCGCTGCCGACGCAAGTCTTCAATCCGGACACGCTGTGGTGGAAGCACGAGCTGCTGCACCGCCGCGCGATGGCCGATTTCGACCACGTGGTGAGCGAGATTCGCGCCGACTTCGACCAGATCGAAGCGGAATTTCTCGCGGCAGCGGCCACGGTCAAATATGGCACAGACCGGGAGAAGCAGGACTTCATGAACTACTGCTTCCGTAAGGCCATGAGCGCCACGGAAGTCTGGATCGAGCGCTTGCGCGCTCGCCACGACCTGGCCTTCGACGATCCGGCCTACCGGGCCATGTGGCAGAAGTTCAACGCGCAGGCCGGGCTGGCCGGATTGCCCGCCTGATCCGTCGCGGTATTTACTCCGGATCAGCCGCCTCATGTGCGTGCTGATCCGGTGGATTCTGAAGGATCAGGTCAAGCTGCCGGATCTGGCGCTGGCGAATGCGCCGGAATGCCCAGATCAGGAGGGCTATCGGCCAGGTGTGCACGGCCAGCGGTGCGCCGCAGTCCGGGCAGGGCAGCAGTCCCACGCCGAGCAGTCCCCCGATGGCCACCCAATGGTTCGTCAGTCGTTGTCGCATACGACCTCCTTCAAATGTTGCATTTTTGTGGCGAGTGAGCTAGCTATCTAGCAGTACAACATTATACAGGACGAACCATTTGAACGTTGCGGATACGCTGACGGTTTTCAGTACGCGGTTTTTGGGTATTTTCATCGAGGCGGTGCCCTTCTTACTGTTAGGGACGCTGACCTCGGGTCTGATCGAAGCTTTTCTCAGCCAGGACGACCTGGTCCGAGTGATCCCACGCCATCCCCTGCTGGCCTCGCTGTCGGGCGGCCTGCTGGGCTTTGTTTTCCCGGTGTGCGAGTGCGGCGTGGTGCCCGTCGTCCGGCGGCTGTATCGCAAAGGGCTGCCGGTGCCGGTGGGGATCACGTTCTTGCTGGCGTCGCCGGTCATCAACCCCATCGTGATCGCCAGCACCTATACGGCTTTTCACCAGCGCGCCCTCGAGATCGTCTATCTGCGCATCGCCGTCGCCTTCGTGGTGGCCGTGAGTGTCGGGCTGATCTTCTCCTTCCAGCCTCGCCCGGAACGCCTGCTGCGCGACGGACATCCGGCCATGACACTCGTGCCTGTATCGCCCTCGCTGGCCGCCCCGCCGCGGAGGGGACTGCTGCCGGGCCTGCGTTACGCGCTCGCGCTCGCCGCCGACGAATTTTTCGACATGGGGCGCTATCTCGTGATCGGATCCCTGCTGGCGGCCAGCGTGCGCATCTTCATCTCACAAAACGAACTGGAAACTCTGGCGACCAACCCCGTCAACTCGGTCTTGGTGATGCAGGCATTGGCGTTCATCCTCTCCATTTGCAGCACGACGGATGCGTTCGTGTCGCTCGGCTTTGCCAACACCTTCACCCTGGGGTCGATTCTCGGCTTTTTGACCTTCGGCCCGATGGTCGATCTCAAAAGTACGCTGATGTTTCTCGGCGTGTTTCGCAAGCGCGTGGTGCTCTACCTGATCCTGCTCCCGTTTTTGATGACGACGTTGATCGCCATCTGGGTCAATCTCAACGTGCGGTTCTAAGGGAGGCGCGATGACGACGGTCCAGCGTTGGATACAGGCGGTCGTCCTGGGCGCGACCGGGGCGTACTTCACCTACAACCTCGCCAGCGGCAACGTGGCGAACTATATCGCGAACAAGTTTTTGTGGCTGTCGTGGCTGGCCGCGGGGCTGCTGCTCGTGTTGGCGCTGATGGCGCTGATCGCGCTGGTCCGGCCCGCTCCCCACGATCACGATCATGACCATGACTCCGCCGGGCTGTGGTCCTGGGCCGGGCTGGGACTGGTGACCCTGCCGGTGGTGTTCGGCCTGCTGCTTCCTTCTCGTCCGCTGGACAGCCGCGCCATCGAAGGCGTGGCCAGCGATCTGAGCAGCATCAACACGTCAGGGAGCACGCGCCTGGACATCGCCCCTCAGAACCGGAACATTCTGGACTGGCTGCGCGCGTTTGGTTCGGCCACCGATCCCGCAGTGCTGAATGGGCAGCCCGTCGATGTCGTCGGGTTCGTCTACCGGGACGCTCGCTTCGACGGGACCTCGCAATTCATGGTCACCCGTTTCATCATAAGCTGCTGCGTGGCCGATGCCCAGGCTATCGGGTTGGGGGTGGATTGGGCGCAAGCGCCGACCCTCCGCGAGGATACCTGGATTCGGGTGCGCGGCACGCTGGAGGTCCGCGAGTTCGAGGGGGTGCTGTCGCCCTGGTTGGTGGCTGACGAGGGGCCAGACGGTATCCAGGTCGTGGCCCAACCCGAAAACCCCTATCTTTATCCCTAAAGGCTGCTGATGTCTGAACGCTGGTCTCTGGAACGCTTTGACAGGCTGGTGATCGTCGTGATGGTGGCCCTGGTGGCAGCCATCGCCGGGGTGGTCCTGGCGGGCGATCACGTCCAGGTCTACGTCGCGGAGGGTGACTTTGGCCCGCAGGGCACCGCCAGCGGCGCACAACCCATCTACATCCGTTTTTCGGATGCGATGTCTTCATCCTCTGTGGCGGCGCATTTCCGGATCGAGCCATCGGTGCCCGGCGAGATCACCTGGACCGGACCGAATGCCCTGATCTTCACGCCGCAGCAGCCCTGGCTGGCGGGCCGAACCTACACCGTCACGGTCGAACGCGGCGCGCAGGCGGCCCGTCATGGCGGCGTGCTGCCGGAGGCCGTGCGCTGGACTTTCACCGTCCGGCTGCCGCGGGTGCTCTACCTCGCCCCGACCGATAAGCTGGCGCGTAACCTCTACCTGGCTGACCTGCAAACGGGGGAGACTACCCTGCTGGCGGCGGCTGACCAGGGGATCGAGGATTTCGCCGTCAGTCCTAACGGCAGCGCGATCGCCCTGTCCCGGAATAACCCTGACGGAACGACCAACGTGTGGGTGTTGAACGTCGCCGAACAAACGCTGCGCCAGGTGACCAACTGCGTGGATGCGCGCTGCTACAGCCCGGCCTGGAAGCCCGACGGCACGCAGCTCGCCTACCAGCGCGACGACTTCAACACCGGTGTCGGGATCGGCCTCAGCGCGAGCCGGGCCTGGATCGTAGACCTCGCCACGTTGCAGACTCAGCTTCTATTTGCCGATTCCCAACGGTTAGGGGCGGCGCCGACCTGGTCGCCTACCGGTCAGCGGATCGCCGTCTTCGATACGGCGTCGGCGGGCATTCGCGTCTACGATTACGCCGCTCAATCGGACACCGTGATCGAAAGCTTGGTGGGGACGGTAGGCCACTGGTCGCCCGACGGGAACGCGCTGGTCTACCCGGAAATAACCAGGGGATCGCTCGGCTCCGAGTTTTATACGACGTTGGAAATCACCGATTTCGAGACGCTGGCACGCGTTCCGATCAGCGACCCGGCGGGTGCGGCAGTCGATGATGGAGAGGGCCTCTGGTCGCCCGATGGGGATCGCTTGTTGGTCACCCGCCGCTACCTGGACAATCGCTATACGCCGGGAAAACAGCTTTATCTGCTCGATCCGGCGACGGGTGAAGCCCAACCCCTGGTCGTCGATGCGGCGTATTACCACGCCGGTCCCCATTGGGACGCGAGCGGCGAGCGAATCGTCTTCCAGCGGTATCCGCTCCAGCAGTCGGGCGCGCGTCCGAGCGTCTGGACGTATGACCTGGTCACCCAGGAATTGCGGCAGGTGGCCGAAAATGCCATGCTGCCCCAGTGGTTACCCTGATGAGGAGGCCATCATGAGCCAGAGAACCCTGTCTTCCCTCCGGTGGCTGCTGTTTTTGATCCTGCCGCTGGGCGGGGTGGCCGCGGGCGTGCTCATCCTGGTGAGCGACCACGGTGCTTCGCCATCGCCTGCAGTCGTGATCTACCCATCGCCGCCGCCGGTGACGTTCATCGTGCCGACGCCGCTGCCGACGGTGCCGCCGACCCCGACGGTGACCGAGGCCAGCGTCCTGGACGAACCGCTGCCCGATTTCACGCTCACAACGCTAGACGGCGGCGCGCTGCACCTGGCCGATCTCGAAGGCCAGATCGTCTTCCTGAACTTCTGGGCAACGTGGTGCGCCCCCTGCCAGGAAGAGATGCCCGCGCTGCAAGCCCTCCAGGATGCGCACGGCGCGGAGGGCGTGCGCGTGATCGCCGTCACCGACCCGACGGCGGGCCAGTCCGAGGCGGACGTGCGCGCCTTCCTGGAGACCTATCACCTGACCTTCACGGTGGTGCTCTCGTCGGACACCGCCGTCTACCAGCATTTTGGCGTCGCTCAAATCCCCATGACGTACATCATCGACCGGGAAGGGATTATCCGGTACCGCCAGATCGGCACGCTCGACTCGGAAGACATTGCGATCTATCTCCAGCGGTTGACCGGTTGATGCTCGCCGCGCCTTGAGTGATTTTGGGTCTTGTATTGAAAAAACTTTTCATTATAATTGAAAAGTGTTTTCAGTTAGATGGACTCAAGGAGCAAATCACGATGCACATCCCGAGGTTTCTCAGGCTCGGAGTCGGCGCGGCGGTCATGTGCACCGCGCTCGTCTTACCCTCCCTGGCTGTGACCGCGCAGTCGCCCGCGCTGACGGTGATCGCCAGCACCAGCATCCTGGCCGATGTTGCCAGCCAGGTGGCTGGGGACGCGGCGGCGGTCGAGCCGCTGTTTCCGCTGGGGACCAATGCGCACGAAGCCCAACCGTCGGCCCAGGACGTCGCCCGTCTGAGCGACGCCGATCTGGTCCTGGTCGTCGGAGCAAACTACGAAGAAGGGCTGCTGCCCGTGCTCGAACAGGCCGGTGGAAAAAACGTGGTCACGGTGTCGAACTGCGTCCCGATCCGTCCGGTAACGATAGGCAGCGCCGAAGAAACCGTCCAGGTGCAACCCAGCACCCAGACCGGCGATCTGGTGGCGCAGTGTGCCGCGCATGATGACGCCGTGAAAAGCGCCTTCGGATTGGACGACGTCGCGCTGCCCGGTGCGCTGGGGCCGCTCTATACCTTGCAATGTCCAGGTCATGGGGGAGGGGAAGCCGATGAAGGCGACGAGCATCCGGTGGGGAGCTGCGATCCGCACGTGTGGAACGATCCCGTCAACGTCGGGTTGTGGACGCTGATGATCCGGGATGCGCTGATCGCTCGCGATCCAGCCCAGGCCGACACCTTTACCCGCAACGCGGCGGCCTATCTGGACGAACTGGCGGTGACGCACCAGCAGATCATCGACATCGTCGCCCGCATTCCCGACGATCACCGTTACATCGTGACCAATCACCTGACGTTGGGCTACTGGGCGGCGCGCTACGGCCTGACCGTGATCGGAGCGGTCATCCCCAGTGGCAGCACGGCGGCGGAACCCTCGTCGCAGGATGTCATCGCCCTGATCGATCTGATCCAGCAGTACGATCTTCCGGCCATCTTCAGCGAAAATGTGGTCAGCAGCAAGCTGGCCCAGCAGATCGCGGACGAGACCGGGGCGAAGGTCGTCAACCTGTATACCGAATCCCTCAGCCAGCCCGGCGACGGCGCTGAGACTACCCTCCACTATCTCCTCTTCAATGCGACTGCGATTGCCGACGCGCTCCACTAACGTCTGAAAATTCCGGATCGGAAAAAGTTTTTTTCCGATCCGGATAGGATCTGCTTGACAAATATTGAAATTGATCTTAAATTGAAGATGTTGAGAAATCGATTTCTCTGATTAGTGGCGAAAATCGCATTTTTTAATATTCTGGACCGCCCTCAAATGCGCTTGTCAGAGAAATGAGGGAAGAATAATCTAATCTGTAGTTTTTGAGCTAACTGACCCACAAAAAATACTCAGAAATCGATTCCTGATATAAAGGTTTTTTGATGACTACACCTACGCTAAAAGATGTTGCCGAATATGCGCAGGTCTCCAGAGCCACCGTGTCACGGGTGTTGAACAACAACCCCAGTGTGGACGAGGAAATGCGCGCCCGCGTGCTGGAAGCGATCCGCCACCTGGGGTACCAGCCCAACCGCGCGGCTCGCCGCCTCCGGGCCGGCTCGAACGACGTGCTGGGCCTGATCATCTCCGACATCGAGAACCCCTTCTTCATTTCTGTCGTGCGCGGCGTCGAAGACATCGCCTACGCCAACCAGATGAGCGTGGTGCTGTGCAACACGGATGAGGACCCCGAAAAACAGCGCATGTATCTGCGGGTTATGCAGGCCGAGCGCGTGGCCGGGCTGATCATTTCGCCGACCAGCATCCACGAAGATTTCGCCGCGCTGCGGCAGGTGGGCATCCCGGTGATTTTGCTCGACCGCCGCACCGACGATTTCGAGGCGGATGCCGTGTCGGTCGATAACGTGGCGGGGGCGTACCTGGCCGTCAAGCACCTGATCGATCTCGGCTACGAGCGCATTGGCATCATCGGCGGCTCCCCTCACCTGACCACCGGGCGCGAACGTTACGAAGGCTACCGTAAGGCGCTCGCCGCCGCCGGGATCAAGATCGACGACAAGCTGATCAAGATCGGCAACTTCAAGACCGAAAGCGGGTACGTGCTGGGGAACGAGTTCATTACCTCGCCCCAGCCGCCGCAGGCGATCTTTGTCGCCAATAACCTGATGACGCTGGGGACGATGCGCGCCATGCGCGAACACAACGTCCGGATTCCCCAGGATATCGCCCTCGTCGGGTTCGACGATATGCCCTGGTCCAGCGAACTATGTCCCCCTCTCACTGCCGTCTCGCAGCCGACCTACGAACTGGGACAGGAAACCGTGCAGCTATTGCTGCGCCGCCTGGCCGATCCCCAGGCCCCGATCCGAACGGTGACTTTGCAGCCGCGTCTCGTCGTACGGGAGTCATGCGGCGCGCTGCTGCGACGGAGGAGTGAGTCGTGATGGTGTCGAGTGAACCTCTCTCGGCGGTGGGGACTGCCGAAACCGAAGTTATCCTGAGCATGAAGAATATCACCAAGCGTTTTCCCGGCGTCCTGGCGCTCAACAATGTGAGCTTCGACGTGCACGCGGGCGAAGTCCACTGCCTGGTGGGCGAAAATGGCGCGGGAAAATCCACGCTGATGAACATCATGAGCGGGGTCTATCCCAGTTTCGAAGGGCAAATCCATCTGAATGGACACCCGGTCAGCTTCCACAACACGCGTGAGGCGCACAACGCCGGGGTGGCCATGATCCACCAGGAGCTTAACCTGGTGCCGGAGTTGACCGTCTACGAGAACATTTTCCTGGGGCGTGAGCATATCCTGGCGCGCTCGGTGCTCAACCGGCGCAGTATGCGGCGCGCGGCGGAGAAGCTGATGGCCGACCTGGGCCTGGACATCGACACCAACCGCCACATCAGCCGGTTGCGCGTGGGGCAGCGCCAACTGGTCGAAATCGCGAAAGCCCTCAGCCTGAACGCGCGCATCATCATCATGGATGAGCCGACCTCCGCTCTGACCGACACCGAAGTCGAATATCTCTTCGGGGTGATTCGCGGCCTGCGCGCACACAACGTCGGCGTGATCTACATCTCGCACCGCCTCGACGAGATTTTCACCATTGCGGATCGCATTACCGTGCTGCGCGACGGCCAGGTGGTCGGGACGTCGCTCGCCGAGCATATCGACCGCCGCCAACTGATTAACATGATGGTCGGGCGCGATCTGGATGTCCTCTACCCCAAAGAAGACGTCAAGCTCGGCGAGCCGATCCTGAAGATCGAGAATCTCGAACTCCGGCAGGGGACCAATCACCTGCTCAAAGGCGTCTCGCTGCACGTCAGCAGGGGCGAGATCGTGGGGATTGCCGGGCTGATGGGCGCCGGGCGGACGCAGCTCTTGGAGACCGTATTCGGGGCCTATCCGGCTCACGCCGTGAGCGGAAAAATCTGGTTCGAAGGCCGTCCGGCCCGCTTCAATTCGCCCCATGCCGCCATCCAGCGCGGGATCGGGCTGGTGGCCGAAGATCGCAAGCGGCAAAGTCTGGTCCTGGAACGCCCCGTCAGCGAAAACGCGACCCTGGCCGCGCTGCGCCAGTTCATGATCCTGTCCAGCGTGATCAACCACCGCGCCGAATACCGGGCCGTCGCCCGCATCGTGCGCGACTTGAACATCAAGACGCCGGGCATCCGGGCGCTGGTCGGGAACCTGAGCGGCGGCAACCAGCAGAAGGTCGTCGTCGGTAAGTTCCTGCTGGCGGACATCAAGCTCTTTCTGCTGGACGAGCCTACGCGCGGGATCGACGTCGGCGGGAAGGCCGAGGTTTACACCCTGGTTGGGCAGTTGGCCCGGCAGGGGACTGCCTTCTTGCTGGTGTCGAGCGAACTGCCCGAACTGCTGGCGGTATGTGACCGCATCTATGTGCTGTGTGACGGGCGGCTGACCGGCGAATTTGCGCGGGGTGAATTCGATCAAGCCACGATTATGGAAGCGGCGACACGGTTTGCCGACAAACTTAACAATGGCACGCAGGAAAATACCTTTGAACAGGATGCAAACTAAACATGGGAACCACAACCAAACTTCCGATCCAGCCGGCGACGGCCCAACAATTCCAGGCCATCGGTAAACGCGCGCTCGTCTTCATCTTCCGTTTTCAAAGCTTTTTTGGCCTGATCATCGTCTTTTTGCTCGCCATCTATTTCTCGCCGATCCGCAACGATAAAAACATCTTCTTGAGCCAGCGCAACCTGAGCAACGTCGCCCGCGACGTCTCCGAAACGGGCATCATGGCGACCGGGCAGCTCATGGTCATCCTGATCGGCGGCATCGATCTGTCGGTGGGGTCGGTGGTGGCCTTGACCGCCACGACCAGCGCGCTGCTGCTCATGCGCTCCACGACGATTAACATTCCCCTGTTGGGCAGCCTCACGCTGTCGCACCTGTCCGCCGAACAGACCATTCTGCTGGTGCTGGGATTGGGGTTGTTGATCGGCTGGTGGAACGGCTGGACCTCGGAGCGCTTCCGCATTCCGGCCTTCGTGACGACGCTCGCCATGCTCAGCATCGCGCGCGGCTTCGCCCACATTTGGTCCGACAACATCGCCGTGCCCATCGCCTACAAGGCGGGTGGGGCCGATCCGTCCTTCGAGATTCTGCACCGGCGCATCTACCACGAGATCATCCCGGTCCCCGCGCTGATCATGTTTGGCGGCGCGATCATCATGATGTTCGTGCTCCAATACACTGCGTTTGGGCGCTATATCTATGCCATCGGCGGCAACCAGACGGCGTCGCGCCTGTCCGGCCTGGCGGTCACGCGCATCAAGATCGCGGCGTTCATGCTGTGCGGGTTCTTCGCCTCGCTGGCCGGGATCGTCCACGCGGCGCAGTTGAATCAGGGCAGTCCCAACGAAGCACAAAACTACGAATTGAACGCGATTGCAGCCGTCGTGATCGGAGGGGCGAGCCTGTCCGGCGGCAAGGGCACAATTGTCGGGTGCATCGCGGGGGCCTTCATCCTTGGTATTTTGAGTAATATGCTCAGTCTCAACAACGTCGAAAGTAACACCCAACTGGTGGTCAAAGGGCTGATCACGGTGGGCGCCGTTGCGCTCCAGCAGTTCCGTCCACCAGAGGTGGAATAGCCTGCGGCAAAGGAGGGAGATTCGAAGCGTCAAGGCATAACGCCAACTCAGAAAGTCCGTTAAGTAGGTCAAGGAGAGGAAATTATCATGCAAAAAAGAGCTTTTTTTGGTCTGTTGTCGATACTGATTGTCGTACTCGCCGTGTTCCCGCTGACGGCGTCGCACAAAACCGCCGCCCAGGGCGACGGCTGGAAACCTTATACTGAGGATATGCTGGCTGGTGGGACCGTGAAGGAAGAGGCGCGCGCCGAAGGCCCGCTGCCCGCCAACTGCCCGGTGCCCGCAGCCAAAGACCATTATGTGATCGGCATGTCGCAGGCGAACAAGGCCGAGCCCTGGCGCGAAGCGATGGACAGCCAGATTGCCGCCGCCGCCAAAGCCTATCCTGAATTCGAAGTGGTGTTCCAGGATGCGGCGCAGGACAATGCCAAGCAGGTGAGCGACGTCGAGAACCTGCTGACGCAGGGCGTCGATCTGCTGATCATCTCGCCGAACGAAGCCGCCCCGCTGAATGACATCGTGAAGCAGGCGTGGGAAAGCTGCGTGCCGGTGATCGTGTTGGACCGCAACCTGGTGGACCCGAACTACTCGATGTTCATCGGCGCGGACAACGTGGCGATTGGGCGTGGTGCGGGCCAGTACGCGGCCCAGTGGTGCGCGGATAATGGCCGGACCGAGTGCCGGATCGCCGAAATCCGTGGTCTGGAAGGGGCACCGCCCGCCAAGGACCGTGGAGATGGGTTCCGCCAGGGGTTGGTGGACGGTGGCTTGAGCGAAGCCAACATTATCTTCTCGCAGAACGCCGACTGGCTGCGTGAACGGGCCGTGCCCGCCGCCGCCGCCGCGTTCCAGTCGAACCCGGACATCGACGTGCTGTACGGGCACAACGACCCGATGGCCGAAGGCGCGTACATCGCGGCCCAGGACGCCGGGATCGACGTCAGCAAGGTGTTGTTCATCGGCATCGATGCCCTGCCCACCCCGGACGGTGGCATCATGTCGGTGCTCGAAGGCCGTCTCGGCGTGACCTTCGTCTATCCTACCGGTGGCAAGCAGGCCATCGAGTGGGCGCGCATGATCCTGGAAGAGAACGTCAACCCGCCGCTGTGGGAAGTGCTGCCCTTCGACGAAGTCAGCCCCGATAACGCGCAGGACGTCTGCAACGAATTTGCCTGCCCGAACGCCCAGGCTGAAGCGACTCCCGCCCCTGCCCCCGCCGCTGCGGAAGGCTGGACGATGTACACCGCGGATATGGTTACCGGAACCGTGCTGCCCGGCTGGGAATATCCCGACAGCGGATCGGCGCTGCCCGCCAACTGCCCGGTGCCCGCAGCCAAAGATCACTACGTGATCGGCATGTCCCAGGCGAACAAGGCCGAGCCCTGGCGCGAAGCGATGGACAGCCAGATCGCTGCCGCCGCGACGCAGTATCCTGACTTCGAAGTCGTGTTCCAGGATGCGGCGCAGGACAATGCCAAGCAGGTGAGCGACGTCGAGAACC
>CAYRWY010000029.1:22866-25592 GCA_964427955.1 uncultured Anaerolineaceae bacterium
CGATGGCCGAAGGCGCGTACATCGCGGCCCAGGACGCCGGGATCGACGTCAGCAAAGTGTTGTTCATCGGCATCGATGCCCTGCCCACCCCGGATGGTGGCATCATGTCGGTGATGGAAGGTCGCCTCGGCGTAACCTTCGTCTATCCTACCGGTGGCAAGCAGGCCATCGAGTGGGCGCATCTGATCCTGACCCAGCATGTCGTTCCGCCGCGCTGGGTGGTGCTGCCGTTCGACACGGTGTCACCGGATAACGCCCAGGAGATCTGCAACGAGTTTGCCTGCCCGGACGCTAAGTAGACTGAGCGGCTAAGGGAAAGCAGCGTTGAGGGAGAAGAAAAGCTTCTCCCTCACTCTTTATTTCTGGGAGGATGTTAATGTCACTGTATCACGTACCGGAGCTGAAACAGGCGGTAAAGCCGGGTCCCAACGAGGCGATCCTGGTGGCCAGTGGGGATTTGCGCTTGTCGGCTAACCAGATGTGCTGGCCCGCACAGGAAGCGATGGAAAAACAGGTCGTGGCCGCTTTTGCGCGCGAAGGGATTACCGTGCGGCGGGGCCACGCGTACGATCCGGTGGAAAAACACGGCTTCATTTCCAGCCAGCGGATGGGCATGGATGTCTTTCTGAACATCCACCCCGACGCGCGCCTGATCGTAGCCGAGTCGGTCTGGCAGTACAGCCATCACGTCCTGGCGGGGCTGCGCCACCATCGCGGCCCGATCCTGACGGTGGCCAATTGGAGTGGGGAATGGCCGGGCCTGGTGGGGATGCTCAATCTCAACGCCTCGCTCACCAAGATGGGCGTGAAGTACAGCACGATCTGGAGCCTGGACTTCACTGATGAATTCTTCCTGCGGGGGATTCGCCAGTGGCTCAAGGAAGACCGGATCACGCACGATACCAGCCACGTGCGCGATCTGGACCCAGGGCGGCTCCCCAAGCCCGAAGCCGCGTTAGGCCAGGCGCTTGCTCAGCAGATTTTGCACGAAAAAGCGATTATGGGCGTCTTCGACGAAGGCTGTATGGGCATGTATAACGGCATTATCGAGGACGAGCTGTTGAACCCGATGGGCATTTTCAAGGAGCGGCTCAGCCAATCGGCGCTGGTAGCCGCGATGCGCCTGGTCAGCGATGCCGAGGCGCACCAGATCCGCCAGTGGTTGGATGCACGCCACGTGACCTTTGTGACCGGGACCGACGAAGCCACCCAACTGACCGATGCCCAGCTTCACCAGCAGTTCAAAATGTACATTGCAGCCGTCCGCATGGCTCACGCGTTTGGCTGCGCGGCGGTGGGCATCCAGTATCAGCAGGGGTTGAAGGATATGGTGCCTGCTTCAGACCTGGTCGAGGGGCTGCTCAACAATGTCGAGCGCCCGCCGGTCTACGATCCCGCCACCGGCCAAGAATTATTCGCCGGACAGGCGCTCCCGCACTTCAACGAAGTGGACGAAGGCGCGGGTCTGGATGCCCTGGTGACTAACCGGGTGTGGACCGCGATGGGCCTCGATCCGGCCACCACGCTGCACGATGTGCGCTGGGGCGAGCACTATACCGGCGACGGCCTCGACGATTTCGTGTGGGCGCTGCTGATTTCCGGGGCGGCTCCGGCGTCACACTTCGGCGGCTACGCAGACGCCAGCAGCGAACGCCAGACGCCGATGTACTTCCCGATGGGCGGCGGCACGCTGAAGGGGATCAGCAAGCCGGGCGAGATCGTGTGGAGCCGCGTTTTCGTCATGGGGGGGCAGGTTCATGCCGATCTGGGGCGCGGGACGTCGGTCAAGCTCCCGCGCGAAGAAACCGAGCGGCGTTGGAAGGCGACCTCGCCGGAATGGCCGATTATGCACCTCGTGCTGCACGGCGTCACGCGCGACCAGTTCATGGCGCGCCACAAGGCCAACCACATGAACGTCGCTTATGCGCCCACTGCCGAAATTGCCGATCTGGCGCTGGCGGCGAAAGCGGCGGCGTTCCAGGCGATGGGGATTCAAGTGCACCTGTGCGGGGACGTGAAGCTGTAGCACTGGGTAGGGGCAATGCCGGGATGGATTGCCCCTACGGAAATTCTCGATCTTGAGCGCGTGCTAGAGAGTTACCCCTCCCCTGGCCCCTCTCTGCGCAGCGGGGAGGGAAAAAAGCGGTGACATTCCCCCTTTCTCCGCGCAGCGGGGATAAGGGGGATAGGGGTTAGAAATGCATAACAGGCTCTAGCGACATCTAGACCGTCTTGTTGGGGCCGCGCCGGAGGTCCTGCCAGGGGCCGCCCTCGGCGAAACGTTCCGGCTCCAGGACTTTGGGGCGCGGGTCCTCGGCCTGATCCAGTTGCAGCACCATCCATTTCGGATAGGGAATGCCCGGATCGGACACGGCGTCCAACTCGCGGAGGTCGTCCGCCGTCAGTTCCAGGTCGGCGGCGGCGATGTTATCTTCCAGGTGCGCCAGGCGGCGCGCGCCGATCAGCACGCTGCTGATGCACGGGCGCGAGATCGTCCAGGCCAGCGCCACCCGCGTCGGGCTGACGCCGTGACGATCCGCGACCTGGCGCAGCACCTCGACCACCTGGAAGCCCAACTCTTTGTCGAAGGGCACGAACTGCCCGGCGTCGGCGAAACGCGTCTGCTCCGGCGGCGGCTGGTGGCGGGTGTATTTGCCCGACAGGAAACCGCCCGCCAGCGGACTCCACACCAGAATCCCCATGTGGCTGTGCTCGGCAAACGCCAT
>CAYRWY010000030.1:0-25273 GCA_964427955.1 uncultured Anaerolineaceae bacterium
GTATCCCACGGTGCTTTACAACCATTCGCACGGCGATTTATATGAGCGCGGCAAAGATGAATTGTTCCTGGGGCGCGAATATCTTCAATCGCCGCCCTATGTGGATGTGTTGACCGGGCAGGGGTACGCCGTGCTGTGTTTTGACGCCTGGGGATTTGGCGAACGCTATACACGCACCGAATCGTCGATTTTCAAGGAAATGCTGTGGAACGGGCGCGTGCTGTGGGGCATGATGGTTTACGACAGCCTGCGCGCCATCGACTATTTGTGCACCCGCCCGGACGTGGATTCCCGCCGCCTCGCCACGCTGGGCATGTCAATGGGCAGCAACATGGCGTGGTGGGTGTCGGCCCTGGACGAGCGGATCAAGGTCTGTGTCGATATTTGCTGCCTGACCGACTACCAATCGCTGATCGACACGAAGGGTCTGGACGGTCATGGCATTTATTATTACGTGCCCAGCCTGCTGAAACATTTTACGACGGCGGAGATCAACACCCTCATCGTGCCGCGCCCGCACCTGGGGTTGGCGGGCAATCTCGATCCGCTCACGCCGTATGCCGGTCTGGACAAAATCGATGCGGCGCTTAAAGAAGCGTATCGCAGCGCCGGGGTGGCAGACGCCTGGAAGATGGTCCGCTGTGACGTGCAGCACTTCGAAGCGCCGGAGATGCGCGTGGAAGCGCTGGCCTTTTTGAAACGCTGGCTGTAACCCCAAGGAATCAAGTAGGGGCGATTCGTGAATCGCCCAATAGGCGTCAACTTAGGTGTCTGATCCCCTGTTGTAGGGAAAAAACCGGCCTCACCCCTAACCCCTCTCCATCAGAAAACGATGGAGAGGGGCATCGGCGCCTCGGTTTTCTCCCCCTCTCCATTGTGCTTTTCGAATGGAGAGGGGGCCAGGGGGTGAGGCCGGGACAAAGCCGTGATTGCCTCACAAAACCTTAAATTGACGCACATAGGGGCGATTCGTGAATCGCCCCTACGGGAAGAACCTGGTTTACGTCGGCTGAACCGCTAGGCCGAGAGCGAGTCCGACGCGGAGTTGTCGGGCACGACCGGGCTGGTGTTCTGCGAGCCGCTGTGACACTGGTCGCAGGTCATGCCGGGATTGACCTGGTGCGGCGCGACACCGGTCTGAGCGCCGCTGCCGCCCTGGCCCATCATGCCGCCGGGATTGCCCATCCCGCCAAACTGATCGCGACCACGCATCCCGCCGAACTGCTCCAGGGTGACCTCGGTCTCTTCGCCATCGCGCAGCACGGTGAGGGTGAGCGTCGCGTTCTGCCCGTCCAGTTCACCCAACATCGTCGTCCAGTCCACCTCGGCCACCGCCGTGCCGTTCACCGCCGTGATGATGTCGCCCGCGGCCAGGGTGGCATCGGGACGCATCCGGCCATCGTCCACGACCTGGTAGCCCTCGTCCACGGCTTCCAGGCTGACGCGCAGCATCCGTTCCGCCGCGACGAGCGGATCGGTGTCGGCGGTAATGTCATCCGGACCACGTCCCGCCATCGTAGAGAGGGTAACTTCCACGGTTTCTTCGCTGCCGTCGCGCGTGACCACGATCGAGATCACGTCACCCGACTGGTGCGCGCGGATGAGGTCCGCCAACGCCTGCCCGGAGTCCACGGCTTCGCCGTCCACACTCACGATCACGTCTCCGGCCAGCAGTCCGGCGTCCGCGGCGGGCGAGCCGTCCATAACCTCGCTCACCACGACTTGACCATCCGTCACTTCGTAACGCACGCCGAGCCAGGCCCCATCGCCCCCTCGACCGCCGCCATGTCCCCCATTGCCTTGAGCCAGGATCGTCCCGGTGATCATCAGCGAAAGCACCACGACCAGCACCGATCCCACCACCATCACTTTACGCATACCTAACCTCCACGTCCTATCCCCGGCACCAAAGGCCGGGCTACGTTCAAGATTGGACTCATCATAAACGATCCGCGGGAGGCTATGGTTATCCCTGCTTGAAGCAGCCTTAAATTCACCTTAAATCTGCGCTTCAGGGCGTGGGCAAGGGGATGACGGCATTCTGGGCGAGGTAGGCTCCGGCGGCGTCCAGCACTTCGACGACGTCGTAGGTGGAACCGTCCAACGTGTACATACCCGCGTTCAACGTCACCGTGCCGGGCGGCAGGGTGAGATCGAACCACAGGATCAGCGTATCGCCCGCGCGCCAGTAACGTCCCGGCCAGGCTGGGCGGTCGCGCTGATCGAGGCGGTTACCGCTCGCATCGAGGGCATGGACGAAGACCTGATAATCGGCAGCAGCGGGGCCGCTCAACGTCCAGGCCAGCGCGACGTCCGAAGTGCTCACGGCGTACCCGGTCAAATACGCGCCGTTGGCAAACCGGACCGGCTCCAGAGGGGTGATCGGAGGAATGGCTTGATCGGGCTGGGCCACGCGCAAAATGTACGGATTCTCGCCGGGCCGCAGGGCGAAGGTACGCGCGCCAGACTCTTGCGCACAGGCTTGATCCGGACAGGTTCGCAGCGCCGGAGACCAGGCGATCAGCTCCAGCGCGGAATGATCGGGGATCACCGCCGTGCGGGTGCCGTTCACGAAGCGCACGTTAGGGACACGGTCGAGCAGCACGTCCCACACCGCCGGTATTTCGTCGTAGGGGGCGGTTTCTTCCGCGCTGACCACGATCACGTCGTCGGGATGCTGGTCCAGGATCGCCGCGCGCACGGCCAACAGATCATGCAGCGGCGTACCGAACGCACCCGGCGTGGCGTGCGTGTCGAGGAAATGCAGCAGCGCCCCGAACAGGTAGATTTGCAGGCCCGCGATCACCACGATCAGCGCACTGCCCCCGGCCAGGATCGCCCGGCGGACGCGCGGCGTCCGGCCCGCTTGCCAGAGCGCCTCGAACCCCACGCCGCACAGCACATACGCGGCGGGCATGAGCGGGATGAAATAGTGCGGAGCCACCTCGGTCCATTCCCAGGTGAACAGCAGCACCGGCAGCACCAACCACGCCACCAGCACACCATCCGGCAGGCGCCGCGTCCGGCGCACTACCAGTCCCAGCGCCGCCAGCACGGCGGCAAGCGGCACCAGCTTAAAGACGGGATAAGCGTCCGGCACAGAATCGAGATAAGCGCGGAACTGCTCCGGTCCCGCCAGCGAGTGAATATCCGTCCCGGCGACGGTGAACCAGGCGTAATCCAGCGCGGTGGTGCTGAAGACTTTGTGGTGATCGGGATTGGCGCTCAGGCCGTCGCGCAGCGTGTGCAGCGACAGCCAGCCGTCCCGGTACGCGCCGATCCCGGCGGGCAGGAAGGTCAGCACGGCGATCCCGGCGGCGAGCGCCAGGCTGCGCCAGGCGACGTGCTTGCGCCAGGTGACGATCATCACGAGCGAGAGCGGGATCAGCGTAAAGGCGGCGTAGTGGATCTGCACCGTGAGCGCCAGCAGCGGCCAGTGCAGCCACTGGGCCCACCGTTTCCGGTCGCCAAAGCCCAGCAACCCGGTGAACACCACCGCCACTACGAACGGCGGCAACATATCCTGCGCCCAGATTTTGCGGGAATAGATCGCCGCCCAGGGGGCCGCAGCGTAGAGCAGCCCGGCGGTGATCGCCGCCAGCGAGCCGTAGTAGCGCCGCGCGAGGCCCCAGGTCAGCCCGACGGCGATCACGTTCAGCACGCCGACGAACAACGTCGCCCACACCGGATCATTCTTCAGAGCATAGGGCAGGGCGAACAGATAGACGCTGATCGGAGGATTCGGCACGTTGACCGACGAGCTGAGGCCGAGCAGAGGAACGTCGCGGCCCTGGACCAGATCGAGCGCCCGCCGGGACATGTTGGCTTCGTCCCGCTTGAACTCGGTGATCCCCGGCCAGCCCAACCGCAGCGCCGCTGCCAGCAGCAGGATGCCCACCAGCGCGGCCCATTCCCACCGCCGGATCGGTTCTGAAATCCGTTGCATAGCACCACTCAAATGAAAGCGAGCACAGAGATTCCCCCTGTGCTCGCCAGAAAACGCCTCGTCTATTCTTCTTCGCCCGCGAAAACCTGCCAGGGACCGTGCATCCCGTCGTAGGTCACGCCGTAGTAAATGCGCAGCTCGCCGTTTTCGCGCTGGACCAGGTCGT
Organism: uncultured Anaerolineaceae bacterium; assembly: GCA_964427955.1. Taxonomy (GTDB): domain Bacteria; phylum Chloroflexota; class Anaerolineae; order Aggregatilineales; family Aggregatilineaceae; genus JACRBK01. The sequence continues at coordinate 4,113 of CAYRWY010000030.1, forward strand.
AATGGGTCGCGCCGCCGCGCTTGTACCGCTTCAGCAGGCCGATGTCGCCGTGCCATTCGATCTTGTCCGGCGGCACCGGATTCGACTCTTTTTCGGTGATGGCATAGTGCCACAGCCGACGGGCCGATCCCCGGCTGACATTCTTGACCACGTTGCCGTTGCGCAGGTCGCGCATCATGTGGTACTTGACCCCTTTGCGCTGCTCGGTGACGAGAATCTCAACGCCGGTGCGCGGCGGCTCGATCCCGCTGCTGCCGACCGCCGGGGGCACTTCGGGCTGGGCAGGCGGGGGGGCTTCGACGGGGGTGATCAGCGGGCTGGGAGCCGCCTGGGGGATGCCCCCAGGTTGGGCCAGTTTCTGCATGACCAACTGCACGATCTCGTCGCGCACGGCCAGGTCGGTCTCGGCTTCGTCGCGCACGTAAATCTTGTTGTCGTCGATGGCGTAGGGTGGATCGTCCCCGCGCGGCACCTGGAGCCGCATCACCGATTTGCCCTGGGTTTCCAGGGCGTCGATCTCCACTTCAAGCGGCGGCGTGATCTTGCTCTCGATCTCGGTGCGCAGCATCTCGGTCGCTTCGGGAATGTTCGCCACGCCAATCGGCTTATCCTGGGCCTTGGCGCTCACGCCGATATAGATCGTCCCGCCGTTGGTGTTCGCCAGGGCGCACACATCCGAAATCACGGCGTACAGCCGTCCACCCCGGCGCGTCAGCCCGTCGTGAAAAGCCTGGACGATGCTCGGCCCTTCTTCGCGCGCGGCCTGGACGTGGTCGTAAGGCGCGTGAGTCGCATGGTAGGGCCGGGTGCGCGCAAAGTCATTGCTCTGGAACACTTCCAGCAACGCCGCGAAGGATCGCTCCGGCAGCGACACCTCGTTCACGCGATCCCCCACGCCTAATTCTTTCGCGTTGCGCGGATCGGCGATCAGCCGGTGCGAATCCGACCCCTGAAGGCAGCGCATCCGGCGCGGGTATTCGGGCTTGGTGCCATCGAAAAAGCGCGCCGTGCTCTTGCGTCCACCGCGATCCATGTCGGTGACTTCCAGCGCGTGCAGGTACGGGTCCTGGGTATAAGCGATCTTGGTCTGGCCGCCGAAGTCAAAGCCTTTCATCGCCACCCCGTGGCTCGAATTGGCATGGGCGGCGATCACGATCCCGCCGGACTGGTTGATCATCCGGTACGCCGTCAGCACGTCCGACGAGGCGCCCACAATCGACGAGCCTTCGTCGATGGCGGCAGGCGGGATGTTCAGGCTGAGCAGAATATGTTCAAGCTGGCGGATGGTCGTGTCCGGCGAAAAAATGCCGAGAATGTGAAAGCCGAAGGTCGCGGTGAATTCAAAACCCGGCAGCACCAGAATCTTGTCCAGCAGCCGCCGGTATTCGGTCAATTTGCGTTTTTCTTCGGGCTTGATGCGCCCCAACTGTTCAAGATATTCCAGTTGGGCAATCTCGTCCATCATCGCGCGGTAGCCGGACACGGTGTTGTGATCCGTGAACGCCATGATATCCAATCCGCGCGCTTCGGCCTGGCGCAAAATGTCCAGGTAACTGATATTCGACTCCTGAAAATCGGTGGAGCCGGGAGTATGTAAATGCAGGTCCATGCGGAACCACTGCATTTTAGAACGTCGTGATTTTGATGTCACAAAGGGCCTCTCTCTGTCCAACTCGCCTGGAGTTAGGAACGTTTTGACGGGGAGAAGGCCGCCTTACTTGAGAAGACTGTTGAACGTATCGGCCAGGCGGTTCGGCTCGAACGGCTTCACCAGGAACAGATTCGCCCCGGCTTCCAAGACCTCCGCTTCGACATCACGACCGGACGCCACCACAATCGGGGTATGAGCAAACCGGGCACTGGCGCGGAGTTGGAGAATCAGTTCGACGCCATCCATATCCGCGAGGTGATAATCGACCAGGAACAGGTCCGGATTCGTCTGCGTGGCCCGTTCGAGGGCTTGCTGACCGTAGCTCACCACCACGACCTCAAAACCATCCATTTCGAGCAGCGTCTGCAACAGTTTCACGGTGGTGCGGTCATCGTCCACAATCATGATCTTAGGCAAGGCAGCATTCCTCCAATGCAGATTCGCGAATTCGCTCTCACCGCCAATGATAGAGCGACTTCTAATTTTGCGCCTTCGCGCGGGCGCGTCGTTTCTTGGGAGCTTCAGGCTGCGCACCGTCCCCCGCACCGGACACGGTTTCGCCAACCGGCATGAGCGCCGCCTCCCACACGGTCGTGACGTTGTCAGCCAGAACGAATTTCAACGATTGGCGGATTTCTTCTGGCACGTCGTCCAAATCTTCTTCGTTGCGGCGCGGCAGGATCACGGTATCCAGCCCGGCGCGATGCGCCGCCAACACTTTGTCCTTGATGCCGCCGACCGGGAGCACCTGCCCACTCAGGGTGATTTCGCCGGTCATGGCGACGTTGCTGCGGCACGGACGACCGGTGAACAACGACGCCAGCGCGGTCGCCATCGTCACCCCGGCGGACGGGCCATCCTTCGGGACGGCCCCGGCGGGCACATGCAGGTGGACATCGTGTTTATTGAAATAGTCCTCCGGCAGTCCCAATTCGCGGGCTTTGGACCGGACATAGCTGAACCCGGTGCGCGCACTTTCCTGCATCACCTCGCCCAGTTGGCCGGTATACTGGAACCCGTGGCCGCCCGGCATCTGCGCCGCTTCGATGAACAGCACATCCCCCCCGAACACCGTCACCGACAGGCCGATCGCGACGCCTGGCGTATTGGTCAGGCGCTCTTCGATCTCGGTCTGGTAGCCGTAGCGCGGGTGATCCAGGTAGCCGCGAATATCCGGCGCATCGACCGTCACGCTGTTGGCCTTGCCCTCGGCGATGCGCGTCACGACCTTGCGCGCAACCGCTCCCACTTCGCGCTCCAGGTTGCGCACCCCGGCTTCGCGCGTGTAATCACGCACGATGGTACACAGGGCCTCGTCGGTGAAGGTCAACTCATCCTCGCGCAGGCCGTTTTCGCGGCGCTGGCGCGGGACGAGGTAATGCTGGGCGATCTCGACCTTCTCATGCTCGGTGTAACCGCTCAGTTGGATGATCTCCATGCGGTCGAGCAGCGGGCCGGGGATCGTTTCGAGGGTATTGGCCGTGGTAATGAACATCGTCCGCGACAGGTCAAACGGCACGTCGAGGTAATGGTCGCGGAACTCGAAGTTCTGCTCCGGGTCGAGCACTTCCAGCAGCGCCGACGCCGGATCACCCCGGAAATCGCGTCCCAGCTTGTCGATCTCGTCCAGCATGATCACCGGGTTGCGGCTCGCCACCCGGCGCATGGTCTGGATCAGGCGGCCCGGCATGGCGCCGATGTAGGTGCGCCGGAAGCCGCGAATTTCGGCTTCGTCACGGATACCGCCCAACGACATGCGCGTGAACTTGCGGCCCATCGCCCGCGCAATCGACGACCCCAGCGAGGTCTTGCCCACGCCGGGCGGTCCCACGAAGCACAGAATCGCGCCTTCGCGCTCGCGACGGACCTGATCCACCTGCTTGGCGGCCTGCCACTCTTCGGCGCGCTCCTGGCGCAGCTTGCGCACGGCCAGGTATTCGAGGATGCGCTCCTTGATGTCCTCCAACCCGTAGTGATCCTCGTCGAGCACGGTGCGGGCGTGCCCGATGTCGAGGTTGTCGTCGGTATGGACATCCCAGGGCAGGCTGGCCATCCAGTCGAGATAGGTGCGGATCACGCCGTATTCCGCCGCCGCCGTGGGCAGCTTCGACAGGCGGTCCAGCTCGCGCCGCGCTTCGCGCTCGGCTTCTTCCGGCAGGTGAGCCGCTTCGAGCTTGCGCCGGAATTCCTCCACCTCGACCGTTTGCTCGTCCCCCTCGCCCAGTTCGCGCTGGATCGCTTTCAACTGTTCGCGGAGGTAGTACTCGCGCTGGGTTTTTTCCATCTCGGACTGGGCTTCCGTCTGGATGCGGCGCCCCAGTTCGAGCACTTCCAGTTCTTTGGCCAGGATCGCCATCAGCGTGTGGAGCTTTTCGAGCACCGAGTCCAGGCGCAAAATCTGCTGCTGATCGGCGAGATCCAGCCGGATATAGGTCGCCAGCGAGTAGACCAGTTGCAGCGGGTCTTCCACGTTCAGCGCGGCATTGATCAACTCACCGGGGATGCTGGGGACGAGATCAGCCATGCGCCCGAACTGCTCGATGACGTTGCGCATCAGCGCCTCGACCTCGATGTTCTTCTCGACATTTTCCGGGGCCGGGGTGACGTGTGCGCGCAGGTAAGGCTCTTGCGCGGTGTACTCGTCCACCTTGATCCGGGCCATGCCCTGCACCAACAGGCGGATCGTCCCGTCCGGCGCGCGGAACAGCCGGTGAATCTGCGCCACCGTGCCGTAGTCGTAGATCTGCTCCGGGCCGGGGGTCTCCAACTCGGGATCGCGCGACGCCACCAGGCCGATCACGCGGTCTCCGGCGACGGCTTCATCGACCAGGCGAATCGAGCGCGGCTGGCCGACGGTCAGAGGGATGGTGGTATGCGGATAGACCACCATGCCGCGCAGCGGCAGGATCGGAAGCTCATCCGGCAGCTCAAGCTGGGTTTCCGGCTCGCCCGCCAAACCCCGCGGGCGGTCGCTGTCCGGACTCGGCTGGGCCTCGGTCACATTGACCTCGCGCGCCTCGTCGGCGGTCTTGTTGGGTTCCACCGTTTGTTCGTCGGGAGGATTGACTCCCTGTTTCAGGTCGTCTTCAGGATTAGACATAGGCTACTCTTCTAGAGTCGGGGTGTCAGGGTCAGCAGTCTCTTCGTCGTCTACATTCACGATCTGGATTCTCTGCGCGGGCGCGTGCGGCAGCTCGATTCGCAAAAACCCATCGTGATAGCTGGCGCTCACCTCGTCGCGCGCGACCGGCCAGGGAAGACTCACCTCCGTGCGAAATTCGCCGAACGGAATCTCAAGCTGATGGTAAGCACTGTCGGGAGCAGTGGCGCGCTGGCGCACCCCGCTGATGATGAGCTGAGGGCCTTGCAGCACCACGTGGAAATCGTTGTCGCGCATCCCCGCCATTTCGACCACCACGATCAGACGGTCGTTCGATTCGTAGACGTCCGTGGGGGGGTGCCAGATCGTCGCGTGGCGCACAATCACCCACCGCCGCAGCATCCCGCCTTCGGTATCAACATTGACATCATGTTGGGCTTGATTGGGTCTGTCGTAACGAGAAGTATCGTCCGGCATGAATCCGCCTTGATCGTTTTTGACCACTCACAATGATGCTAGGTAGATCATACCACAGGCCCGCAGACCGCTCAATAAGAGGAGCGATAGAAGGTAGAGCTGCTTGCCCCACAACCGGTCTTAGTGTATCCTTCAAATGCGCGACAATGCCCTGTCTATAGAACTGTCGGCGCAAGGGAGCGGTGGTCGATGACGCTGCTAGTCTTATGGAGAGCGGTGGGGTTGTTCAGCGGGCTGTCGGATGAACAGCTTCGACGCTTGATCGACATCAGCACCGAAGAGGTTTTTCATGACGGTGATATTATTTTTGAGCAGGGCGCCGATGGCGATAAACTCTATTTCATCAGTGATGGTCAGGTGGAAATTCGCATCCGAAAAAGTCCAGAAGAGCCAGAACGGTCACAGGTCTATCTGGGGCGGGGCCAGATATTCGGGGAAATGGCGCTGCTCGACCTGGGCAAACGGTCGGCCACCGTGCGTTGCAGCCGCGACCAGACCGCCCTGCGCGCCATCAGCGGCGATGACTTCCACCGGCTGTGTAATTCGGACACGGCTATCGGCTACATTATCATGCGCAACATGGCCGTCGATCTGTCCTTCAAACTGCGCCACCGTAACCTCGATCTAGGAGCCGGTAGCCTGTAGCTCAAGGCAAGACAAGGAAGGTGGTCCCATCATGATGACCTATAAAGTGAGCTACGTTGTCATTGGCGGGGAACATCCGGGGGCGATCGTGAACGAGTTTGAACGCCCGAAAGTGGGGGGGCGTGTACATATTGGCAAGAGCACCTTTGAAATCGTGGAAATCTTCGAAGTCATGCCGCCGCGCGGAGACTTCGCCTTTCTTCATGCGACGGTCAAAGCCGTCGAACTAATCCCCGAAACGGACAAATAACCTGACGCGCTTCATCCCGGCCTGCGCTGGTTGCCCACCTCGCAGGCTTTTTTGTTCGCCCTCCGTCGATCAGATCTCGTAAATCCGATCATCCTGCGCGAGTTCGACCGGCCCGGCGTAGGTCAACTGGGCCTCGTCGATCAGGGCGTGGGGATCGGCGTTGATCACGTTGTAGTGGATCAGCGCCAGCCGAGCCGCGCCCGCTTCAGAGGCGATCTCCCCGGCCTGCGCCGCGCTGGAATGGCCCATCCCTTCGCCCGCCGCTTCGTGCAGCAGCAGGTCCACACGTTGGGCCAGATCGACGATTCCGGGAATCGGTTCGGTATCGCACGAGTAACCGACGATTTTCCCGGTCGTCTTGACCTCGATCCGCAGACCAATGGTCGGGATGAAGTGGCGCGTCGGCCAGGACGTGATGCGAAAGTCGGCATTATCCAGCACCGGCATCCGGTCCTGTTCGGGAATGGGGAAAAACTCGATTGGGAAAAAGTTCGGCCAGGTCTCGACCATGAACGCCACCATCAGATCGCGGACGCGATGCAGACAGTGGTGCAGCCCATAAACCCGCAGCGGTTTCTGACGGCCCAACAGCCACATCTGCATCAGCAGCAGCGGCACACCATAGACGTGATCGGGATGAAAATGCGTCAGGATCAGGTCGGAAAGCGCGTCGAAGTGGATGCCGTGCCGGGCGAGTTTGCCAATCGGGTTTGAGCCACAATCTACCAGGATGACACTGCCGTGATCGCCTTGCACCAGGAAGTGCGTGTTGTCGTGCTCCGCATCCGACACAGCAGAGGCCGATCCGAGGATGATCAAGCGGGCCATAGATCACCTATCGTAACCACAACAAGGGGGCCGGTCGCCCCCTTCCGAACGCTGCTACGTCTCTTTTAGCACAATTTACATACGGAGCACAAATTCGACGACGCGCGGCGTGAGCATGACTTCCAGCACCGCCGCCACGCACAACAGCGGGAAAACCAGTCCCACGCCGATCTTCACGGTATCGCCCAGCGCGCGCAGCCACGCCTCGCCCACGGCCATCCCCTCCGGGGGGCGGGTGACGATGCTGCCCAGCCGCAGCGCCGCCGCACCGGCCAGCAAAATCGCCGGAATTTCGAAGATACTGTGCGGGATCACGCCCATGATGAACGGCAGCGGGCTGAGGCCCGACAGCACCACCTGGCCCATGATGAAGCCCAGCAGCCCGAACGGGATCGCGATGAGGATCAGCGCCAGCACCCCGAAGGTGAAAGTCGCCAGGATGGTCGCGGCCAGCAGCACGCGGATATTTTGAGTGGCGGCCATCACGATCATGTTCGGAGTCTGGCCCATGTCGAACCAGGATTGCAGGTTGTCGAGCAGGGTCTCGTCGTTGGACGAGAATTGATCGAGCGGCACCTGCCATTTATACGCAGCCGCTGCCCCACCGATAAACGAGACGGTGATGCAGATCAGCACGACGATTGTCCCGGAACGCAGCTCGCGCACGGCAGGAAACACACTGTGACGGTACCAGCCGCGCACGGTGAGCTTGCCCGCCTGCGGGCCGCGCACCTGCTGCCAGAAAACGTGAGCGGCCCAGCGCAGATTCAACTGGTCAAGCGAGCGGCCCAGCAGTTCTTCGCGGTTGAAGATGCGCGCGCCCATCCGCACCAGCATGACCACCGTCACGCCAATGGCGATCATGATGTACCACAGCAGGTAGCGTTTGTGCGGCTGCACCATGATCACGCCTTCGAGCATGACCAGCATGGACATGGGGATGATGATGAAGCTGGCCAGCAGATTAGCCGCGCGGGTGGACGTCGTCTGGCTGGACACCACCACCGCGCCCGTCACCATCACCAGGGCCTGCACCGTCGTCAGCAGCACGATCTGCACCACGAGCAGGATTTCGGGCCGCCACTGCTGCTTTCCCAGGATCAGGCTGCCCATGTAGATGGTCATCCCGGCGTAGCTGGCCATAATCGGCGGCAGCATGGCCGAGAAGGATTTGCCCAGGTACAGCTCGGTATTGGAGAGCGGCGTCGAGAGCAGCGGCTCCAGGCTGAGCCGTTCCTTTTCGCCCACGAAGGTTTCGAGCGCGATCACCAGCGAGATCGACACCGGGAAGAAGCCCACCACCATCGGCATCAGCGGCAGCAGCGAGGGCAGCAAATCCTGCGCGCCGTTGTCCTCGAAGAAGTTCGTGAAGACGCGCGTCATGCCATTGGCGAGCAGCGGAAACACCAGGGTGAGCACGAAAATCGGGACCATGATGCGCCAGTCGCGCAGGCTGTCGCGCACTTCGCGGCGGGTGATGATCAGCGCATTACTCAGCGTCACACGCAGGCCGGACTGGCCCGGCGTATCCTGGATCAGGGGCTTGTGAATGCTCTCAGCGATGCTCGACATTTTTCTTTTCCAGCCCTTCGTCTTCTTCTACGATCTGCAAGTACACGTCTTCCAACGTGCGCGAGACCTCGCTGAGCGTGACGATCTCCAGCCCGGCCCCGGTCAGCCGCCGGATCACCTGGGGATTGGTGGCCACCGGATCGGGCGTGCGGTAGCGCAGCCAGCGATCCCCCTGCTCGACCACCTCGACCATGCCCGCCAGCTCGCCCGCCGCCCCGTTGAGGTGCTGCGTCAGGTGGAGTTCCATCAGCGGCGCGCCGACAAAGCGTTGCAGCAGGTCCTTGAACGTCCCGTTGGCGATGATGCGCCCCTTGCGAATGACGGCGATCCGGTCGGCCAGGCTCTGCGCCTCGGTCAGGTTGTGGGTGGTGATGGTGATGGTCCGTTCTTCGCGCTGCAATTCCTTGATCGCTTCGCGCACCAGCTTGGCGCTCTGCGGGTCCATCGCCGAAGTCGGCTCGTCCAGCAGCAGCACCGGCGGATCGTGCAGCATGGCGCGCACCAGGGCCAGCTTTTGTTTCATGCCTTTGGAATATTCGCCCAGCCGCTTGTCCAGCGCATCGCCCAGCCCGAAATGCTCCATCAACTGCAAGGGCCGCCGCGCGCGATCTTCGGGCGAAAGATGGTAGATGCGGGCGAAAAAGTCCAGGTATTCGATCCCCTTCATGCGCTCGTACAGGCCGTGCTGCTCGGTGAGCACGCCCACCGAAGCCCGCACGGCGGTCGGGTTCTTGACGACGTCGAAGCCCGCCACGCGCGCCCACCCGGAAGTGGGCTGGAGGATCGAGGTCAACATGCGCACGGTGGTGGTTTTGCCCGCCCCGTTCGGCCCCAGGATGGCGAAAATCGTCCCCGGATCGACCTTGAAGGTAATGTGATCGACTGCTCGGAACTCTTTGAAGTCCTTCGTCAACTCGTAGGTTTCAATCATGCGTTAATCGCTTTCTGCCTCCCGCTTAATTTAGATTTTATGCTTCATGCCCGCGGGTTCCAATAGACAGTTGTAATGGATTTTGTGAAAATTCCCTGAAGAAACAAACAGAGGGCACGCGGCCCTCTATTTTCATCGTCTCGTGTAACGGCGGATCGCGATCACGCGGCGTCTTGCATGGCGCGGCGCACGTACCAGATGCGCTGGATCACGGTGATGTGCGTCCCGATCGCCAGAATCCACAGCCCGGCCACGACGTAGCCGGTGAGCAGCATGACCAGGATCACGACCATGCGCTCCATGCGGGTGAACAACCCCTCTTTGCACTCGAAGTCCAGCCCTTCGGCCCGCGCCCGCACATAGCTGACCAACTGCGTGCCGAGCAAGGCGGCGACGGCGAGCAGCATGGCGGTCTCGTTGCCCTTGGTGCTGAAATGATAGGCCAGGCCGCCCAGGATGAACCCGTCGGCGTAGCGATCCAGCGTCGAGTCGAGCAGCGCCCCGAATTTGTCCTTGCGCTGCATGGCGCGCGCGACGGCCCCGTCCACGGCATCCAGCGGCGCGCCGATCAGGATGATGATCGCGGCCAGGGCGAAATGCCCCTGCGAACCGGCGTACGCGGCGACGGCGACGATCACCGTCCCCACCAGCGTGATCACATCGGGATGGACCCCCCGGTGGTACAGCCACATTCCCAGGCGGGTCGTGATCCCCCGGGTGTAGTAGCGCATGAAATCCGTCAGGGTATTGAAACGGCGAGGAGGTTGTTGAGACGTCATAGATTGGCGATCCTGTCTGGCAGAAAGAAAAGGACACGTCCGTTCAAGTTTGCTCTTGCCAAGCCTTTCGATGTGAGGTACACTACCAATACTTCGGGGCGTAGCGCAGCTTGGCTAGCGCGCATCGTTCGGGTCGATGAGGTCCCCGGTTCAAATCCGGGCGCCCCGACTGTTATACCACGCTTTTGGATACAAATCAGCACCCAATTCGGGCGGGCCGCGGAAACAGCAAGACTTCCGGGGCTTTTTTGTTTTTATACCCCCGTGGTGAAAATTGGCACCCCCTTTTGGCAGTCTTTGGCACCCCAACGCCACGACATGGCAGGCTGAATCCCGGCAGAATGGGGACATCGTTCGAAACCCATGCTCAGGAGGATCACCCCATGTCAGGTGTAACTTTTTCCAGTACCATGCCGTCGGCTATCACCCACCGCATCGCCTGGATGCGTATCTGGCGCTTCGACGCCGTGTGCAATCTGCTGATCAGCGATATGATGCTGTTCGCCGCCGTTCCGATCCAGAAGACTCTGGACATGTCGTCCGGCGCCGTGACGCCGATCCGCCTGATCGGGGCAGTCGTGGCGGTGTACAGCCTGCTGCAACTGTGGTTCACCCGCCGGGGCGAACCGCCTGCCCGGGTGTACCAGATGGCCGGGCTGGATATGATCGTGACCGGCGTCGGCTTTGCGGCAGTGCCGCTGGCCGGAGTGGAGATGAACGCCGCCGGAGTAGCCGTCTCGGCGGTGCTCAGTGTAGGATCGTGGTTGTTGGTCGGGCTGTACACGCTGCGCAGCCGCCAACTGGCCGAATAATGCCTGAACAGCCCGGCGGCAGCACACCGCCGGGCTTCTGGATTGGAGTGAGGGTGAACCTGCTGGCGGCGATTCAACTGCTCTCGTACGGGGTGCTCCTGGTGTTGGCAGGCTACCTGCTGACGCGCAGCCGTACCCAGGCGTTGAGCCTGACGGCGGTGGGCGTGCTGGTCAGTTTTGCGCTGATCCAGGCTGATCAACTGCTGGGGGCGGCATATCCTGGCCGGAGCGCCTGGATCGGGCGGGCGCTGTGGATCGCGTACCCGCTGCCCGCGGCGCTGTGGCTGCGGGCGGCCATCCTGCTCTGGCCCGGCGAAGCCCTGGCCTGGGACCGCGCCTGGTGGACGGTGGCCCTGCCCTGCGGCGTGCTGTTGATTCTGGGCGGATGGGTGGGCAGCGACCTGGTCCGGTTTGCGACCCGCGATCCCGGTCCGCTGTACTGGACGTTTGGCGGCTACGAAGTGATCGTGAGCTTGCTCGCGGCGGGCTTGTTCCACCGGCTGCTGCGGCAGGCCGCCCCAGGGGATCGCGCCCGGCGAGTATACGTGTGGCTGCGGCTGGCCGGGCTGGGCTATGCGGGAGCGATGTTGATCCTGGTGGCCGGGCTGCTGCCGCCCGACGTAGTCTTAGCCGCCGTCATCGTGGATGTGGCGATCTTCGGCGCGGTCGGCATCGCCTACGATGCCCTGGCCGAAGGGCACACCGTCCGGCGCGACCTGACCGCCGGGCTGCTCAAAACGCTGCTGGCGGCAGGATTATTGATCCTGCCCTGGGCGGTGGGCCTGACCCTGGCCGACGCCTGGACGTTCGAAGCGACCGTCGCGCTGTTGTTCACGCTGGGAGCCGTGATGCTCCTCATTCCGCTGCAAGACGCGCTCGATCACGTCCTGGATCGCGCGCTGTGGCCGGGCCGCGAGGCCGAACCCTCGACGCGGGCGATCCTGCGCACGCTGCTGCGAGAGACGGCCCGCCAGCCGGACACCTTTCCGCCCCTCACCACGCTGGATCGGGATGAGTTCACCCGCCTGACGCGCCGGGCGCTCAGTCACCTGCCGAACCTGCCGCAGTTGGCCGCCAGCCCGCTGACCACACTCCAGATCGTCGCCCTGCGCGCCGGAGAAGAAGCCGACGCCCTGCAACGCGCGAACACCCTGCGCGGTATCCTGGTGGAATGCATCGACGCGCTGCGTCCCCAGGATCGCGGGCTGTCCGGCACGACGGAAGAATGGCGCTTCTACAATGCCCTGTACTATCCCTACGTGGCCGGGATCAGCCCCTACCGGCATAACGCGCTGGCCCAGGTTTCCGGCGACGCCGGGATGCGCGCCGTGGTAGACTGGTTCCAGCGGGAAGTCCCCCAGCGCACCATGTACAACTGGCAGAACCGCGCTGCCGAACGGATCGCCATGATCCTGCTCGAACGCGAGGCGCGGCAGACGGAATAGCCGCCCGTTACAATCCGAGGGCTTTCGCGGCTTCCCACAAGGCGTCCATCTCGTCCAGCGACATCTCGTCCAGCGCGCGCTGCTGCGCGGCGGCCTGCTGCTCGACGTAATGGAAGCGGCGGAAAAACTTCGCATTGGTGCCCCGCAGCGCCGACTCCGGGTCGATCTTGAGCCAGCGCGCCCAGTTGACCACCGCGAACAGCAGGTCGCCCAACTCCATCTCGCGCGCGAGTTCGTCCGGCGCGGTGAGCAGTTCGTCAATCTCCTCGTGGACCTTGGCGATCACCGGCTCGATGGTGTCCCAATCGAAGTGGACCCGCGCGGCGCGATCCTGGTAGCTGAACGCCTGAGACAGCGCCGGGAGCACTTTCGAAACCCCCGCCAGCCGCGAGGCGACCGCGTCGCCGTTGTCCTTCTTCTCTGCCTGCTTGAGCTTGTCCCAATTGACCTTGACGTCCTGATCGTCGTTCACATCGACACTGCCCCACACGTGGGGATGCCGCCGGATGATCTTGGTGTTGACCGCCGCGACGATGTCCGCCATGCGGAACGAGCCGCTGTCGATAGCCACCTGGCTGTGCAGCACGATTTGCAGCAGCAGATCGCCCAGTTCTTCGCACAGCGCCGCCTGGTCTCCCGCGTCGAGCGCCTCCAGCACCTCGTAAGTCTCTTCGAGCAGGTAGGGGCGCAGCGAGAGATGCGTCTGCTTGCGATCCCAGGGGCAGCCCTCCGGCGCGCGCAGGTGAGCAATCGTCTCCTGAAACCGTTCGAAGCTGCCCGCGCGGGCCAGCGGCGCGACGTAGATCACCGCTTCGCCGTCGATCTGGCCGAGAGATTCCAGGGTCAGCCGCTCGATGGCTCCCCCCGTCCGCACCACCTGGATCGGGTGTTCACCCGGATACTGGTTGAGCAGCACATGCTTGATCTGGGCCAGGTCGGCGTGATCGATCCCTACGAGCAGCGCGGGAAGATCAGGATTCAGCGGCGGATGGTGCAGCGTGCCCCACTGGGCGACATCGGCCAGTTGTAGGCCAGGGACATCCTCAAGGCCCAACGCGGCCAGGGCGGGTTCGATCAGGGATAGAGCAGAGCGGATAGACATGACATTTCCTCGACGATTATCCAGAGCTAGTCTACGATCCGGATGCTGCTGACGTTCGCCTCCGGCTGAATCTGGGCATACTGGCGGCTGACCCAGCCCCAGGCGGTACCGGTGTTGACGTACCACCAGTTCCCCGCGGCATCCTGGCCGTTCACTTCGGCGGTTTCTCCGGCGTGTAGGCTCGTTATATAGTCTACCCCAGGATGGCCCCAAACGGTCAGATCGGTGGTGGCCGTCACGATACAGGGCGGCGGCACCGGCCCGACCTTGCCTTCGGCGTAGAGTTGATCATACAGCCCGTCCAGTTGGGCATGGCCGTAGGCATCACCGGGCATCGTCTGGCCGGTGGGATGGGCCGACATCCATTCCATCGCGATGATCGCCGCGGCGTAGTACGGGTCTTCGGAGCACACATCGTCGGGCGTCGTGATCAGGACCGGCGTGGGCGACGGCGTGATCGGGATCGGGGTCAGCGTCGGAGTGGCGGGCGTGACGGGCAGGGCTGTCGCATCCGGCGGAATCGCCGCCGTGCCGGTGATAGGCAGCATCAGTTCCATCTGGTTGTACGTTTGCCCGCTGGCGACGTCGATGGCGCTGATCCGCAGCCTGAGTTGATCCTCGCCACGCGGCAGCACCGGGGCGACCAGCCCTTCCCCGATGGACGGGACCCACAGGTTATCGCGCGGCAGCTCGACCGGCAGCGCGCTGCCATCGGCAAACACCTGATCGAAGACCAGGTTGCTCGACGGCACGCGATCCGACACCCACCACGAGACTTGAATGCGAGCGGTCCCCGCCGCCAGTTCTCCGGCATCCACGCTGGCCGCCAGCGCGCCGAAGGAGTGGATGATCGGAATCCCCCCGCCGGGATCGTAGCTGATCGACACCGTGCGCTCGTCGATCACCTGCCCCGCCGGATCGATCACCGTCAGCCGGTACGACGGCGGGCTGAAGGTCAGGGTGTGCTCGACCGTCAGCGAACGCGTCCCGATGGCGGGCAAAAACTCGTCCGGCGCCAGCAGCGAGGTCCAGCGGTTGAGCCGGTAGGTTTCCAGATTCAGGCGGTAGCTGGGGGTGTAGTTCGCCACGTACCAGGACAGCGTCGCCGTCACCTGCCCGGTTTCGACGGCATCCACCGTCACATAATAAGCATCCGTCTGGAAAGTCAGGATGAAGGGCGGAAACGTCCGCGGCGTCTCGGCCAGGCCGGGCGAGACCACGGCGGCCAGCAGCAGCACCAGCGTCAGAGCAGCAGAAACGAGTTTCATCGCGCGCACCTTTCAGCATCTCCACAGCGATAACTGCCAGTGTAGGCAACTGACGGCGGCGCTGCTGGATGCCCACGCGGCGTTTACCTGACGCAAGCCGCGACTACAACGCAAAACAGACAAATTCCCGGAGGGGAGTTTGTCTGCTTGATAGACCGGATCGAACAGATCGGGTCGATAATTAACGCTTGGTGTAGGTCGGGGCCTTGCGCGCGCGCTTGAGACCGGGCTTCTTGCGCTCTTTGACGCGCGGATCACGCGACAGCATGGCTTGCTGACGCAGGCTCGCCTTCCATTCCGGCTCGATCTTCAGCAGGGCGCGGGCCAGGGCAAGCTGGATCGCGTCGCGCTGGCCGGTGGGGCCGCCGCCGTTGACCTTGACGGTCACGTTGTAGACAGCTTCCTGGCCGACGATCTTCAACGGCTGGAGTGCCAGTTCGAGATCGCCTTCACGGGCCAAGTACGCATCGCCGGGCTTGTCGTTGATAAGCACCGAGCCGTTGCCGCCCACCCACACGCGCACGCGCGCCGTAGAGGTCTTGCGCCGGCCAATTCCCTCATAATACTGTGTCGTCGTCATAAGGTAAAATTCCCTCTTGTCCCTAGAGTTCGTACACCTTCGGCTTCTGAGCCTCGTGCGGATGGTTCGCGCCCTCGTAGATCTTGAGTTTCTTGATCATCTGGCGGCCAAGCCGGGTACGGGGCAGCATTCCACGGACCGCCGTCTGGATCACGCGGTCCGGGTGGCGCTGCATCAAATCGCGCAGCGTCTCGGTGCGGAACCCGCCGGGGTAATTCGAGTGACGGTAGTAGATCTTCTGGTCAAGCTTCTTGCCGGTGACGCGGATTTTGTCCGCATTCACCACGATCACATAGTCGCCCGTATCGGTATGAGGCGCATAGATCGGCTTGTGCTTGCCGCGGAGGATGTGCGCGATGCGGGCCGCGAGACGCCCAAGCGTTTGGTCTTTGGCATCGATCACTAACCACTCGCGCTGGATATCTTCCGGCTTGGGGGTGTAGGTTTTGATCTTGATCATGATTCTTGCTCCAGCGGGCGGCTCCCGCCTCTCTCAATAAGTGACTTTCACTAAGCACAGCCCATGCGCCGGGGCGGCTGGGCTAGGCCAGGTACCGTCCGCTGCACAAAAGGCCTTTTCAAACTGGTCCAGCGTAATCTCACCGCTGCCCACCCGGATCAAGGCGCCCATAATGCGCCGCACCATCCGATACAGAAAGGCATTCGCCTCGATATTGTACCGGATCATCCCTGGCACTTCCGCAAACCCGGAGAAAAACACCTCGCGGATCGTCACTTCGCCCTGGGGCGGCTGTCCGAAAGTCGCGAAATCGTGCGTCCCGACCAGGAGCGCCGCCGCCTGCTGCATCGCCGCCCAGTCGAGCGGACGGCGCAGGGGTACATGCCAGGCATACTTGTTCAAGAGCGGCTGCCGCACCGGTGTGCAGTAGAGTGAATACTCGTAAGCACGGCGGCGAGCGTCATAACGCGGGTGAAACCCTTCTTCGGCCAGTGTCAGCGATTGCAGCGCGATGGTCTCCGGCAGATTGGCATTCAGGGCACGCCCCAAGGCTTCCGGCGAATGCCGCCACGGGACCTCGAACCCGATCACCTGCCCGGTGGCATGAACCCCGGCATCGGTGCGCCCTGCGCCCCTGACCGTTACTCGCTGCCCCGTCACCCGCAAGATTGCGTCTTCCAGCGTCCCTTGAATGGTCGGCGTGCTCCCGGCCTGGCGCTGAAACCCGGCGTACTCCGTTCCGTCATACGCCACCACCGCCCGGTAACCAGGATCTGCGACCGAGCGGCGGGCAACACGGGCCATACTACCCTATTCTTCGACCTCGCGGTCCACGAGTTCCAGCAGCACCATCGGCGCCGCATCACCCTTACGCGGGCCCAGCTTGTAGGTCCGGGTGTAGCCGCCCGCGCGCGCTTCGTAGCGCGGCGCCAGCTTGTCGAAGACCTTCAGCACGATTTCGCGGTTGTTCAGCCGCGCGAACAGGATGCGGCGGCCATGCACAGCCCGGTTCTTGTCCGGGTGCGCCAGGCTGCGCTTGGCGATGGTGATCATTTTCTCAGCTTCAGCGCGGATGGCATCAGCTTTCGCTTCAGTCGTTTCGATTCGCTCGTAGCGGAACAGGTCGTTCAACAGGTTCCGGCGCAGGAGTTTACGCTGCCCGGTGCTCCGCCCAAGATGCTTGCCTGCTACTTTGTGTCTCATGCAACAAATCCCTTAACGTTCTAGCCGGCGCCATAAATGTCGTGTTCGGGGGGCAGGTAGTTCTTTTCCTTGAGACGAGTGATCAACTCGTCCAACGATTTTTCGCCAAAGTTACGAATGGCGAGCATCGCGTCCGGCCCACGGTCCAACATTTCCAGCACCTCGCCCACATTCGTGATCCCGGTGCGCTTCAACGAGTTGAATACGCGCACACTCAGGTCCAGCGTTTCGATTGGCGTCTCGTAGGTTTCCGGCGGCAGAGCATTCGGGTCCGGCTGGCTGACTTCTTCCACCTGCGGCATCAACGACTCTTCGCTGACCCCGGCAATGATGATCAGATGCTTCATCAGGAGTTCCGCCGACTGGCTCATCGCCTCTTCGGGGCGGATGGTGCCGTCAGTCCAGATCTCGAGGAGCAGCTTGTCATAATTGGTGCGCTGCCCAACCCGCGCCCGCTCGACGTCGTAGTTGACGCGCTTGATCGGGCTGAAAATGGCATCGACCGGCAGTTCCCCAATCGGCAGACGGCCCCGTTCTTCGGCGGGAGAGAACCCGCGCCCCATCTGCACCGTGAACTCGATTTCCAGTTGGGCATCGTTGGAGTCCACCGTGAAGAGGTACAGGTCCGGGTTGATGATCTCCACCTCTGCCGGGCACATGATGTCCGCCGCCGTGACCGTGCCTTCGCCGTGTACTTCCAGGCGCAGACGGGCCGACTCGGCGTCGTAGAGTTTCAGACGAAGCTGCTTGACCTGCAAGATCAACTGCGTCATATCCTCGCGGACGTGGGGAATCGCCGAAAATTCGTGATGAACCCCCGATACGCGCACCGAAGTGACTGCGGCCCCTGGCAAAGAGGAGAGCAGCACCCGCCGCAGCGCATTCCCGACCGTGATCCCAAAACCCTGTTCCAGGGGGCTGATGATAAACCGCCCGTACTTCTGGGACGTTGCGTCCCCTTCGATTTTGGGCAACACCATGTTATTCGTAACCACGTCCCCTGCTACCCTTTTTGTACTCAATGTACTCATAGTGGCTGTTCCTGTTCTCTGGCCCACGCTTATTGGGTCTTGCAGGCTGCGCACAGGCGTTTAACGTCTCGCCACAGCCACCACCGCGACGTGCTCCACTCGCGGATTAGCGCGAGTAGTATTCCACGATAAGCTGTTCATTCAGCGGGAGGTCGATGTCACGACGTTCCGGCTGACGCAGCACTGTACCGGTCATCGCTGCCCCGTTCACATCCAGCCATTCGGGCGCTGCCGCGCGGTCTTCCATGTACGAACGCAGTTCTTTGAAATAGGTGCGTACACGGCTGCCTTCACGGACAGTGATCACATCACCCGGACGGACCAGGAAGGAAGGAATATTGGTGCGGCGGCCATTGACCGCAAAGTGGCCGTGCTGGACGAGCAGGCGGGCATGGTTGCGCGAGTCGGCAAAGCCCATGCGGAAGATGACGTTGTCCAGGCGGGTTTCCAGAATAGCAAGCAGGTTCGCACCGGTCAGACCGGGGCGGCGCAGTGCATCGCGGAAATAGCGGCGGAATTGGCGTTCCAAAACACCATAAATGCGGCGAGCTTTTTGTTTTTCGCGAAGCTGGAGCGAATAGTCCGAGCCACGCCCACGCCGGAACTGCGCATCTTTACCGTGCTGTCCGGGGGGATAGCTGCGGCGCTCGAAGGCGCACTTCGGAGACATACACCGCGCGCCCTTGAGGAAAAGTTTTTCCCCTTCGCGGCGGCACAACCTACAGACAGGTCCGTTATACCTTGCCATTGATGTCTGGCTTCCTCCACACTAAAGCGACGGTGTGTTTACACCACGTCAGTAAATTGAATTGGGCAGTCCAAAGAACTGCTAGACACGACGCTTCTTGGGCGGGCGCACCCCATTGTGCGGCACCGGGGTGATGTCCGTAATCGACCGCACCTTCAGCCCGCTCGACTGGATGGCGCGAATCGCCGATTCGCGGCCAGGGCCAGGCCCTTTCACAAATACATCGACTTCCTGCATCCCTTGATCTTTGGCGTTTTCAGACGCCTGCTGGGCGACCATCCGGGCGGCGTAGGGCGTGCTCTTACGGCTGCCCTTGAACCCGGCGGTACCTGCGCTCGCCCACGCGATCACGTTGCCTTGCTGATCGCTCATCGAGACAATCGTGTTGTTGAACGTCGCGTGGATGTGCGCCTGCCCGTATGGGATATTCTTGCGGACCTTGCGTGCACCACGCCGCGGTCCTTTGGTAGTGCTACGAGTACGTCCCATATTTCTTCCAGTTCTCCTCGTTCACGCTCAGGCGAACGTCCAAATTCTTACACACCAGAACACGGCCCGCGAGGCCGTGCCGCGTTGAATTGGCTTGAACACCGGGCACACGTGCCCCCAAGGGAATTACTTCTTCTTGGCTCCACGACGGCGGCCACGTCCGGCCACGGTACGACGCGGACCACGACGGGTGCGAGCATTGGTCTTGGTGCGCTGACCACGAGCGGGCAGGCTGCGGCGATGACGCAGGCCGCGATAGCTGCCGATTTCGATCAAACGCTTGATATTCAGTTGAACTTCGCGGCGCAATTCACCTTCGACACGGAACTGCCCCACGCCCTCACGCAGTTTTTGGACTTCGGCTTCCGTCAAGTCCTTGACGCGCGTATCCGGGCTGACACCCGTAGCCGTGATGATCTGCTTGCTGCGGGTCGGGCCAATGCCGTAGATATAGGTGAGCGCCACTTCCACGCGCTTATTACGCGGGAGATCAACGCCTTCGATACGTGCCATAAAACGCGTCTCCTCGTTCTTCGGCGACTTCTATCCGCCGGACGGAATTGTTATTTTAGCGAAAAGTGAAACGCTTGAACAGGGTTAACTTCGTTTTACTGTTTCCGGTTCGCCCTGCGACCGAGAGCCGGATCACAGTAGCCCTTACAGAGCCGTGAGAATGAGCGGCGGGCCATCGGGTGTGATGGCAATCGAGTGCTCGAAATGCGCGCACAAGGTGCCATCCTGGGTGACGACCGTCCAGTGATCGCTCAGGACTCTGGTTTCGGGCCGCCCGACGATGACCATCGGTTCCAGCGCAAAGGTGATGCCTGGCACCAGGCGGACGCTCTGCCAGCCCCGTGTGCGGGGACGGCCAGCGGGCCACCAGTTCGGCACCTGCGGGTCCTCGTGCATCTTGCGCCCGACGCCGTGCCCGGTATATTCGCGCACGACGCTGAACCCGTGACTCTCGACGAACTTCTGGATGGTCTTCGAGATGTCGCTGGTCTGGTTCCCGGCGCGTGCCATGTCGATGCCTTTGTAGAGCGCCTGCTCGGTCACGTCCAGCAACCGCTGGGCCACCGCCGAGATTTGTCCGACTCCGGCGGTAAACGCCGAGTCGCCCACATAGCCTTTGTAGATCGCGCCGAAATCGATGCTGATGATATCGCCTTCTTTGAGAATGCGATCTTTGCTCGGAATTCCGTGCACCAATTCCTGGTTGATCGACGCGCACACCACCGCCGGGAACGGATGCGGACTGCCCGGCGGATAGCCGAGGAAGGCCGCTTTGGCGTTGTGTTTGCGCAGAACCTCGACAGCGAGCTGGTCCAGTTCGTAGGTGCTCACGCCGGGCTGGATGGCTTCGCGCACCGCTTGCAGAGCCAGCGCGGTGATCCGTCCTGCCTCGCGCATGATCAGCAACTCATCTGGCGTTTTGGGAATGACAGCCATCTCGAACGTTTCCTTGACTGAGGTAGGGGCAAAAGGAACTGCCCCTACATTGTACTACGGTTTAGTGCATGAACCCATCATAGTTACGCATGGTCAACTGGGCTTCCAGTTGGCGCATGGTGTCGATCACCACACCGACCACGATGATCAGACCCGCGCTGCTGATGACCAGGGCGGGGTTACGGCCCACCGCCGCCGGGCCCAACACGACCCGCTGCACTACCTGCATGATGCCAGGCAGGATCGCCACGGCCCCCAGGAAGAGCGCACCGACCAGGGTAATCCTGTTCACGATGCGGTTGATGTAGTCCTGGGTGCGACGTCCAGGCCGGATGCCGGGG
>CAYRWY010000031.1:0-7382 GCA_964427955.1 uncultured Anaerolineaceae bacterium
GCCGCCGCCGATGCTGCCGCGCGGGCGTCGCTGGCCGATCTGCCCGCCCTGCGGGTGAACGTCGAGCGCCTGACTGCCGAGCGGGAGCGGCTGGAGCGCGAGCTGGCGGGTTTCTCCTTCCTCAAGCCCTATCCCAGCCGGACCAACTTCGTCCTGTGCGGCGTGGAGGGGATCACCGCGCGGCAACTGCGGCAGGCGTTGGCCGCCGAAGGGGTCATCGTCCGCTATTATAACAAGCCGGATATGCAAAATTTCGTGCGCATCAGCGCCGGGACGCCGGACCAGACCGATAGGCTGCTGGCGGCATTGCGCCAGATCGGAGCCACCAATGGGCGAGCGTAAAGCCGTTATCAACCGCCGTACCAACGAGACCCAGATCGAGCTAACGCTGGACCTGGACGGCACCGGAGTTGCCGACATCAGCACCGGGATCGGCTTCTACGATCACATGCTGCATCACGTCGCGCATCACGGCCTGTTCGATCTGGCGATCAAGGCCACCGGCGATCTGCACGTCGATGCGCACCACACCCTCGAGGACGTGGCGATCTGCCTGGGCCGCGCGCTGGACGAGGCGCTGGGAGATCGTAAGGGTATCGCGCGTATGGGATCGGCCTACGTGCCGATGGATGAGGCCCTGGCGCGGGTGGTCGTAGACCTCAGCGGGCGACCCTATCCCGTGATCCAGGCGGAATTCGACACCGCACAGATCGGGGAAATGCCGACCTCGCTGATCGCGCATGTGTTGGAAAGTATCGCCTTCAACGCGAAGATGAATCTGCACGCCGCCGTACTCTATGGCCGTGACGATCACCACAAGGCCGAGGCGCTGTTCAAGGCGCTGGGGCGGGCGCTGTCCGTCGCGGTGGCCGTCGATCCCCGGCGTGGGGGCGTACCGAGCACAAAAGGGACGTTGACCGGATGATCGCCATCGTCGATTATGGAGCCGGAAATCTGCGCAGCGTGCGCAATACGCTGACCTTCCTGGGCGCGCAGGTCGTCACCGCCAGCACGCCCGACCAACTGGCCGGGGCGGATAAGATCGTGCTGCCGGGCGTGGGAGCCTTTGGCGCGGGGATGAACGCCCTGCGCGCGGCGGGCTTCGAGGAACCGCTCAAGCAGGCCGTCGCGGCGGGCATTCCCCTGATCGGCATCTGCCTGGGGATGCAGTATTTGTTCGAGTCCAGCGACGAAATGGGGCTGCATCGCGGGCTGGGGCTGCTGCCGGGGCGCGTCACCCGCTTCCCGTCGGATGGTCCGAAAGTGCCGCATATCGGCTGGAACCAACTGCACGTCCGCCGCCCGGACGGTCTGCTGGCCGGGGTCGAGAGCGGCGCGTATGCCTACTTCGTCCACTCTTACTACGTCGAAGGGGCCGATCCGGGCGACGTGCTGGCGACGACCGACTACGGGATCGACTTCCCCTCGGTCGTCGGGCGCGGCAGGCTGCTCGGCATCCAGCCGCATCCCGAAAAAAGCCAGGTCGTCGGGCAGCGCATCCTGAAAAACTTCATGGAGCTGCCCTCATGATCGTGTATCCGGCCATCGATCTGCGGCATGGGCGCGTGGTGCGGCTGGTCTACGGCGATCCCACGCGCGAAACGGTGCACAGCGACGATCCGCTGGCGACGGCGCAACGCTGGAAAGCCGCTGGGGCGGCCTGGCTGCACGTCGTCAACCTGGACGGCGCGTTAGGGGAAGCGACCCTGGCGCTGGACACGCTGCGCACGCTGGCCGGGGCCGGACTCCCGGTCCAGTTCGGCGGCGGGCTGCGCACCCTGGACGACGTGCAGACCGTGCTCGATACCGGCGCGGCGCGAGCCATTCTGGGCACGATGGCAGTCCAGTCGCCGGAACTGGCGGGCGCGGCGGTCGAGCGTTTCGGCGTGGAGCGGATCGCCGTCGCGCTGGATGCGAAGGGCGATCAGGTGGCGACACACGGCTGGCAGCAGGTCAGCGCGTGGACGCCGGTCGAATTGGGGAAACGCTTCGCGGCGCTGGGCGTGCGCCATGCCCTCTATACCGACGTCTCCCGCGATGGCGACCTCTCCGGTGTGAACGTCGCCGCGACGGCGACCCTGGCCCGCGAGACCGGCCTGGCCGTGATCGCCTCCGGCGGTGTCGCCTCCCTGGACGACGTGCGCGCCCTGCGCGAGACCGGCCTGATCGCGGGCGTGATCATCGGCAAGGCGCTGTACTCCGGCGCGTTCACGCTGGAAGCGGCAATTCGGGTTGCGACAGGTGGTCAGGCCGAATGAAATGGCGTATGATGTTTATCAGTGGACTACTTGAGAGGAGATGACTATGCCTCAGATCAAAGCACTAACGTTGATTAATTACAAGAGCCTCCGAAATGTTGAGATTGAACTAAGTCCTTTGAATATTTTGATCGGTAAAAATGGGGCAGGTAAGTCAAATCTGATCAGTTTTTTTCGCTTATTGTGTGAAGCCGCCAATGAACACCTTGCGGACAGCCTGCGAGGCATGGGTGGATTCAACGAAATACGGTGGCGTAGAAGCAACGAACGCGATTCGGTTGAATGGGAATTGGCTTTGAAAAATCTAAAACAGGTTGATCACCCAATCTATTATAGTGGTCAACTTACTGGTCGAGGAACTAGCTTCTCCGTGGGATTGGAAGAAGTTTCGCGCGACCCATATCCGGGTTATCAGGATAGATATCGATTTTTGAGCGTATCTGATGGACGTATACGCTTCCTCGCCGCTAAAACCGGTGACATTGAAAATGAGATGGAGAGTGAAACTGATTACAAGGAATACAACTATAAAGATCAAGAACTCGTGGTTGCTCAGGTCCGTGACCCTGTGCGCTATCCACTGTTAGATGAAATACGTCATTCGTTAAGTGATTGGATGGTATTCCGGGGTTTCGGTGAAAATGCTCTTCAAAATATCTACAAGTCTCAAGCTCTCGAAGCATCAGATCCTCTGCGTTTAGATCCCCAGGGACTAAATCTTGTCTCTGTCCTACACAGCTTGGCAAACGAAGCACAGTATAGTTCAGCTTATGCTGCTCTTATAGACATACTTGAAGAAGCTTTTCCCGACTTCCAAAAACTTGATTTGAAGATTGTAGCAACTGGAATGGTAGAACTCCATTGGCGCAGCCGAGATTTTCCTAATAAGCCTGCTTTTCCTGCCCGGTCTGTATCTGATGGCATGTTGCGTTTTATAGGTCTGGCAACACTGTTACTATTGCCCGATCCACCACCATTAGTTGTCATTGACGAACCTGAGATTGGGCTGCATCCAGAGCTGATTCCGCTGTTGGCTGGATTACTAAAACAAGCATCTGAGCGGACTCAAATTATTGTAACAACCCATTCTCCTGCGCTTTTGAGTAGTGAGGATATCGAACTTTCGGATATTGTTCTGGTAGAACGTAAAAACGGCGAAACTATCATGGAGCGCGCCGACTCCCGTGCCAATCTGGACAGATGGCTTGAGCGATATACTCTGGGGCAATTGTGGACAATGGGCAAGTTAGAGGGATAACGCAATGCGCCTGGTTATCCTTTGCGAGGGAGACACTGAAAAACGAGTCCTCAAAGAGTTTCTAGCTCCTTACTGTTCAACGTTCAGCCGGATCGACGTTCTCAACAGCCGAGGGTCTGGTAACTTAAAGCAAGCATTCTACCCGCTCGCTGAACTTGAATTGGACGATGATCCTGATGCAGTTGTTTTTTGTCTTATCGACCTGTTGGAAGTCCCATATTCCTTCCCCACAGAAACAAACAACTCTCCTGATCCTAATCATGCTAAGTTCATGTTCATCCAGGGCATTATGCGGCACCGGGTTAAAGAGTCGGTTCGTGAGCGTTTTTTCGTTTTTCCGGTGGTGATGGAATTGGAGACTTGGCTTCTGGCAGATGACCAGGCGCTTATGACCTATTTCCATCCACCCGCCTCGGCACACAATATCCGTTACTACGAACCAGAAAGTATATCTAGACCTTCCGATGAGTTAAGCAACTTGGTCCGGCGTTTTCGGACCAAAGAAGACGGATATAAGAAAACAACGCACGGCCCGAATATCTTCAGAGTGGCAAGCGCCCAGCGTGTTTATGCTGACAATTGTCCTCACTTCAAGCTTCTGATTGATCAGCTACAACGGGTACAAGGCTTAAAAACAGACGAATCACCACCCGTTTTGATCCCTCATCATGAGTTATATCAAAAATTAGAAGACATAGAAGAACAATACAATTCGCTCTGGGAGAAGATTGAGGAGCAGGGTGATCTCACCGATCAAGATTGTGTTCAAATCGATTTTCTTGAAAGAGAAAAGGAACGCATTGCTGCTGAAATTGTGCGAGAGTATTCCGAATAAAGGAGAAAACCTTGCTCGCCAAACGCATTATCCCCTGCCTGGACGTCGCCAACGGGCGCGTCGTGAAGGGCATCAACTTCGTCAACCTGCGCGACGCGGGTGATCCGGTCGAGCAGGCGGTGATCTACGACCGCGAAGGCGCGGATGAGCTGGTCTTCCTGGACATCACCGCCACGCACGAGGGCCGCGAGACCATGCTCGATGTGGTGCGGCGCGTGGCCGACGCCATCTTCATCCCCTTCTGCGTGGGCGGCGGGCTGCGCACGGTGGACGACATGCGCGCCACGCTGCTGGCCGGGGCGGACAAGATCGGGATCAACAGCGCCGCCGTCCGCACGCCCGGCCTGATCACGCAGGGCGCGGAACGCTTCGGATCGCAGTGCATCGTCGTCGCCATCGACGCGCGCTGGAACGGGACGAATTACGAGGTGTTCGTCAGCGGCGGTCGCATCCCGACCGGGATCGACGCGATCCAGTGGGCGCGCGAGGTCGAGGCGCGCGGCGCGGGCGAAATCCTGCTGACCAGCATGGATCGCGACGGCACGCAGGACGGCTACGAAATTAAGCTGACCAAGGCGATCAGCGAAGCCGTCAGCATCCCGGTGATCGCGTCCGGCGGCGCGGGGAAGCTCGACCACTTCCGCGAGGCGCTCACCGCTGGCAAAGCCAACGCGGCGTTAGCGGCCAGCCTGTTCCACTACCAGCAGTTGAGCATCGGCCAGGTGAAAACCTACCTGCACGAGCAGGGCATCCCGGTGCGGATGGTCGAGGCGCAGCATGGCTGATCTGGACCGGGTGCTGGCGCAGTTGAAATGGGATGCGAACGGCCTGATCCCGGTGGTGGTGCAGGACGCGCAAACCCTGGCCGTGCTGATGGTCGCCTGGGCCAATGCCGAGGCGGTGCGGCGGACGGTCGAAACCGGCGAGACGCACTTTTGGAGCCGGAGCCGGGGCGAGTTGTGGCACAAAGGCGCGACCAGCGGCAACATCCAGGCGGTGACGGCGATCCGCGTGGACTGCGACGCCGATACGCTGCTGGTCCAGGTCAACCCGGCGGGACCGGCCTGCCATACCGGGGCGGTAAGCTGTTTTTTTCGCACGTGGGAGGAACTCGAATGACGGACACATTGGCGCGCGTGTTTGCGACCATCGAAGATCGGAAGGCCCATCCCAAGCCCGGCTCGTACACCAACCGGCTGTTCGAGGCGGGGGAAGATGAAATCGTCAAGAAGGTGGGGGAAGAAGCCGTCGAGGTGATCCTGGCGGTCAAGGGGCAGGGCAACGAGCGGGTGATCTCCGAGCTGGCCGACCTGGCATATCACTGCCTGGTGCTGCTGGCGCAGCGCGGCCTCACGCCGGACGACGTCGCGGCGGAACTTGACCGGCGGCACAAGCCCGGCTGAGGCGGGAGCGAGATAAGTGAAATCCCCGCCTACCTGCCCGACGGGGATTGAAATGTTCGTTATTGGAAAAACGACGGCCCTGCACCACTCGTCAACGCTGCTCAGCGTCTACTGCGATGATCGTCGTCGTCCTCGTCCCACTCCTCGTCATCCCAATTCTCTTCTTCAGGATCGCCATCGGCATAATCCAACGTCGGGGGGCGGAGGTCTACAATTTCGAGCAGGGTATTGCACTCCGGACAGTTGACCAGGTCCCACACTTCGGCAGCATCACGCAGATTGACCAGGGCATTACACGATGGGCAGCGCGCCCGCAGCTTATTCTTTGGACTGCGCCCTTCTGACTTCAGGGTTTCGTCGTTCATCCGGTTACTCATAGAACTGGTACAATGGCTCCCAAATCTCAACCAACCAACCTGTCATATAGCATGAATTTCGCCCGCTGTCAATTGGGCGGAACAGCTTGCTCAGCAGCCCCTCAATTACGGGGGCGTAACGTTGATTGTAATATGTTCAGACTCGGCACTGTTTCCGGCGGCATCGTACGCCACCGCCCAGAACGTGTAAGTACCCGCTTCCCCAAGATTCCAGCGGGCTGAATAGGGCCATTCTTCGCTGGTGGCTAATAACTCGCCATCCAGGTAAAACTCCACGTAAGCCATCTGGACGTTATCTTCCGGCTCGGCCTGGAGTTCGACGTAGACATCTCGGCCTAGCTGGTACTGCTGGCCGGACTCGGGCGTGGACAGCACTACCTGCGGCGGGGCATTATCGACGGTGACCATCACGTATTGATTTTCGAGGCTGTTGTCGGTGCGCACCATTTGCAGCCGCAGGGTGTAGACCGCCCCATCGCTCAGGCCGGTCGTATCCCAATTGCCCATGACGATGTCGCGCCCGGCTTCGGTGCTGGTTTCGCCGATCTGCTCCCACACATCCGGCTGCGTACCGGCGCCATAGTCCAGCCGGTAATACGAGAAGTGATCGTCGGTTGCGTTGCCGCGAATCTCGACCGTCCCCCGCACGCGCGCCAGGAAGGCCGGGGCGATGACCGTGACCGGGCTGAACGGCGACCCGGTGTCGATCACGTCGTATTGGGTCGGCGGCATCCGCTTGCCGTTTTCAGAGGCCCAGACGCGCGTTTCCTGGGGGTAATCGAAGAAGACCTCGTCCTGCACGCAGCCCGCGGGCGAGGAAGCCGTTGCCAGCAGTCCGGTACAGGTATCCACCGCGTAGTTTTTCCAATAGGTATCGACCTGAGAGGGCCGGGTATCAATCCCCTTGGCCGGATCGACGTAAAACAGCTCGTGCACCTGCTGGCAGTAGCGCGTAGGCAGCAGCCCGGAGATCTGGCAGACGACCTGATCGACCACCGTCGAGGGGCGCGGCCATTCCTGGCGGGGGAGCGCATCGCGGGTATGGACGTACTCCATGATGGCGTGCCAGATGGGGGCGGCCCCGGTCGAGCCGGTGACGTCGTTCATCGAGTGGTTGTTGTTATTGCCCACCCATACCCCGGTCACGATCTGCGGGGTATAGCCCACCGTCCAGCTATCGCGGTTATCGTTGCTCGTGCCGGTCTTGACGGCGGCGGGCCGTGACAGTTCCAGCGCCGAATCCTGCCCGAA
>CAYRWY010000031.1:7482-25273 GCA_964427955.1 uncultured Anaerolineaceae bacterium
TGCCGGTCTTGACGGCGGCGGGCCGTGACAGTTCCAGCGCCGAATCCTGCCCGAAAGCCGGTTGGCGCGCCTGGGAGTCGGCCAATATGTCGGTCATGATCGACGCGATAGCCGGTTCCAGGATCAGGCGGCGCTGGAAGGTATTGGTCTCTTCGCCGTACTGCCACAGGATTTTCCCGTTCGCGTCCTCGATGCGCAGGATGAAGTCGGGATTCAGGGTGCGGAAACCTGGCGCGCCTTCGCCTTCGTGGACCGGCATTCCGACCATGTAGCCGTTGGTGTTGAAGACGTTGTAAGCGTAGGTCAGGTCGAGCAGCGACACCTCACCGCTGCCCAGCGCCAGTGCCAGCCCGTACTGGTTGGCCTGATTCAGCGAATTGATGCCCAGGCGGTGCGCGGTACGCACGACCGGGCCGATCCCGACCACGTTCATGATCTGGACGGGCGGCACGTTGTAGGAATTCGCCAGCGCATCGCGCACGCTCATCGGGCCGTGATACTGCCGGTCGATGTTCACCGGCGTATAGGGCTGGCCGCCGTTGTCGAACTCCAGCGGCACATCGTAGGTCATGGTCGCGGCAGTGATGCCGGTGGGATAGCCCGGCAGTGCCCCCTGCAAGAACGCCGCCGTGTAGACGATGGGCTTGAAGGCCGAGGCGGGTTGGCGCTGCGCCAGGGCGGCATTGTAATTGCCCTGGATGCCTTCGTTCCAGAAATCCACGCTGCCGACCATCGACAGCACTTCGCCGGTGTCGGCGCGCAGCACGACTGCCGCCGCATTGGTCACTTCGCGATCTACACCGGTCATGTCCTGCGGGATCGGCGTCAGGTAGCTGGCGGCAACACAAGACGTCCCGGCGGCGGTATTCAACGTGACGAGCGGGTCCATCCCATCCAGGCGGGTGACCTGGCTCCGGGCGGCACATTCCGTCTGAAGTTGCAAATCGACGTCCAGGGTGGTGTAGATGCGCAGCCCGCCGCGCATGACCAGCCGGGCGCCGTCCAGGCCGAGATCGTTCAGAATGGTTTCGGCTTCGGCGCGGGCATAGATCGAAAAATGCGGCGCCACGATGTCGTAGCGGTCGGTGAAGGGCCGCACGCTCAGCGGTTCGTCCAGGGCGGCCTGGGCCTGCGCGTCCGAGAGGTATCCTTCGTCCACCATCGTTTGCAGCACGATGCTCTGGCGCAGCTTGGCCGCGTCGGGGTTGTCGATGGGATTTTGCAGCGGATACTGGGGGATCGCCGCCAGCATGGCCGCTTCGGCGAGCGTCAGGTCGCGCGCGGGCTTGCTGAAGTACTGCTGCGCAGCCGCCTCGATGCCGTAGGCCCACCCGCCGTAGAAGTTGGTGTTGACGTACCACTCCAGGATTTGATCCTTGCTGTACAGGCGCGAGATTTCGGTTGCCAGGATCACTTCTTTGACCTTGCGATCCATCGTGATCTTGCTGCGCTCTTCGTCGGTCAGCAGCACATTACGGGCCAGTTGTTGCGTGATCGTGCTCGCGCCCTGGAGCTGCCCGCCGGTCAGGTTGCTCCACAGCGCGCGCATCATGCCTTTGGGATCGAACCCCGGGTTTTCGTAGAAGCTGGAGTCTTCGATGGCGACCGTAGCATCGAGGAAGTATTGAGGAATGTCGTGAATGCCCACCCATCGCCGGTCGCCCCCGGTCGGATCGATCACTTCGTAAATGACCGTTTGCCCGCTTCGGTCGTATAATACGGTGGTCAGGAAGGCTTCTTGTTCAGCGGCGATGATGTCCTGCGGCGGCGGGAGGCCGCGGGCGTAGTGATTGTAGATCAGGACGAAACTTCCCAGGGAAGTCAACACCACGACCACGAGGGTCCCGATCAAAATGGCCAACAGGGCGATGGACCACCGGAGCAAACGGGGGGCGGAGAACTTTTGTCGCTGACGGCGGCGGCGGTGCTGGCGCGCGATGCGCGTGATGTAAAGATTTAACATGTCCGTTCTGGACAGAATATGCTAAACTGATGAGTGTTACAAGGTCAACCTGGGGATCATACATGGTCCAGGCGAGCCAGGCAAATTTGGGCCACATGAGTCACGTTGCGCTGCCATGGGGAGAGGACAGCTCGACATGGATAATCACGACTTCAAGAAGTTGGCGGTCGTCGAGGATGATCCTGATCTGGCAGATCTGTTGAGGATGCATCTGGAAGCCGCCGGATTTCAAGTTTCCACCTTTGGCGACGCACTGCCTTTTTTGCGCCATGTACGCGAATACGGACTGCCGCACCTGGTGCTGCTCGATCTGGTCCTGCCGTCGATGCATGGCTTCGAGGTCAGCGAGCGCCTGAAGGCGCTGGGCGACGTCCCGATCATCATCATCTCGACTCAGGACGAGGTCCAGACGGTCGTCAAGGGGCTGGTCAATTACGCCGACGACTACGTCACGAAACCATTCGAGATCGAGGTGTTGATCGCGCGCATTCGGCGGGTGTTGAGCCGTATCCCCGATTTTTCCTACGCGCAAGCGCCCGTCGTGCGGATTGACGACCGGCTTTCGGTCGATTTTGGGCGCAGCCGGGTCATGATCGACAACCAGTTTATCGTGCTCACGCCGACTGAAGCGTCGATCCTGCATGTCTTGGTGCGCAATATTGGCCATGTCGTGTCCGTGGAAATGCTGATTGCGCGGGTCTGGCCGGGACAGGAAGTGTACGAAGATACGCTGCGGGTCCACATGCACCGTCTGCGCCGCAAGCTGGAGCCTGACGCCCACCATCCGCGCTATATCCAGACAGCGCACGGGAGCGGGTATAGCTTCTCAGCCGACAAAGGGGATTGTGGCAGCCAGTTGTCGAATATTCCCGACCGCCACAATCGGGTCAAGAAATCATTGTGAAACGGTCATACTTCATCCAGGACAAAACTCTATGAGCCGGATTCTTGTTGCCGAAGATGAACTCCACATTTTGCTCCTGATTCAGCGCAAGCTTGAGTCGGCAGGACACACGGTCATCGCGACCGACACGGGCGACCAGGCCCTGGAACGGGCGCTGAATGATCACCCTGATCTGCTGCTGCTCGACATCATGCTGCCGGGCCGTAATGGGCTGGACGTCTGCCGGGAAGTCAAAACCCATTTTGGGAATGAGGCCCCTCCGGTGATCCTGATTTCGGCGCGCGGCCAGCAGACCGACGTCGAGGCCGGGCTGGAAGCGGGGGCGGATGACTATATCATCAAGCCGTTTTCCCCACGTCTGCTGCTGGATCGGATCAACCTGGCGCTGGATAAATAGAGCTTTACTATGAATTGCGTCACGGTTATTGATTATATTCACGAATGTTAGAGTTTTGTCAGATCGCGCTAAAAGCTGGCCTGTGGCTTAATTTGTAATTTCGGATGTAATCTGGACCTCATATAATAAGGGTACATTTGAGTTGGATATGCTCCCGGCCCAAATCCCGCTTACCCTAGAGCATCTCTTCCCCACCCCGTCCAACTCAAATGTAAGGACCGCTAGACGGTCCTTTTTTTTATTTCTGAACCGTGATGGTGCCTAGCAGCGCGTAATCTGCCATCTGGACCGGCAGCGGTTGGCGGTCGCCATACCAATAGATTTTGACACCTAACTGGTACTCGCCAGGCGGCAGGCTGGCCGGAAGGGCGACCGGGTGAATGTCATACTTCAGTTCGCCCGGCTGCCAGGTGCTGGTGCCTTCGAGCGGCGCGCCATCGTGCTGCGCGGCCAGCGTGCCGGTCGCGTCCAGCAGAAAAACGGAGACACTGTAATCCAGCGGAGGGACCTGCTCCGCCGTCCACCACAGGGCGACGGACAGCGTGTGACCGGGCGCGACGGATGGCGGCGCATTGAACTTGCGCAGCGCGAACAGGTCGCCGAACAGGGCTATCGTCGTATCCGTCAGCCGGTCGTAACGGTAGCTGTAGAGCGGCGTGCCCAGGTGATCGACCTTCAGCGTTGCCGTGCGCTGGAAGCCCTCCTGCGCGATCAGCCCGCCGTATTCGTCCATCGGCTTGTCGCCCCAGTAGATCAGCCAGAAAGCGTCGATCTGCTGGAGGTAGCCGAGCAGGTGCGGCAGGAACAGCGTTTTATACTGGTCGCGCCACTCGCGCAGCGACACGCGCGGCACGTTTTTTCCCATCTGGTGATCGATGTAGTAGCGGACGGCGAAATCATCGACCCAGATGTCCATCAGGATCGGCTCGTCGTCCAGGTGGTAGGTCGTGACGTGGCGCGTTACGGTGCGCCAGTCGGGATAGAAGCGCCGGGCATCCACCGTCGTGAGGCTCACCGTCAGGATCACGGCGACCATGAACAGCCGCGCCGAGCGTTCGAGGTTGGACAGCCCGTGCCCGACCAGCACGGCGACCGGTGGGACGATCAGCACGAAGTTGCGGACGGTCAAAAACTGGCGATTTTCGTTGACGGTGACGGTCACGCCGACCACCAGCGCGATCCAGATCGCCAGATACAGCACCGGCCAGGCGGGACGCAGCCGCACGCGCGGACGGGACGGTTGGTAAAGGACGTAGACCAGCCCGACGAGCACCAGCCCGCCCAGCAGGCCGTAGTAATGCCCCAGCACCGCCGTGCGCACGGCGTGATAGGTCTGGATCGAGTTGGGCAGCGCATTCTGATAGTAGAGCGGATTCGTCCACCGGATGCGGTTCTGATCGATCACCACCGGCAGCCAGGGCAGGAAGCCGAGGCCCACCGCACCGAGCAGGAACACACCCTCGGCCCACCGCCGCCAGGGGCGCACCGTCAGCAGCAGGTGGATCGCCTGCACGATCAAGACAAATCCGCCGAGATAATGCGTATATAACAGCGCCAGCGAGGTCAGCACGTAGCCGATCCGGTTGGCGCGGGTCGGACGCCGCCACCAGCGCGCGTAAAACACGCTCGACCACACCGCCAGCGCGGCCAGCAGCCCGTAATGCCGCACTTCCTGCGACAGGTCGATGTGCAGATCGGCCAGGGCGAAGATCAGCGCCGCCAGCACGCCCACTTCGCGGCTGAACAGCTCGCGGCCCAGGTGCGCCACGCCCGCGATGGCGATGATCCCGATCAGCACGCTGAAGTAGCGGTCGGCGAATTCGGTGTCGCCCGCCACGTCGCGCCACAGCCGGAACAGCATGAAAAAGAGCGGGGGATGCTGGTCGGCGGCCAGGGTGCGCGTGATCACTCCCATGCCCGGCCCCTGGCTCAGTAGCATCGTCCACCCTTCGTCGGCCCACAGGCTGCGCGTCTCGACGTGATGCGTGCGCACGATCCAGCCCAGCAGCAGGATCAAAACCAGGGCGGCGAAGCGCGTGCCGCGCCGGGCGAGGAGGGAAGTGTCAGAAGAGGGCATGGGGTCTGCGACTCCGAATTCAGGTCTACGCGCGGCGATTGTACCCTGCCTGCTCCGGCGCGCAAACGCGCTATAATGCGCGTGGAGGAGGAATTCTATGAGCCTGGATCAACTGAAACACGTCCTGGACGAAGCCGGAGTGACCTACGACGTCTTCTCGCACGCGGAGCAGATCACTTCGGCGGAAGACGGTGTAGAGAACAACCTCGGGGGGCTGAATGAAATGGCCCCGACCCTGATCCTGGAAACCGAAAGGGGCCTGCTAGCGGCGATTATCAGCGGGGATACCCGGCTGTCCTACAAGAAGATCAAAAAAGAACTGGGTCTGAAAAATGTCTCACTGGCCCGCCCGGAGCGCGTCTATGCGGCGACCGGGGCCGAAGTGGGCAGCGTTTCCCTCGTCAATCCGGGCCTGGTGACGATCATCGATACCCGGCTGGCGGACGTGGTCTACGGCGGCTGCGGTCTTCCTCGCCATACCCTGCGCATCAACCGGGCGGACCTCATTCGCGTGACCCAGGCGGTCGTGTTCGATTTCGCGGAAACCAAAAGCTAGAACAAACGCGGCTGTTCGACCGGACGCCAGCCGTCCAGCAGCACGTACTGGGACGCCCGCCGCACGTTGACCACTCCGGCAGCGCGCAGGTCGTCCAGCGTGCGCAGCTTGTTACTGCGCCGTGCGGCCAGGATGCGCGCCGCGCCTTTCGCGCCGATGCCCGGCACGCGCATCAGGTCGCGCTGCGAGGCGGTGTTGACCTCGACCGGGGCCTGGCTCAGGGTCGTTTCGGCCCAGGCCAGCTTGGGATCGATATTGGTCGGCAGGTGGCCGCTGTCGGCAAAGGGCAGTTCTTCCAGGTCGAAATCGTAATCGCGCAGCAGGAAGCTGGCCTGATAGAGCCGGATGCGGCGGATGTCATCGGTGGGCGCCACGTTGTCCAGCGGGGTGTCCACCACGGGCGTGAACGCCGAAAAATAGGCGCGCGCCAGCCCCAACTGGCGGTAGAGATATTCGGTCGTGCTCAGGATTTCGACGTCGCTTTCGCCCGCCGGGCCGACCACGAATTCGGTAGTACTGCTGGCGCGCAGGCGTCCCTCGCTGTTCCGGCGGAAATCTTCGACCCATTGCAGCGGCGTCAGCAGTTCTTCGGCGAATTTCTTGCCCGGCGCGATGGCGTCCAGGCGTTGGGCGTTGGGCGCTTCCAGGTTGATCGACACCCGGTTGGCTAACTGCATGGCGCGCTTGACCTGATCTTGCTCGGCGCCGGGCATGATTTTGAGATGGATGTAGCCGCGAAAGTGGTATTTCTCGCGCAGGATCGCGCCGGTATCCAGGATCGGGTCCTGGGCGGTGATCCCGCCGCGAATGATGCCCGACGACAGGAACAATCCCTCGACGGCCCCGGCCCGGTAGAGCGCCATGAACCCTTTCGCCATATCGTCCGGCGTGAGCGTGACGCGCCGCATGGCCGACCGTCCCGCGCGGAACGGGCAGTAAAAACAGTTGCGCTCGCAGGCGGTGGTATTCATCGCCTTGAGGACCGGCATTTTCCGGTTGCCCGCCGTGACGTGGGTGATGCAGTCGCTCAGGTTGAACTCGCGCGGGCGGCGCTGGCGTTCGCGTTCAGGGGCATCGCCGACCGACTCAAATTCGGTGAGGCCGTGCATGGTGTTCAGCAGGTCATGACCATCCATGATCAGGCGTCCTGTTCAACGGATCGTTAGGTTAATTATACCGAACTTACGTTCTATTCGCAACGTTCGGAAAACAAAACATCCCGGCAAACTTTCACCGGGACGCTGGGCTGATCCTGACGTTACGCTGCCGAGGACGACGCGTCGGTCTCCGCGGTGACTTCTTCGAGATCGTCGATGTCTTCGATCTCTTGGAACTCGGTGATCATGCCTTCGAGCGGATCAGGCTCGGCCTCGGCCTGATCGTGTTGGGTGGCGCGCCAGATTTCGGTCGCGCGGTCGATGTAGAGCACGCCATCCAGGTGATCGATCTCGTGCTGGAAGACGCGCGCCAGCCAGTCCTGCGCCTTGATGCGGATGGGCTTGCCATCCCGATCCTGACCGCGCACGGTGATGGCGACGTGGCGCTCGACCGAGCCAAAATAGCCGGGGATGGACAGGCAGGCTTCGATCCCGTCCACCATCTCGCGCGAGGCGCGGATGATCTCCGGGTTGACGACGATGTGCAGCACGCCTGCTTCTTCGCCGTATTCCTGTTTCGCTTGCTCATCATCCGGCAGACGCACGACGATCAACCGCTGGTTGGCAGCCACCTGGGGCGCCGCCAATCCGACGCCGGGTGCCTCGATCAGGGTGGCGACCATATCATCGATCAGCGCCTGGAGCTTCGGATCGTCAAACTTGGTCACTTTGCGCGCTTTTTTGCGCAGCACCGGGTTTTGTGGAGTGATGATTTCACGAACAGTCATGCGTTGTCACTTTCCTTAGCTCTGAATGTAGGTAGATTGTAACGGATTTATTTCTCATAGACCATTGTTTTTTGTGCGAATCGTGCTAGCACGCCGGGCGTGAGTGCGCTATCCTTCAGGCATTGTGGTTGGTTTGCACCAGGCGAGAGACGCTATGCCCGCATATGAAGCTGTGATCGGCCTCGAAATTCACGCCGAGCTAGAAACGGCGTCCAAGATGTTTTGTTCGTGTGCTGTCGTGGACAGCACCTCCGCTGAGCCTAACCGGCACGTCTGCCCGGTTTGCCTGGGGATGCCCGGCGTGCTCCCGGTCATCAACCGGCAGGCCGTCGAATTCGGGCTGCGGGTCGGCCTGGCGCTCAACTGCGACATTTCCGAATTCAACCAGTTCGCGCGCAAGAGCTATTTCTATCCCGACCTGCCGAAGGGCTACCAGATCAGCCAGTACGAATACCCGCTGGCGGTGCACGGCTGGCTGGACATCGATCTGCCGGACGGCTCGACCCGGCGCATCCGCATCCGCCGCGCTCACCTGGAAGAGGACGCGGGCAAGCTCACCCACACCGGCGAGCACAGCCTGGTCGATCTCAACCGTGCGGGCGTGCCGCTGCTGGAGATCGTCACCGAGGCGGATCTGCACAGCGCCGAAGAGGCGGAAGTGTTCGCCCGCAAGCTGCGCGCTATCCTGCGCTACCTGGGCGTCAACAGCGGCGATATGAGCAAGGGCGTGCTGCGCATGGAGCCGAATATCAGCGTGCGTCATGTCGGGGAAACGACCCTGCGCACCCGCACCGAGATCAAGAATCTCAACAGCATTCGCGTCCTGGCGCGTGCCTCGGCCATCGAGATCGAGCGCCAGATCAAGCTCTACGAGTCGGGTGGGGCGGTCCGGCAGGCCACGCTGGGCTGGGACGAAGCTCGCCAGAACGTCGTGATCCAGCGTTGGAAGGAAAGTGCCGAAGACTACCGCTATTTCCCGGAGCCGGATCTGCCGATCCTGATGCTGGATCGCGCCGAGATCGAGCAGGCCCGTGCGGCCTTGCCCGAACTGCCCGACGCCAAGCGCGACCGCCTGATGCGCGAGATGGGCTTGAGCCGCTACGATGCCGCCGTGCTGGTGGCTGAGCAGTCCGTCGCGGATTATTTCGAGGCGGCGGTCCAGGCGGGCGGCGATCCCAAACAGCTCAGCAACTACATCACCGGCGACCTGTTCCGGCAGATGAACAACGCGGGCCGCGACCGGGAAGACATCGCCACCATCAAGCTCACTCCGCAGGCGCTGGCCGAACTGGTCTCGTTGGTCCAGCAGGGTACGATCAATCACGGTACCGCGAAAAAACTGCTCGAAATCCTGTATGCGGAGGGCGGCGATCCGGCGCAGTTGGTCGAGGAGCGCGGCCTGGCGCAGGTGAGCGATAGCGGCGTCCTGACCCCCGCGATTGACCAGGTGTTGGACGAGTTCCCCGCGGAGACGGCGCGCTATCTCGCCGGAGAGGACAAGATCTTCAAATTCCTGCTCGGCCAGGTGATGCGCGCGCTGCGCGGCAAGGGCGAGGCCCAGGTGGTCCAAAAGCTGCTGGCAGAACGGATCGAAGCGCGCCGCGCTTGAAAAAGGATGTGCTTCCGGCGGGCTGTCCACGAGGGGCAGCCCGCTTTTTTGAGGGAGAAATTTGAACAAAAGTTCTAAATTTGCTATAATCACTCTATTCTATAACTTTGACACATCCAGTGGCTTAACGTATCATTCGGGGATAATCAACACGAGGGAGTGAGCAATGGCTGCCTATCAGTATACGATCATCATCGGCAATGTCGGACGCGATCCGGAGATGCGTTACACGCAGTCAGGTGTGGCGGTCTGCTCGTTCAGCGTGGCCGTCAGCCGCACCTGGAACGACCGCACCACCAATGAAGCGCGCGAGAAGACGACCTGGTTCAAGGTCAGCGCGTGGCGGGCTTTGGCCGAGACGTGCAACCAGTACGTCCACAAGGGGATGCAGATCATGGTCACCGGCGAAATCGACGCCAGTGCCTATGCCGGGCAGGATGGCCAGCCGCGCGCCAGCCTGGAACTGACGGCCCGCGACATCAAGTTCCTGGGCCGCCGGGGCGAGACGACCGAGGCCGGGGCCAGCAGCGAATATCCCAGCGAGCCGGAAGATCTGCCGTTCTAAAGCTGTAATGAACCGCGCGTCCGGTTGCGGTATAGTAGAAGCGCAAGCAGTAAACAGCCGGGCTGATGCACGGCTGTTTGTTGTGCTTTATGTTCAGGAGATGACCACTCGATGACTGAGCCTCAAGAACCCGCTGCTCCTCGGCGTTTGAACCTGGAAATTCCGGGGGACCTGGCGGCGGTGTACGCCAACTTCGCCATTATCACGCATTCGCCCTGGGAAGTCTTTCTCGACTTCGCGCAGATTCTGCCTAATCTGCCCAAGGCGCGCGTGCGCACCCGCCTGGTGCTCACCCCGACCAATGCCAAGATGCTGCTCAAGGCGCTCGAAGAAAACATCGAACGTTACGAGACCCAATACGGCGAGATCAAGCTCCCGCCGCGCACGACCTTAGCTGATCAACTGTTCAGCACCATTCGCCCTGGGGATGAACCGGAAGATCCCAACAACAAGGACCCGAAGAATGAGTAACCTGGATATCCTGGACGGAATTGCCGACGACATTCGCCAGGAGTTTGAAGCGAAAAACGCCGCCCGTGACGCGGCCATCAACCAGTCTCGTATGCTGATCCAGCACTGCGCCAACGCCATCCGTGCCGTCCACCGCCAGGAATGGGACAACGCCCAGCAGCGCCTGGCTACCGCCCGGCAGGCTGCCGACGACATCCGCGCGCAGGTCAGCGGCTATCCCGATCTGTATCACAGCGGCTATACCCAGGATGCCCTGAAAGAATACGTCGAGGCGTTCGTGACCTTCGCCCTGGTGCGGAACGAGCCGCTGCCGACCCCCAGATCGCTGGGCGTCGAGAATTCGACCTATCTCAATGGATTGGCCGAAGCTGCCAGCGAGCTGCGCCGCCAGGTGTTGGACATCCTGCGCAAAGGGCATTCGGGGGAATCCGAGCGGCTGCTCGAAGCGATGGACGCCATCTACAGCGTGTTGTTCGCCTTCGATTTCCACGACGCGATCACCGGGGGGCTGCGCCGCCGGGTGGATGCGCTGCGCGGGGTGTTGGAGCGCACGCGCGGCGACGTGACCAGCAGCCTGCGCCAGCAGCAGCTTCAAGCGGCCCTGGCCGACTTCGAGCGCCGGATCGGGTTGGAAGCGAGCACCGGCCAGCCCGTCGATCTTGCGTTCGAGGATAATAGTGAAGAAGTGGGCTGAGCACGGGGTAAGCGTGGGAGTCCCGTCATCGTAACGACAAGGAGCACGCTCGAAGGTTCGTCATACTGAGAAATAACGCCCGTGCATTACAGGCTAAGGTGTGCCATGCCATCGGTACAACGATTTTTGATTCAAAAAGGGGAGCGTGAAGGCAAGACGGTCGATCTGGTGTCATTTCCGTTTACCGTGGGCCGTTCGCGCGAATGTAGTTTTGTGTTTGATACCACCGAAGTCTCGCGGCTGCACGCCCGCTGCACCAGCGACCACCACAATATCTTTTTAGAGGATATGGGCAGCACCAACGGCACGTTTGTGAACGATCGCCGTCTGCCGCAGGGCGAGGCGTACCGTCTGCGCGCGGGCGATATCATCAGCTTCGCGCACATCTGCACCTGGGTCTTCGACGATCCGGTGACGACCGCGCAGATCGATCCGGTGCAGATCCCCCGGCCCGGGCTGGAGATCGACATCGACACGGCGCAGGTGATGATCGCCGGGACGCTGCTCGATCCCCCGCTCAGTCCCAATCAGTTTTCGCTGCTGGCGCTGCTGGTCGAACATGCCGGGCGCATCGTGACGCGCGAAGAGGTGATCGAATACGTGTGGGGCAGCGCCGAAGAGGTGACCGATCAGACTATTGACGCGCTGGTCAGCCGCCTGCGTAAGCGCCTGCTCGACGCCGATCCCGATCACGACTACCTGGTCACGCGGCGCGGCTTCGGCTTGATGTTCCAGAATCGCAAGATCTCTTTCTAACGTCCGTGGACAACAAGGTGACTTCAACGAACCCCACACGACTTATTCTGGCGTCTGGCTCACCCCGGCGGCGCGAGATGCTGGGCTGGATCGGGCTGTCGTTCGATCTGGTCAAGACCGATATTGACGAAACTTATCATCCCGGCGAAACGGCGTCAGCCTATACCGTCCGGCTGAGCCAGACCAAAGCCCAGGCGGCGCGCGAGCGTGTCGAAGGGGCCGGGCTGATCCTGGCGGCAGATACGACCGTGGCCGATGGCGATATGATTCTCGGCAAACCGGCGGACGCCGACGAGGCCCGCGCCATGCTTCGCCAACTGCGCGGGCGCGTGCACCAGGTGCATACCGCCCTCACGCTGCTCGACATCGTCAGCGGGCGGCGGGTGACCGAAACCGCCATGACCGATGTGCCCATGCGCGACTATACCGAGCGCGAAATGGAAGACTACATCGCCCTCGGCGATCCGTTCGACAAAGCCGGGGGCTACGCCATCCAACATGCCGGTTTTCACCCCGCCGTGTTGACCAGCGGGTGTTATGCCAACGTGGTGGGGCTGCCGCTCTGCCATCTGCTGCGGGCGCTGCGCACCTTCGGGGTGCAGCCCGCGGTCGATGTCCCGGGGGTGTGCCAGCAGCAGCACCGCTACCAGTGCGACGTTACGGCGATCATTCTAAACGGTCAGGGGACCGGTTCACGACGCGCTTGATGAAGTCTGGGGGTGAAGGCGGAAGATCGTTCCGGCTTTGCCCTCGCTTAGTTTTAGGGAAGCGCCTTATGTACAAAGCACGTTTGCGCAATGTCATTTCGTGGGGATTGGCCGGACTCGTCATGCTGACCGCCTGCACCAGCTCCAACTCGCCCACCGGGGGCGATGGCGCAGGCAACCAGACCTCGCCGCTGACGCTGGAACAGGCGGAACAGGTGGCCGAGACCTTTCTGAAAGGTTGGCGGCAGGCAGACTACGGCGCGATGTACGGGCTGATCAGCCCCAACAGCCGCGACGCTTATACTCTGGATGACTTTACGGGGGAATATCAGGACGCGGCCACGCAGATCACGCTGACATCCCTGGAGACTCAGGTGACCAATTCGCTCCGCCAGGGCACGACGGCGGCCATCCAATACGACGTGACGTTTCATTCCGAAATGTTCCCCGACATCAAGGACCCGGCCCGCATCATGCGCCTGATCGAGACGCCGGAAGGCTGGCGGGTGGCGTGGTCGACGATGGACATTTTTGCCGAGCTGACCGAAGGCGCCCGCCTGGATCGCCAGCAGACGATGCCGAACCGGGGCAACATCTACGACCGCAACGGTAAGGTGATGGCCGACCAGAATGGGCGCGCGATCACCCTGTACCTGGTCCGGCAGGACATTGCCGACGAAACCGCCTGTATCAACCTGA
The DNA here is from genome assembly GCA_964427955.1 of uncultured Anaerolineaceae bacterium. GTDB lineage: Bacteria > Chloroflexota > Anaerolineae > Aggregatilineales > Aggregatilineaceae > JACRBK01. The sequence goes on from CAYRWY010000031.1 coordinate 20,766, forward strand.
TGTCGAGTCTGTTCCACCGCGAGACCGCCGATCTGCAAGCGGAATTCGACAAGTATAACCCCGATACTATTTTCCCTATCGGCGAGATCGATCCCGAAACCTACCAGCAGTACGAACAGAACCTGCTGGAAGCGTGCGCCATCGGCGATGACGCGCAGGATACGGTCGTGCGCAACACCCGGCGCTATTTTGGCGAAGTGGCCCCGCACGTGATCGGGTACGTCTCGCAGTTGCAGCCCGACCAGGTGGCCGAATATGAGAAAAAGGGTTACCCTGCCGACGCCATGATCGGCCAGACCGGGATCGAAAAATCCTATCAGGACTGGCTGGCCGGGAAGCCCGGCGGCAAGCTGGTCATCACCTCACCGGCGGGCGGCGACCCGCTGCGTGTGCTGGCCGAGGCCCAGGCGACGCCCGGACAGAGCCTCTACCTGACCATTGACCGCGACCTGCAAACCGCGGTCCAGCAGGCGTTCGCCGAAGCCTACAATAAGGGCACTGCGACGTGGTCGACCACCTCGCCGGGCGCTGCCGCCGTCGTGATGAACGTGAAAACCGGCGAAATTCTCGCGATGGTCAGCTACCCTGGCTTCGATCCCAGCCTGTTCAACCCGGACTCGCCCGCCTGGAATCGCGGCGATCAGATCGCGGCGATGGAAAGTGATTGGCGCTCGCCGCTGTTGAACCGGACCACGATGGGCCTCTATCCCGCCGGGTCGGTGTTCAAGATCATCTCGACCGCCGCCGGACTGGACAGCGGCGTCTATACGGCTCAAACCGGCATCACGTGTACCGGCACGTGGTACGGGGCCGAAACCTGGGGGGATGGCGTGCCCTATCGCACGGACTGGCTGCCGACCGGACACAACTGGGTCGATTTTCCGCACGCGCTGATGTACTCGTGCGATCCCTACTATTGGGAGCTGGGCGCGAATCTGTACCAGAAAGACCCGCAGCTCCTCACCGACTATGCCTACAAGATGGGCCTGGGCGTTTCCACCGGGTTGACCGATCTGCCGGAACAAATCGGCCAGGTTCCCAACGAGGAACTGATCTTTCAGACAGCCGCCCGCGGTTGGAACATCTCTGACAACCTGAATCTGGTCATCGGTCAAGGGGAACTGCAAATCACTCCCCTGCAAATCACCCGCATGGTAGCGGCAGTGGCGAATGGGGGCACGCTGTGGAAGCCGTACCTGGTGGACCGCGTGCAGATCATCGGCGAATCGGCGGCCTACCAGGCGCAGCCCACGGTGAGTTCGGTGCTGAATTTCGACCCCGCGACCTTTGCCTTGATTCAGCAGGCGATGTGCGACGTCACGGTGGACCCCAGTGGCACGGCCAACTATATGTTCCAGGAATGGTACGACTTCCAGGGCAAGTCCGTGATCGTGTGCGGCAAGACCGGCACGGCCCAGACCGGCACGGAGGGCGTCAAGCCCGAAGCGTGGTTCGCGGCTTTCGCGCCCCAGGATGATCCGGAGATCGCCATTGCGGTGATCGTCGAAAACTCGTGCGAAGGGTCCGAAGTGGCCGCGCCTATTGTCCGCCGCATCGTGGAAGATTATTATCATATGCAGCACGGCGCATGGCCGTCGCTGTGGGAATCGGGCTGTTCGACACTAGATCGTTGATGTAGGGACTATGCAAACGCTGCTACCGACTTTGATGGAACACGATCCGGGCCTGGTAGCCATCATCGCGCGGCGGTGGGACGTCGATCTGGAAGAATCGCTGGATCGTCGTGCCGCCGCCGAGGTGTTGGCCGCTGCCATGCTCGAACCGGAACGGGCCGCCCGCGAATGGTCGCGCCTGACCGATGCCGAGCGGGGCGCGCTGCAAACGCTGCTGGCAGCGGCTGATCACAAGATGACGGAGGTGCAGTTCAGCCGCCTGTTTGGCGCGCTGCGCCAGATGGGACCAGGGCGGCGCGACCGCGAAAAGCCGCACCTCAGTCCCGCCAACGCGACCGAAGCCCTGTACTATCGCGGGTTGGTGGCGCTGGCGTACGATCAGAGCAAGACCGGGATGCAGACCTTTATCTACGTCGCGCCCGATCTGGCGGCGGTGCTGCCCACGCACGCTACCGGCTTCGACCTGGAAGAAGAAGCGCCGGAACCCGCCCGCGTCGTCTGGGAAGGCAGCGGCGAGTTCGAGCCGGAAACGGTGAAGCAGGCGACGACCATCCTGGTCGATGATCTCACCACGCTGCTGGCTTATCTGCAAAATCAGCGCGTGCCCATCGAAAAGCCCGCTCTCCACCGCCAGATCATGGACGGCATGGCCGGGTGGTGGCTGGGAGAGCACTCGGCGGCGGCGGTGGCCCTGCTGGTCGCGCTGTCCAGCAGCATGGGCCTGGCCGCGCATGAAGGAGACGTTTTCAAACCGGCCCCGGCCCAGGCGCGCCGCTGGCTGGAGGAATCTCGCCCCCGGCAGGTGCGGGCGTTGGCGGAAGCCTGGCGCAACTGCACCCTGTTCAACGATCTGCTGTATACCCCCGGTTTACAGGTGGAAGAGGCCAACTGGCGCGGCGATCCGCTGCTGGCGCGGCAGACCATCCTGACCTTTTTGGAGATGGTCCCTCCGGCGGATTGGTGGCCGCTCGACGACCTGGTCGAACAGGTCTACACGGAAGAGCCGGACTTTCAGCGCCCGGCAGGCGATTATCAAAGCTGGTACATCCGCGATGCCGAGACCGGCGAGTACCTGCGCGGCTTCGAGAACTGGGATCGCGTCGATGGCGCGGTGCTGCGCTTCATTTTGACCGGCCCAATGCACTGGTTGGGGTTGGTAGACCTGGGCGATGGTGGTACACTCTGCCGCCTGACGGTTTACGGGCGCGCGTTGTGCGGCACTGGCGACTGGCCGGACCCCGCCGAGGATCGCCCGTCGCTCGATACGGCCCCGGATGGCACGATCCACGCGCCGCGCACGTTGAGCCGCTACGAGCGTTTTCAACTGGCACGCATCACCGAATGGACCGCTGCCGGTGATCCATACACGTACCGGTTGACGCCGTCCAGCCTGGAACGGGCCGCAGCACAGGGAATCCAGGCGGACGCGGTGCAGGCGTTTTTGCGCCGGACCAGCGGGGGCACGCTGCCTGAGTCGGTCGTCCAGATGCTCTCCCAGTGGGAGCGGACCGGCAGCGCCGACCTGTGGATCACGCACGCCGTCATCTTGCGGGCTAACTCGCCCGACGCTTTGCAAGCGATCCTGGAAACGCCGGATCTGCGTCGCTACCTGGGGGCTGCCCTGGGTCCAACGGCAGTCATCGTCCGCGAAGGCCAGGAACAGGATCTCGCCGCCGCCTTGCAGCAGCGCGGCATTCTCGTTGATTTGCGTGGCTAATTCGTTGATCGTTGAGGATTATGTATACTACGACCGCCCTGCCCAGAACACTGATCACCGCCTTCGAACACGCCTATCCTGGACAAGCACCGGATGTCTTTGTACGTGCCCCTGGGCGCGTGAACCTGCTCGGCGGCCACGTCGATATGCACGACGGCCCCGTCATCAACATCGCCATCAACCGGGAAATCTGGTTGGCGGCGGGCTATGGCTCGGGCGATCTGGTGCGGCTGTATGCGGCGGATCTGGATGAGTCGGCAGCGCTCTCCTTTCACCATCTCGATAACCACGCCGACGCCGTAGGCGACCCGCTGCCGCGTTGGGCGCTCTACCCGGCAGGGATGGCCTGGTCTTTGAGACGCCGGGGACTGAAGATCAAAGGGATTAACGCGGCGTTCCTGGGCAATTTCGCCATGCGCGCGGGCCTCAGCTCCTCTGCTGCCGTCGAAGAAGCCTTCGCGATTGCCTGGCAGGCCCTGGAGGGTTGGCGGATCGATTCGAAAGAACTGGCCCTGCTTGGCCAGGAAGTCGAGCGCGAGTACATGGGCCTGGGGATCGGAGTCCAGGATCAGTTCACCTGTCTGCACGCGTACCAGGGTCATGCGCTCTGGCTGGACTGCCGCAGCCTGGATCATCGCCATCTCCTGCTGCCGCCATCGGCTCAGGTGGTGATCTGTGATACCAACACGCGGCGCGAGCTGGTCGGGTCCAGCTATGGCGAGCGGGCCAAAGACGTCCATACGGTGACCCATACCATCGCGCTGGTGGACAGCCGTGTCAAAAAGCTCCGCGATGTCAGCCTGGAGCAGTTGGGGCAGTTTGAGTCGGTGGTAACCGAAAAACAGTTCCGCCGCGCGCATCACGTCGTCACCGAGATTGCGCGCGTCCAACGCGGTATCCAGATGCTCGAACGGAGTGATGCCGCCGGTTTTGGAGCGCTTATGACCGAGTCGTACCGGAGCGCGCGCGATGATTACGGGAGCAGTTCGCCCGCGCTGGACGCGATGGTCGAAGCGGCGACCCAGCAGCCTGGTTGCTATGGCGCCCGGTACAGTGGCGGAGGCGAAGCGGGCGTCGTGGTTGCCCTGGTGGAGACCGGCGCCGTCGAGGATTTCATCGCCACGACGGCAGCGCATTACGAGCGGGCTACGGGCCGG
>CAYRWY010000032.1:0-24847 GCA_964427955.1 uncultured Anaerolineaceae bacterium
GACGGAGTGGACCAACCCCCAAACCCGCAGGGGCGTCGAGGCGGGTGTCTGCAAAGACTACACTCCCACGCACTATGACGAGGCGGAGTCGGGCCGCCTGCCGGTGGACGGCGTGACCTGGCAAGGGGCGCACCTGTATGCGATGTGGCTCGGCGGAAGTCTACCCACCGAAGCGCAGTGGGAATATGCCGCGCGCGGTCCCGATAACTGGGTCTATCCCTGGGGCGATGGGTTCGACGGCACCCGCCTCAATTACTGCGATCCGCACTGTGTCTCGAAATACCGTGACTCCTCCTACACCGGGATCGGTTCCGGAACATTCCCCGTGGGCAGCTTTCCCGCTGGAGCCTCGTGGGTGGGCGCGCTGGATATGGCGGGCAATGTGTCCGAATGGGTAGCCGACCGCTATGGAACCTACAAAATCGGACGGCAGGTCAACCCTACCGGACCGCTAACCGGCGAAAGATTCGTGGCACGCGGCGGGGACTATTACTCGCGCGAAGTTGAAGACATGCGCGCCGACACACGCCTGTCGAGAGACCCTGACTACCGGGGAAACATGGGTCTGCGCGTGGTGTTTCCCGCTGAATTCCCCACTTCCACTCCGGCACCCGCGCCGGAAATTCGCGAGCCGGTGATGATCGAGGTACCCGCCGGATGTTTCATGATGGGAGATGACGATCCCTATACCCGGGCGGACCCCGTGCACGAAGTTTGCCTGAACGCCTACAAGATCGGGCAGACGGAAGTCACGAACGCGCAATATCAGCGGTGCGTCGAGGCCGGAGCGTGTGAAGCTCCGGACAGCCTGGGGTATGGCGATCCGGCCTATGCCAATCACCCGGTCGTGGGCATCACCTGGACCTACGCCACGGCCTACGCCACCTGGGCAGGAGGCAGTTTGCCGACCGAAGCGCAGTGGGAATATGCCGCCCGCGGCCCGCAGAGCCTGAACTATCCCTGGGGCAATGAGTTCGACGGCACGCGCCTCAATTACTGCGACATCAACTGTGACTCCCAATGGAGTGATACGACACATGACGACGGCTACTGGTTTACGGCCCCGGTCGGGACCTACCCCAACGGGGCCTCGTGGATCGGCGCGCTGGATATGGCCGGGAATGCCTGGGAACTGACCAATGACTGGTGGGGACCCTATTCCGCCGCGGGGCAGATCGACCCCACCGGAGCGGCGCGAGGAGACCGGCATATGCTGCGTGGAGGTGCGTGGTACAGTGAAGCTTCGGACACGCGGTCTGTCCTCCGGACCACCGGACTGCCGGGCGGACGGGAAGGCAAAACCAGCCTCGGTTTTCGCATCGTCATGCCCGCCGATCCATCTGCCGTGCTCTTTCCCACGCCGGTGCCTGCCCAGGCCGTACACGGTCCCTTCGCGGCGGGAGACAGCAACACCGGCTGGACGCCGTCCCGGCAGGACAAAAACGGAGTGTCGATGGTGTCGGTGCCTGCCGGGTGTTTCCTGATGGGCAGTGCGAGCGGCGAAGGGGACGAAACGCCCGTGCACGAGGCGTGCCTGGAGGCGTACTGGATCGGGCAAACCGAGGTCACTAACGCCCAGTACCGGCCCTGTGTGGACGCCGGAGTCTGCACGCCACCTATTGATCGAGCGTGGTATGACGATCCGGCATATGCGGGCTACCCGGTCGTGTACGTGACCTGGGACGGGGCGGCGGCGTATGCGGCATGGGTCGGGGGTAGTCTGCCGACCGAAACCCAATGGGAATATGCGGCGCGCGGCCCCGAAGCCTGGACTTATCCCTGGGGCAACGACTTTGACGGGGCGCGGGTCAACTTCTGCGACGCGAACTGCGGCGAGGAGTGGCGCAGCGGCGACTACAGCGATGGTTTTGCCCAAACTGCTCCAGCGGGCAGCCTGGCCAGTGGGGCGTCGTGGGTCGGGGCGCTGGACATGGCGGGTAATGTCTGGGAATGGGTCGCGGATTGGTATGGAACCTATCCTGCCGAGTCGCAGTCCGACCCTACCGGCCCGGCGTCCGGCGATCAGCGGGTGGTCCGGGGCGGATCGTGGGCGGAGTCGGCTTACACGGTGCGCGCCACCTATCGCGATTACAATTCACCCGGCAGCGGCAGCGGCGTAGTCGGGTTTCGGGTGGTGATGCCGCCCGATCCGGCCCCCCAGGTGACACCAACCCCGGCTTTCGTGATGCCCACTCTTACGGTTCCCACGCCCACCGTTACCCCGGTAGCTCCGGCCAGCGCGTTCCAGGTTGGGACCAGCAATGCAGCCTGGACCCCGGAAATCCAGGATTTCAGCGGGGTGCCGCTGGTCCATGTGCCCGGCGGCTGTTTCATGATGGGCAGCTCTGAAGCGCAGATCGCGGCGGCCTGGCAGCAGTGCGAATTCGTCTGGGGCAAGGGCCAGTGCGACCGGGTGTTTTTCGAACGGCAGGGTCCGGCGCACGAAGTGTGTTTGAGCGACTACTGGATCGGGCAGACCGAGATCAGCAACCGGCAGTACCAGGCCTGTGTAGACGCGGGCGTGTGTTTTCTGCCGGGATATCCCAGTTCGCGCTATCCGAACGCCTCCTGGGATGATCCGATGGTCGGAGAGTATCCGGCGATGGTCACCTTGGAGCAGGCGACGATGTATGCCCAGTGGATCGGGGGCAGTCTGCCGACCGAAGCGCAGTGGGAATACGCCGCGCGCGGACCGGAGGGCCTGACCTATCCCTGGGGCAACCAGTACGATGGCCTGCGGTTGAATTACTGCGATAAAAACTGCAACTGGGACAAGCGTGACTACAACTATGACGACGGCTACCGGATGGTAGCGCCGGTCGGCAGTTTCGAAAACGGGGCGTCGTGGGTCGGGGCGCTCAATCTGTTGGGAAATATCAGCGAATGGACCACCGACTGGTATGGCGCATACTCCACCGGGCGGCAGCTTGATCCGACCGGCCCGGCGGGGGGCGACCGAATCGTCCTGCGCGGCGGCGCGTGGGATACGAACTGGGCCTACATCCAGGCGGCAGCCCGCGACACTGCCCCATTGACCAAATATTACGGTTTTAGGATCGTGATCACGCGCGTGCAGCCCTAGCCGCTTTTAGGGCCGGGCCGGACGGTGATCCGGCCTGGCTAGCGGGGCGCGCCGCACGACTCGCGGACGATCAGCTCTACCGGCAGGACCATCGAGGCCGAACGCGGGGACAGCAGTTCGCGCTGGGAGATCAAAAACTGGATGGCATACGCGCCCATCCGGCGCTTGGGGACATCGACGGTGGTCAACGCCGGGCGGATCATGCTCGCCAGTTCGATGTCGTCAATCGAGGTGATGGCGACGTCCTGCGGCACGCGCAGCCCCAGGTCGTGCAGCGCAGCAATCGCGGCAATGGCCGACTCGTCGTTGGCGGTGAACAGCGCCGTGGGCCGCGGCGCCGATCCGAACAGGTCCAGCGCATGATCGTAGGCCGTTTGGACCGGTTCGGCGTCAGAGAGGATGCGGATCAGGCGCTCGTCGAAGGGCAGCCCGTTCTCGAACATGGCCTGCTTATAGCCCTGCCGCCGCTGGTCGTCGATGGCCAGAAAAGCAATGCGCTGGTGGCCGAGCTTGATCAGGTGCTCCACCGCCAGGCGAGCCGCCGCCGCCCGGTCGAAGATGACGGCGGGCAGCCCGCCAATCGAGTCTTCCAAACAGATGATGTTGTCGATGCGCTGGATCATGGCCTCCAGAATTTCCTCGTAGCCCGGCGTGGCCGTGATCAGGTTGGGCAGCATCAGGATCAGCGAGGAAATCTCGTCGGGGTGGATATTCTTGTTGAAGAAGATCGGATCGCGAAGCGCGTCGAAAAAGCTGAAAAAGTGAATGTGCTGGTTCAACTGGTGGGCGCTGTCGTACAATCCGGCCATCACCAGGTTGTAGTAAGGCCGCTTCAGCATGTTATAACTCTGGCCGCCGGTCACGATGCCGATGGTATTTTTGACCGCATCGCTGCCCTGTTTCAGGCGCTGGGCGTACTTGTTGGGGCGGTAGCCTAACTCCTGGATGGCCTGCATCACCCGCTCGCGCGTCTCGGCGGACACCTTGCGTGGGCCGTTGTTCAGGACATAGGAGACTACCGCCCGCGACACCCCCGCCCGCGCGGCCACATCCTCCTGAGTCACCATGTCCCTGGATTCATTCATCACACAGCTCCTGACCCGGTCGCGTTTTCGGCTACCAGGGTAATCGTCACTGAGGGTAAACCGGGTGTGCAGGCGGTGATCCGGATCGTTCCGCCCTGCTGTCCCGCCTTGACGTAGAGGGCGGCCTGCCCCCCGATCAGGGGCAGCGGATTCTCGCCGATCAGCGCGGCAGGGCCTTCGATCTCGACCTGCACGACGCACAGCGCATAGGGCAGAATATTACCATAACGGTCGGTAATTTTCACGGTCAGCCGGGTCATATCGGCGCCATCCGCCGCGAGCCGGGGGACATCCACCGCCAGCGTCAGGGCGTGCGGCACGTGATCGGAGGCGATGTGCTGCTCGGCGACGGCTTTTCCCTGGCGATAGCCGACGATCCGCAGATCCTCGAAGGCCTGTCCCCAGGGCACGTAATCGTCCGGCCAGCGGATCGTAAAGGGCGGGTGCGCGAGGTGGGGGTACGCCGCGCGATCCGGCTGGTAGCGCCCCATGCACGACTCGCCGATGAACACGTCAATTTCGTCGCAGTTGCTAAACACCGTCAGCGGGTTGTTGCCGCCCCCGCCCCGGTCGCCCATCGTCCAGTGCGTCGCCGCCTGCAAGACGATGGCACGGTCGGGCGGAAGCTGGCTCCGGTAGACGTAGGCGGCCCATTTGGGCAGCCGGAACAGGTCCATCACGCCGTGGTGGCAGACGCGATCCCCCGATCCGAATTCGCGATGGGTGTGGTAATCGAAGGCGCACCACCCGATGGCCCCGGCCACCCGATCCGAGCCAAGCTGAAGATTCTGCACTTTGGCGTGCAGCAGGGCATGGTGGACGCGCCGTTCTTCGTGGTCCCAGGTCTTGGTGGGGAACATGTGCCCGGCAAATTCGGTGATCAGGTGCGGCTGGTAGACCGGCTCGACCACCGTGTTCGAAAAATCATTGTACGTGAAGACGTCTTCCAGAAACTCGCTCTTCAAAAAATCGCGCACGCCGCCGGTGGGCCGCGTCGGATCGAGCGCGCGGGCCAGGGCGTTCGTGCGCCGGTACAGATCGGCGTGATCCGGCGACTCGTTGATACGCACGCCCCACAGCATCACCGACGGGCGGTGGCGATCCCGCTCGATCATGGCCTGCACGTCACGCAGCACCAGCGCCTGCCACGCCGCATCCCCGATGTACTGCCAGCCCGGAATCTCCTCGAAGACCAGCAGCCCAATCTCGTCGCAGCGATCCAGAAAGTGCGGGGACTGCGGATAGTGGGCGGTGCGGACGACGTTGCAGCCCAGCTCGAATTTGATGAGGTCGGCGTCCTGACGCTGCAAGCGGGCCGGAGCCGCCGCCCCGATATACGGGTAGGTCTGGTGGCGGTTGAGGCCGAACAGCTTGAGCGGCTCCCCGTTCAGATAAAACCTGCCGTCGGCGCGAAATTCCGCCGCGCGAAAGCCCAGGCGAATCCGCACTTCGTCCAGCGGCGTGCTGCCGTCGAGCAGGGTCAGGTCCAGCGTGTAGAGGGTGGGCGCCTCCAGCGACCACAGCGTGACCGCCAGGGGGGCCGGAAACGCGAAGCTCGACTCCTCGGCACCGGGGAGATGTTCCGTCGCGGCGACGACCTGCCCTGCCGCATCCCACAGCACGCCCTGGACCCGCAGGCCGGGACGGTACTCGCTCAGGGCGAGATCGCACGTCAGACCGGGCGCGGTCAGGACGTCGGTGGGGCGCGGGAACACCTGCCGGATGTGGCAGGGATCGACCAGGCGGAGATGCACATCGCGGTAGAGGCCGCCAAAGGTCAGATAATCCACGACGTTGCCGAACGGCGGGACGTCCGACCGCTCGGTCGAGTCCAGGTGCACGGTGAGGACGTTCTCGCCGTCGTTCAGATATGGCGTCAGATCGACGGAAAACGGCGTGTAGCCGCCCAGGTGACTGCCCACCGGCTGGCCGTTGCAGTAGACGGTGCTGGCGACCAGCGCCCCGTCGAAATCCACGCAGGCCCGCCGCCCGGCGAGCGTCTCCGGCAGCCGGAAGCGTTTGCGATAGGTCGAGACGAATTGATAGTCGGCGGCATCCACCATCCGGTGCGCAAAGAGGCGGTTGGTGTGGGGCAGAACGACCGGCTCGAACTGATCATCCGGCGCATCAAAATCTAGTTTGTGGGGCGCGAACAGCCAACCGGCGTTGAACAAAGTCTTTATACGCATGGACAGGTCCTGAATTGAGTGGCTTGACGTGCATCACTAATTCAGTTTATACTGTTTTACAGGTGTAGTCAACACGCGTTGACAACGTGTTGAAAATCCACAGGCCCCCCACCTGGACCAAAAGTTTCTTGAAATAAATGAGGAGAAAAAACATGCGTAGAAAATTGGTTTTGTTGCTGCTCGCCGTCCTCGTGATGCTGCCAGCCGGGCTGAATGCCCAGGCGCAGGACACCTCGGTTTCGGGCAAGATCGTCGTCTGGGCCTGGGCCAACGCCACCGACGGACTCTATTCGTCCGGCGTAATGGACCAGTTCGCCGCGGCCTATCCCAACATCGAGATCGAGCTGGTCAACTATGGCACCGGCGACGTCTACACGAACCTGGCGCTGGCCCTGACCGCCGGTGAAGGTGCCTGCGATCTGTGCCTGGTGGAAAGCTCGCACGTGAGCGAATTCGTCCACCTGGGCGGGCTGACCGACCTGAAGGACCGCATCGGCGCGGACTATGACAATATCCTCCCCTTCCGGTGGCAGGATGTCGAATATGACGGCGGCCTGTACGCCGTGCCGTGGGATGCTGGCCCCGTCGTGCTGTACTACCGCCGGGACGTCTTCGAGCAGGCCGGGCTGCCCAGCGATCCCGAAGCGGTCGCCGCGCTGGTCCCCACCTGGGATGCCTATTTCAACACCTGCCAGACCATCAAAGAAAAGACCGGCCATTACTGCTTCCAGCACAGCAAAGCCAACAACAACGCGCGCATGTTCGAAAAAGTGTTGTGGTCGATGGGCGGCGGTTATTATGATGCCGAAAGCGACGACGTCACGGTCGCCAGCGACGACAATGTCGCCGTGCTCGAAATGTTCGGGCGCTTCTGGGATGCCGATCTCGTCTCCGACACTGAAGAATGGCAGGACCCCTGGTACGCCGACTTCGCCGATCCCAGCATCGCGGTCGCCTCGTACGTAGGCGCGTCCTGGATGGACGGCAACCTGCGCCGCTGGATCGCCCCTGACACGACGGGCCTGTGGGGCGTGGTGCCCATGCCCGCGTTCAAGGAAGGCGGCGCACAGGCCGCGAACGATGGTGGCTCGGTGTTCGTCATCCCCGAACAGAGCAAGAACAAAGACGCCGCGTGGGCGCTGGCCGCGTGGATTTCGCTGAATGCCGACATCACCAACCAGATCTTCGAAGAAACCGGCCTGTTCCCCTCGTACCTGCCCGCCTTCGACAGCCCGATCTTCGACACCCCCGACGAGTTCTTCGCGGGCCAGCCGGTGCGCCGGATCTACGCGGATGCGTTGCAGCAGATCCCTGCGGCGACAATCTACGGCCCGAACTACGCCCTGATGAACGAAAATGTCGCGATTGCCATCCAACGCTATGCGACAGGCGAGGCTTCGGCCCAGGACGCGCTGCAAGAGGCCGCGGACGAGATCGAAGCCAATATCGAGTAAAATAAGATCAGCTCGACCGGTGGATATACAGTCCGAGACTGTATATCCACGTTTTCTATGATCGGGGAGAATATTTTGATGCAGACCATGACCGCTGCCCCTGCCCGGCCCCGCCTCGGACGACTCCAGCTCCTTTCACGCGATATCTGGCGGCACCGTTGGGCGTATGTTTTTATTTCACCCTTCTACCTTTTGTTCGCCATCTTCGGCCTGTTTCCCATCGGCTATTCGCTCTACCTGAGCCTGCACGAGTGGAACGGCGTGCGCCCGATGACCTATATCGGCCTGGAAAACTACCAGTTCGTGTTCAGCGACAAGGGCCAGTTGTTCTGGGACGCGGTCATGCACAGCGTCAAGCTCTTTTTCATGTACGTGCCGCTCATGACCCTGCTGGCCCTGGTGCTGGCCGTGCTGTTGAATTCGGGTTATGTGCGCCTGTTCCGCTTCTTCCGTACGACGCTGTTCATGCCCTACGTCACCTCGATGATCGCGGCGGGCTTCGTGTTCCAGATCCTGCTCGGCACCCAGGGCGGCACGTTCAACGAAATCCTGGCCTGGCTGGGACTCAAAAAAGTCGCCTGGCTGGATACGGTCACGGGCACCCAGGTCTCGCTCTCGATCATGCTGATCTGGGGCTGGCTGGGCTACAACATGGTGATCATGCTGGCCGGGCTGCAAACCATCTCGAATGACCTGACGGATGCGGCGCGCGTCGATGGGGCGAACAGCGTGCAGGCCTTTACCTTCATCACCGTCCCGCTGATGCGCCCGGTGATCCTGTTCTCGCTGGTGCTGTCCACGATTGGGACCTTCAACCTGTTCAACGAGGTCATGGCGCTGGCCGGACCGAATGGCGGCACCAAGCGCGCCGTGCAGACACCGATGATCCTGATCTACAACACCGGGTTCCGGCACTTCAAATTCGGGCGCGCCTCTGCCGAAGCCTACGTCTATTTCATGTTGATCGCCGTGCTGACGTTCATCCAGTTCCGCTATTTTGGCGAGCGTGAGAAATGAGGACGGCGACCATGACGAAAACGATCATACAGACTGCGGTGCGGGGGATGGTCTATCTCGCCCTGTTTCTGCTGGCGGCGTTCATGCTGCTGCCGTTCGTCTGGACGCTCAGTTCCTCATTCAAGCCCATCGATCAGGTCTTCCACCATCCGCCCATCCTCATTTCGTCGCGCATGACGCTGGACGGCTTCCATAACGTGCTGGACCGAGGGGCCGATCAGGCCTTCGTCAACACGCTGGTGCTGTCCACTACCTCCGCCCTCACCACGCTGTTTTTCTGCACGCTGGGCGGGTATGCCTTCGCCAAGCACAATTTTCCGGGCCGCCGCTTTTTGTTCGCGTTTCTGGTAGCGACGATGCTGGTCCCTCCGGCGGTGACCATCATCCCCAAGTACAAGATCATCGTCGAGCTGGGGCTGATCGATTCGTTCTTCGCGATCATCATTCCCAACGCGGCCACCGCCTTCGGCATCTTCTTCATGCGGCAGTATATCTATCGCTTTCCGGATGAACTGCTGGACGCCGCGCGTATCGACGGGTGCAGCGAATTCGGCGTGTTTCACCGTGTGGTCGCCCCGGCCATCGCGCCCGGCATGGTCAGCCTGGGCCTGATCTTCTTCATGTCGGCCTGGAACAACTACCTGGAACCGCTCATTTACCTGAAATCGCCGAGCAAATTCACGCTCACCCAGTTGATGATGTCGTTCCAGAGTCCCAACGGCGAAAGCCCCTTCCGTGACATCATGGCGGTGGGGGTGATCAGCATCATTCCCCTGATTCTGCTGTTCTTCATCTTCCAGCGCCGCATCGTCGAAGGCATCGCGGCGGGATCGGTCAAGGAATAGCGCCTGCTCTCACAACCGGCAGCCTTCCCAACCCCGCGATAGGGTGCGCCCCCTCTCCACTCAAAGGTAATGGAGAGGGGGCGCCGGATCTACCAGCAACATTTCGCAGGTCGTCCTCCCTGAAAAACTGTTACCAAAATATCACCCAATTGGACCCGCTATTGTCACCCCGGCCTGATATACTGCGCCTCTGTGTATGGGGGCGAGCTATCATGAGGAGTGTCACATGATTGAGACTATCACCATTCTCGGTGGACATGGTAAATCGGGGGTGCCGGAACCCGTCGAGCGGATCGAGTTCAAAATGGGCGATATTGTCAGCGTGGTAGGCCCAACCGGATCGGGGAAAACGACGCTGATCAACGACATCGAATTATTCGCCCAGGCCAACACCCCTACCGGGCGCAGCATTCTGATCAACGGGTCGCGCCCGCCGCTGGAATACCGTGACGATCCGGCGCATAACCCGATTGCCCTGATCACTCAGCACACCACCTTTTTGTCCGACCTCTCGGTCTACGATTTTCTGCACACCCATGCGCGCATCCGCAACACCCAGACGCACCAGGTGATCGAGCGCACGCTGGCTTTTGCTAACCAGTTGACCGGCGAGCCGGTGCTGGTCCAGAGCCGGATGACGGAGCTTTCCGGCGGGCAGACCCGCGCGCTGCTCATCGCAGACGCGACGATCATCTGTAATACGCCCATTGTCCTGCTGGACGAAGTGGAAAACGCCGGGATTCACCGCACCCGCGCGCTGGAACTGCTCCGGCAGCACCGCAAAATCTTCATCTTCGTGACGCACGATCCGCGCATTGCCCTGCTCTCCGATTACCGCATCGTCATGCAGAATGGCAGCATCACCCAGGTGTTGTACACCGATGCCGCCGAACAGCAGCTTTCGACGGCGGTGAGCAAGCTGGACGATGCTCTTTCGGCTCTGCGAGACAAAATCCGGCGCGGCGAGCGCATTACCTCATTTGAAATGGAGCAGTGGCTATGAAACTGGTGATCTGTGCCGGACCAGCAACCACCGGCAAAACGGCGGTGCTGCGCCATGTCATTCAGAAATTGGTCGATTCCGGGAGACGGCCCGCGTTCTTGAAAATCGACGTGCAGTTCGCCGAGGAAGACGAGCAGTTTGCCCGCGAATTCGGCATCCCAACGCGCAAGGTTTATTCGGGCGAATTGTGTCCGGATCACTGTAACGTCATGGTGCTGGGCGATGCGCTGCAATGGGCACATGCAAGCGACTGTGATGTCCTGTTGGTCGAGACGGCGGGTTTGTGTTTGCGCTGCTCGCCTTATGTCGATGGTGGTTTAGGCCTTGTCATCCTCGAAGCCACCAGCGGTATGAACCTCCCCCTCAAAGTTGGTCCCATGTTATCTCTCGCAGACGTCGCCGTCGTCACCAAGATCGACCGGGTCTCGCAGGCCGAGCGCGAAGTCTTCCGCGCCCGGATTCAGGATGTCGCGCCGGGAGTGCGCATCCGCGAAGTGAACGCCCTGTATGGCATCGGCATCGACCCCCTGCTCGATCACATCGCCGCCGCCCAGGACATCGCCTTCGATTTCAACCATCATCCGGCTAACCTGCTGCTGCGCGGCAATCCCCCCGTGGGAACCTGCACGATCTGCGTCGGCAAAAAGGAAATCGGTTGGCAGTCGCATTTCGGCGTGGTACGCGCCCTGGAAAACCAGAACTTCTACCGGGGGGAATGACCATGCGCATCTACTTCGACAATTCCGCCACTACCCCGCCCGATCCGCGCGTGGTCGAAGCCATGCTGCCCTTTCTGAGCGACATTTTTGGCAACCCGTCCAGCCTGCACTGGGCCGGACGGCAAGCGCGTCAGGTGATCGATCAGGCGCGGGCGCAGGTGGCCGGGCTGCTCAACGCCTCGCCGGACGAGATCATTTTCACCGGCAGCGGCACCGAAGCCGACAATCTGGCCTTGATGGGCGTCGTCGAGGCGCTGGGACAGTCCGACGTACATCTTATCACCAGTGCGATTGAGCATCCGGCGATCCTGGAAGTCTGCCACCATCTGGAACAGCGGGGGGTGGACATCACCTACCTGCCGGTGAACGGCGACGGTCTGGTAGAGCCGTCCACACTGGCCGAGGCCCTGCGACCCAACACCCGGCTGGTGTCGATCATGGCCGCCAACAACGTCGTCGGCACGGTGCAGCCGATCCTGGAATTAGGTTGGATCGCCCGTGAACGCGGAGTTTTGTTCCATACGGATGCCGTGCAAGCCGTGGGCAAAGTCCCGCTGGACATGCAGTCCTTCCCGATCGATCTGCTGTCCCTCTCCGCCCACAAGCTGCACGGGCCGAAAGGGGTCGGGGCCTTGTACGTGCGCGCGGGCACGCCGCTGAAACCCGTGATTCACGGCGGGGGCCAGGAGCGCGGTCGGCGTTCGGCCACCGAAAATGTCGCCGGAATCGTGGGGCTGGGCCAGGCGGCGGAGATCGCCCAGGCGGAATTCGCGGTCGAAGCCGCGCGGCTGGTCGGCCTGCGAGATCGCCTGATCGACTGCTTGACCATCACCGTTCCGAATGCCTACCTGATCGGCCACCGCTACCGGCGGCTGCCGGGCCACCTCTGCCTGGGATTGGCCGGACAGGAAGGCGAAGCGATCCGGCTGATGCTGGCCCTGGACGAGGCGGGAATCGCCATTTCGACCGGCAGCGCGTGCAGCGCCAGCCATGCCAGCGAGCCGTCGTACATTTTGCAAGCGATGGGCTTCGATCCCATCCGGGCGCGCGGATCGCTGCGCATCACGTTAGGACGCTTCAATACTGACGCCGAAGTAGACCAGTTCTTAGCCATTTTCCCGCCGATCGCGGCAGATCTGCGGCCCATCACCTCCCGATCGTTTGTCACTCATTAGAGGAGCCGGACATGATCTCTGAACCTTCTGTCGTTTTACCCGGCCTGAACTGCGGCCTGTGCGGCTACCGCCGCTGTGAGGATCTGGCCGCCCGGCTGGACGAACAGCCCGACCTGATCCAACGCTGCATCCATCTTTCGGAGAATCGCCTGCCCGTACAGCCCGCTGCCTCGGCTCAAATTCCGCTCGTGATGTGCAACCCGCGCCGCGAGCCGATGGTCAAATCCGGCGAATTGACCTGGAAAGATACGCTGGGGCGCGACTTCGACTTCTATCTCGAACATTTCCCCGAAGAACCCGGCCCCCGCGAGATCATCCTGCCGCATAACCCACTGCTCACCCGCGAGCTGGACTTGCAGCCCGGCGATATTCTGATTGGGCGTCCGCTGGGGATGTCGTGCGGCTGCCCGATCACCCACTGCGGCGTGGTGATGGAAGCCGATCACCGGACCGGCGTGGTCGTGTGGTGTGTGACCGGCCCGCTGAACCCTCGCCAGAAGGGCTTCAAAGACATGGGCTACTACATCGCGGAAGGCTACGAGGGGCTGATCACCCAGACGCGCGCCGAACTCAAGATCGGGATGCGCTATTTCTTCCAGCCCCGCCTGTGTATGCTGCAATGGCGGCACAGCGGGCTGGTCAATTACCTCAACCGCGCGCCGGCTGGCTACCAGGTGCGGTTAGAGGGACTCTGGATCGGGTAGTCGGACTAACTTCACAAAAGCCCCCCTGCCCGGTACAATTTCCCGACATTGACACCGTTGTATCTGGAGCAATCTCTTGACTACTTACGATTTTGATCAGGCGGTGGCGCTGCGCACGCCGGACAGCGTCAAATGGAATCTGTATGGCGAGCACGTGCTGCCGATGTGGGTGGCCGATATGGACTTTCCGACCGCCGGGCCGGTGATCCAGGCGCTGCACGAGCGCATCGACCAGGGCATCCTGGGCTATCCGCTGGTGCCCGCCGAACTGCCCGGCGTGCTGGGCGAGCGCATGAAACGCCTCTATGGTTGGGACGTCCAGCCGGAGGAGATCGTCTTTCTGCCAGGGCTGGAATTCGGGATCAATCTGGTCAGCCAGTTAGTAGGCCGTCCGGGCGATGGCGTGCTGGTCCAGACGCCCATCTACCCGCCGTTTCTGGCGGCCCCGCCCCACGGGGATCGCTTCTTGCAGCCCGTCGATCTGCTGTGCCGGGTCGAAGACGGGAACCTGCGTTACGAGATCGACTACGAGGCGTTCGAGGCGGCGATCACGCCCCAGACCTCGCTGCTGCTGTTCTGCAACCCGCACAACCCCTCCGGGCGGGTCTTCACCCGCGAGGAGATCACGCGCGTGGCCGAAATCTGCCTCAAGCACGGCGTGACGATCTGCTCGGACGAAATTCACGGCGATCTGGTCTACGATGGGCGTAAGCACGTCCCGACCGCGTCGATCTCGCCCGACATCAGCCAGCACACCATCACCTTCTTCGCACCGAGCAAGACCTACAACATCGCCGGGCTGCGCTGCTCGATTGCCATCGTACAGAATCCCGACTTGCGGAAGAAGCTCAACGACGCCGTCGCCCACTCGCACGCGCCGATGAACGTGCTGGGCTTCACGGCAGCGCTGGCGGCGTATCGCTACGGGGATGAGTGGCTGTCGCAGCTCCTGGTCTATTTGCAGCAGAATCGCGATGAGCTGGTCGCGTATGTACATGAAAATCTGCCGCAGGTGCGCATCACCCGGCCCGAAGGCACCTACCTGGCCTGGCTGGACTGCGGCGACCTCAAGCTCGAGCCGTCGTCGTACCAGTTCTTCCTGGACCAGGCCCAGGTCGCGCTCGGCAACGGGAGCATGTTTGGCGAAAAACGGGGCCGGGACTTCGTGCGCCTGAACTTCGCCTGTGCGCGGGCCACGTTGTACGAGGGTCTCAACCGCCTGCGCGCCGCCCTCCCCTGATCAGTCACCCGGTCTCGCCGCCCAGCGAGACCGGTTTTTTAGCGATTGCGCTCCATGCGCACAAACAGGATCGTCCCCGCCACCAGGAAAAGCCCAAACATGCCGACGATCACCGCGACGTCGAGCAGCGGCGCCGACTGCACAGCGCGCGCAAAATCGGCGGTGCCGGTATAGAACGCGCCACGCGTGAAGTCCACCGCATAACGCAGCGGCGAGATCAGCGAGAAAAACGTCACGACCGGCGGCAGATTCGTCACCGGGTTGAACACGCCCGCCAGGAAATACTGCGGCAGCATGATGAACGGGAAAACCTGTTCGGCGGCGCGGCGGCTGGGCAGGTTGGCCAGGATCACGATCCCGAAGGAGCCGCCCAACAGGCACACGACGAAGCCGACCGGAATCAGGCCGAGCAGTTGGCCCGCCGTGATCGACACCCCCGCCGTGAGCGCGACGACGATGCCAAAGACCAGAATCCCGATTCCCTGCGCCATCGCGACCAGCGATTCGCCCAAGATTTTGCCGAAGACAATCGAGTAGCGGGAAATCGGCGAGACGAAAATCTCCTGGCTGAAGTCGTTATCGCGATCTTCGATCAGCGAGATGATGCCGAACGCCGCCGACTGGAACAGTGTTTGGGCGTAGACGCCGGTGAAAGTGTAGAGCAGGAAATTGTAGCCCAACACCGATCCCATGCTGGCCTGAAAACTCGATCCCAGGATAGCGATGAAGACGAACGGGAAAATGAACGACGCCGCGATGCGTGGACGGTCGCGCAGGAACTTGAGCAGATCGCGGTAGGCAATGGTCAGAATCGCGTTGAAATCAGTCATGGGTGGCATCCACAATGGCCAGGTAGGCATCTTCCAGGGTGGGAATATGCGTCTTCACCAGCGACAGCGGCGTCGTGATGCGCTGGATCACCTGCTGGGGATTCTGATCCGCCAGCGAGATTTTGAAGCGAGCATTCTCCTCGAAGAGGATCGCCGCGCCCCGCAGTTCGGCGCGCAGGGCGGCCCGGTCGGCGGCGTCGACCAACAGATAGGACTGGGCGGTGAGCTGAGATTTGAGCGCGTCGGGCGTGCCGTAGGACACGACCCGGCCCTTGTTGATGATACAGATCATGTCGGACTGCTCGGCCTCTTCCAGGTAATGGGTCGTCAGCAGAATGGTCGTGCCGTTTTCGGCGCGCACCGTGGCCAGATAGTCCCACAGGTTGCGGCGGCTGGCCGGATCGAGGCCCACGGTCGGCTCGTCCAGAAACAGCACTTTGGGATGGTGAATCAGGCTGCGGATGATCTCCAACTTGCGCTTCATCCCCCCCGAAAAACGCTTGACCGGCTTGAAGACGTCCTCTCCCAGCCCGACGATCTCCGCCAGCCGCTGCACTTCCTGGCGGTAGCGTTCGGGCATGGCGGCAAAGCGCGCGCGAAACGGGTACAGGCCATACAGCACGGCATGGAACCGGACATTTTCCTCCGCCGTCAGGTTGAGATCGAGGCTGGGATTCTGAAAAATGATCCCGACCTCGCGCCGGACCTGGCTGGCCTGGGTGGCTACATCGTAACCGGCGATCAAGGCCCGGCCCGCTGTGGGCGCCAGCGTCGTGGTGAGAATCGAGATGGTGGTCGTTTTGCCCGCCCCGTTAGGTCCCAGCAGCGCAAACAAGACGCCCGGCTCGACCGCGAAGGAGATATCGTCTACGGCATTCCGATCCCCCTGTTTATAACGTTTGACGAGATGCTGAACGTCGATGATGGGTGGCATGTTTTTTCCTCCGGGGGCCTTTATTCCGAGCAGCATTCCAGCACTTGAGAGACCGCCTGCGTGACACGGTCCAGCGCGCGCAGGATGGTGGGGCGCTCTTCAGGCGGGAGGTGAGCCAGGACCTGGCCGAACAGGTTGTCCAGCGCCTGGTCCAGGGCCTCGCGGGTCACCTGGCCGTGATCGGTCAGTTCGACCAGCACGACGCGCCGGTCGCTCTCGTCGGGCTTGCGGCGGACCAGTCCTTTCTGGACGAGCTGATCGACCATGCGGGTCATGGTGCTACTCGACAGGTTCATGGTGTCGCTGAGTTCGTTCATCGTCAGACAGCCGTCTTCCGGAAACGCCAGCAGGGTATAGCCCTGGGAGGTGGTGACCCCATTCTGCGTCAGGCAGGCCCGGTCGCACAGCTCGCACGCCTTGACCAGTTGGTAAAGCTGGCGCTGCAAATGGGCGGCAAAAATCTTCGCTTCATCCAGGCTCATGAGTTCTGCATCCTCAAAATATTTGTATCTGCGAATAATTGCATTATACAATTATTCACGCAAAAGATCAATCGGCGTCGAGGCAGGCAAAAAAAGAGCCGGAGTGTGTCTCCGGCCCGCGATCCTATTCCCTGAAAGTCAGCAGCCGCAGCGCGTTGAGCACGACGACCACCGTACTGCCTTCGTGCAGGAAGACCGCGCCGCTCAATGGGACGACCGCCAGCACCGAGGTCGTGATCAGCAGGGCGATGACACCCAGCGCGATCGCCAGATTTTCGGTCACGATCCGGCGGCTGGCCCGGCTCAAGCCGACGGCGAAGGGCAGCGTCGTCAGGTCGTCGGCCATCAGCACCACGTCCGCCGTTTCCAGCGCGACCGCCGTGCCCGCGCCGCCCATCGCGATCCCGACGGTGGCCGTCGCCAGCGCCGGGGCATCGTTGACCCCATCGCCGACCATCGCAATCGACCGGTAGTCGCGCTCCAACTGCCGGATCACGTCCAGTTTTTGTTCGGGCAGCAGATCGGCACGCACGTCGCCCAGATCGACATCCTGCGCGATGCGCTGCGCGACCGCCGGATTATCGCCGGTCAGCATGACGAGGTGTTGAATCCCCAGGCCGCGCAGGCGCGCCATGACCGGGGCCGCGTCGGGCCGGGCCGTATCCGCCAACCCCACCACACCGCGCACCGTCTCATTTTGCCCGATCACCACGGTGGTCTGGCCGCGGGCTTCGAGGCGCGCGACCGCCTGGCGCACCGGTTCCAGGTCCCCCGCTCCCTCGAACAGCTTGAGCGATCCGACGCGAATCTGGTCATCTCCCAGGCAGCAGCACACCCCGCAGCCCGGCACGTTTTCCAGGGTCCCGGTGGGCAGCAGGGCGATCCCCTGGGCCTGGGCGGCCTGGATCAACGCCTGGGCCAGCGGGTGATTGGACTGCTGTTCCACCGACGCCGCCAGTTGCAGCAGCGCCGGAGCGTCCGCGCCATCGAAGGTCACCACGTCGCGCACGGTGAACCGTCCCGCCGTGATCGTCCCGGTCTTGTCGAAGGCGATGGCGTTCAAGCGGCCCAGGTTTTCCAGGTGGGCACCTCCTTTGATCAGGATGCCCTTGCGCGCGGCCTGCGCGATCCCGGCCAGGGTGACCGCCGGAGTCCCGACCGCCAGTGCGCACGGCGACGCCGCGACCAACAGCAGCATCCCCCGGTAGAAGCTCTGCTCGAACGCCAGCCAGCCCAGCAGCGGCGGGACAGCGATCACCAGCAGCGTGCCGATCAGCACGGCGGGCACGAACCGGCGGGTAAAACGTTCGGTGATCTGCTGGGTCGGGCTGCGCTGTTCCTGCGCTTCGGCCACCAGCCGCATGATGCGATTCAAGGTGTTATCCCGCGCCAGCCGCGTCACCTCGACGTCCAGCGCGCCGTCCTGGTTGATCGTCCCGGCAAACACCGTGTCGCCTGGCGTTTTGGCGACCGGCACGCTCTCCCCGGTGATCGGACTCTGATCGACGGCACTGCTGCCGCCCCGCACACTGCCATCCACCGGGATACGGTCGCCGGGCCGCACGACGACCACGTCGCCCAGCCGCAAACTGTCTACCGCCACCTCGACCAGCCGCTCGCCGCGCTTGACGACCGCCGTATGAGGCATCAGCGCGCCGAGCGCATTCACCGCATTCCGGGCGCGATCCAGCGCGTAATGCTCGCCCGCGTGGCCGAGGCTGAACAACAGCAGCAGGAAGGCGCCCTCGGCCCATTCACCCAGGATCGCCGCACCGCCCGCCGCCGCCAACATCAGGAAATCGGTGTCGAACTTCCCTTTCAGCAGCTCCGGCAGCGCGTGCGTCGTGATGTCGTAGCCCCCGGCGATCATGGCGAGCACGAACAGGGCCGTGGCGACCGGCTGAGAGAATCCCAGGAAAGTCTCGCCGATCCAGCCGGTCAGAAACAGCACCCCGCACAGTCCCACGAGCAGCAATACCCACCGCTCCTGCATCCAATGGGGCAGAAAGGCGGGCGCGCTGTCGTGATGGTGCGCGGCGTCCTGCTCATGCGGGCAGCGGCGGGCGATCAGCGCCCCGGTTTCGGTCGCCAGGTGCTCCACCTGGCCGGGCGAGACGATCAGGGGATCATAGTGCAGGCAGAGCCGGGTCGTGCCCTGCTCACAGACGAAATGCGCTTTTTCGACGCCGCGGCGCCGGGCCAACTGCTCGGTGAGCTGGCAGGTACACGGGTCTTTTTCGTCGATTTTGGGCAGCACTACCGCGAGGTCAAGTTGAACGGTCGCACTCATAGAGTCTCCGGTGAGAGGAAAGTGGCTGAGTCGCCAGCATGATACCGATATATGAGCATATATTCATGCAATATCTCAAAAAAGCTGCTAGCCGTGCTCGACGTGCAGCAGCCCCTGGTGGAACAAATCCCGGATGTGGTCGTCATCCAGGGTGTAAAAGACGTGCCGCCCTTCTTTGCGAAAGCGCACCAGGTGAAGCTGGCGCATCAGGCGCAGTTGGTGCGAGACGGCGGATTGGCTGACGCCCAGCAGTTCGGTCAGCGTATGCACACACAATTCGTGCTCGACCAGCGCGGCGATGATGCGCAGCCGGGTGGGATCGCTGAGCGCCTGGAAGACCTCGGCCAGCCGGTGCACGGTGGGCAGGTCGGGCAGTTCCCCTTGAAGCTGGTGGATCAGTTCCGCGCCATTAGCCGGATCATCACACCAGGATCGTGCCAGGATCGTCATCACGTCTCT
The DNA here is from genome assembly GCA_964427955.1 of uncultured Anaerolineaceae bacterium. Classification (GTDB taxonomy): domain Bacteria; phylum Chloroflexota; class Anaerolineae; order Aggregatilineales; family Aggregatilineaceae; genus JACRBK01. The sequence continues at coordinate 19,509 of CAYRWY010000032.1, forward strand.
CTCGAATGATATATGAATAGATGAACATATATTTTAGCCATCTTTGGAGAGCTGTCAAGCCGTCCCAGGCGATCAGGGCAAATTCCACACGAATATGCCATACGACGCGGCGACGGCTAACTGCGAGCCATCCGGATTCCAGGCCAGCGACCGGCCAATCGGGTGAGTGATGCTGACGAAGCCCTGCGACGTCGCCTCCCAGATCGCCGTGCCACAGCCGCCCGCCGCCAGATAGCGTCCATCCGGGCTGAAGGTCACGGCGTAGAGATCGGGGTTCGGCGTGGAGAGAGCTTCTCCCGACTGGCCGTCGAGCAGGGTCGGGAAGCTGAAGCCCCGGCTGCAAAACAGCAGTTCGTGCGTGGCGACGGCGATGGTCGATCCATCCGTCGCGAGCGCGAGTCCCCGCAGCTTGTCAGGACGTGGGACGGTAAAAGTCGGCGCGGCGGAGGGCAGATCGAACGCGGTCAGTTCCCCGGCGGCGTCCGCCGTATTCAACGACGCCGCGGCCAGCCGTGATCCGTCCGCGCTGAAGGTCAACACATCGACGGCGGTCGGCAGCGTGGCGATCACGTCGGCGGGGTCGATGTCCGGGTACGCGGTCAGCACGATCCGGCCATCGGCATAGCCCAGCGCGATCTGTTCGCCGCCCGGCGCGAAGGCGGCTGCCGTCACGTCCTCGTATTCGGCGACCACCTGCCCCGCGGCCCAGTCCCAGATCAGGAGCCGGTAGCGGTCGTCGCACTCGTTGAGCAGCAGGGCCAGTGCGGTGCTGCCGTCCGTGCGCGGCCAGTCCAGCGCGGTGATGTAGCCGGAATAGCCGTTGTCCTGCGCGGCATAGCTGGCCAGTTGCAGGCCGTCCTGCCCCGGTGGGGCATAGATCGCCCCCATGCTGCACTTTTCCAACGGGAACTCGCCGACTTTCGCGCCGCTGGCCGCGTCCCAGACCCGCACTTCGTGGCCACCCCGGTAGACGTAGGTGTAGTGTCCGACAAAATCGGTGGGGGCCGACGCCAGCCAGCGCCCGTCGGGACTCCACGAGACCACCCCGACCGTTGAGTTGTGCGCCAGGATCGTCAGGGCCAGCGCGGGCAGCGGCGTGATTCCGGCATGGGGGAGAGTCGCGGGATCGATCTGCGCGGGCAGCGCCGAGGGGATGCCCTCGGTCGGGCGGTAGACCCGGCCATCGGCGGACGCGATGGCGGTGACGGGCGTGCCCGGCCCTGCGGTGGGAATCTCTTCGGTAATGTAGATCACCCCTCCGGCGGGATGCCAGCGGACGTTGCCCGCCGTCGTCTCGTAAAATTCCTCGATTTCCGGGTGGGGCATAATCCTGACCCCGGTCTGGGCCGCCCAATCCCACACACACGCGCCCATCGGGATCATCTCGCACCCGCCGATCCAGGCCAGGAAGCGCCCATCGGGCGATACGGTGAATTCGAGTGGACTTTCGCTGCCCCAATAGCGCGTGGTCTGCGCGAAGGTGGTCACCACCTGATCCGCGTCCAGGTCGTAGATGTAGGTGGTCTGGTTCCAGCGGATGAAGGCGTAGTGCCCGCCCCACTGCACCATCTTCGCCACGGTTTCGATCCCCGTCGAGGCCGGAATATCGGCAATTTCGCGGACGCTACCGTCCGGGTACAGCCAGCGCAGCCACCCATCCTCAGAGGCGAACAACGCCCGGCGCCCATCCGGCGACCAGCCCGCCGGACCAAACGCGGTGTCGTAATAGACCTCCACATCGCGCGGCGCGACGGCTTCGTCCGTGATCGGTTGCAGCGTGCCGTCGGCCAATCCCAACAGCCACAAGGTGCTGTCCGTGTAGATGAAGGCGTGCTGCCCATCCGCGCTCCAACGCACCGGCCACGAGGTTTCGGCGCTGAAGGGCAGCGTCAGCGCCGCCCCGCCCGCGGGGTCTTCGATCAGCAGTTCCGCCGAGGCGGTCAGATGGGTGAGCAGCCGTCCATCCGGGGTCCAGACGTTGGACTGGTAATGCGCGCGTTCGGCAACCACGGGCGGCTCGCTGCCCGCCGCCGGGATGATCAGCGCCGTCGGGTCGTCGGTGCAGGGTCGCGCCGCGATGAACCGGCCATCCGGCGACCATTCGGCACATTCCGGGAAGTCCTCGAACGTTTTCTCCAACACCAACCGGTCCTGGCTGAAGTCGATCACGTAGAGGCCGGGCTGCGCCTGGACGTCGCCGCCGGGCTGCCGGGGACTGAACAGGGTCCGCACCAACAGCCGATCCTCCCCGGTGGGCGACCAGCGAAAGGTCGGCGCGGTCGGGAAATCGTCGAACAGCGCCAGGGTCGTGATCGCCGGGTCACCGGCCAGGCTCACGGCCAGGGCGCGGCCCGCCGTGGCCGGATCGTCGTCGTCACAGTATTCCAGCATCCACCGGCCCGAAGGCGACCATGACGAGAGGTGGCAGCCCGGCTCGAACGGGACCAGAAAACGGTCGGAGCCGTCGGCGCGCTCGACGATCAGGCCCAGATTTTGTTCGGCATAATAATAGATATAAGGTAACGGGCTGGAGTCAGTCTGCGCCCGCGCGGGAACACCCGCCAGCGACACGATCAACAGCACTGCGACACTCGCCAAACGTTTCATGAAGAACCTATCCCTCCCTTTTTTCCCTCATTCTACCCGCATTCCCGCTGCCGTAGATCGGGCACTGGTCGGGCGTAGTGGAATCACATGCCGCCGGAATCAAAAACGCCCCTCCGCAGAAGGGCGTCTGAAACTGTGACGGGTCAAGCGATCAGTTCTTCGCCAGCAGCTCGCGCGCTTTGCGGACCGCCGAGGAGGCATCCGGCGCGTAACCATCGGCCCCGATCTGGCTGGCATAGGCCTGCGTGACCGGCGCGCCGCCCACCATGATCCGCACGGACTCGCGCAGACCGGCCTGCTTGATGGCCTCGATGGTGGTGGCCATGTTGGGCATGGTCGTGGTGAGCAGCGCCGACATGGCGACGATGTCCGCGCCGCCGCGGATCGCGTCGATGAATTTCTCCGGCGTGACGTCCACGCCCAGGTCCATGATCTCGAACCCGGCCCCCTCGATCATCATGGCGACGAGCGATTTTCCGATGTCGTGCAGGTCCCCCTTCACCGTCCCCACCGCCACCTTGCCGATGGGTTTGGCGCCGCTCTGCGCCAGCAGCGGCCTGAGCAGGGCCAGCCCGGCCTGCATAGCCCGCGCCGCGATCAGCATTTCGGGCACGAAATATTCGCCTTGTTCGAACTTCTGGCCGACTTCGCCCATCGCGGGGATCAGCGCGGTGCTGAGGATGGTGCCCGCGTCGAGGTTTTCGGCCAGCGCCTGTTGGACGCTGCTCGCCGTGGCTTTGGCGTTCCCGTCAATCACGTTCTGTCGAATTTGTTCCAGGATAGACATCTTTTTCTCCATGTTGCTGCGGTTCTAATCCAGGGGTTCAAGCCAGGTTCTAAAAACGGTTTCTACATTCGCGCGCGAATTGTCTTTGCCCCACTCGCATTGGCCAATGACGCCGCCCGACCCATCGTCCAGGGCGCGGCGCACGCGCAGCACGGCTTCGCGCACGTCGTCCGGCGTGCCGAACGGCAGCACGTACTGCCGGTCGATCTCGCCCCAAAAGGTGACTTTGCCCTGGTAGTGGCGCCCAAGTTCCTCGATGTCCATCACAAACAACTGCGAGTTGATGGCATCGAACCCGACCTCGATCAAGTCGCCGTAGATCGCGGCAGTATGGCCGTCGGTGTGGAAGAACGCATATTTGCCTGCGGCGTGGATCATGTCGCAGTAGTCTTTGTAGAGCGGTTTGAAGACCTCGCGCCAGGTCTTGGGATTGATCAGCAGCCCTTGATTCGTCCCCCAGTCATCCATCGTCATGATGCCATCCACGTTGGACTGGCACCAGCCGCGAATATCCTCCAGATAATAGTCGTGCACCATCTCCAACAGTTGGCGCATTTCCGCCGTGCCATAGGCCAGATCGATGAACAAATTCTGCGTGCCGCGCAGGAATTGCAGCCGCTCGAAGGGCCGCGCGGTCACGTCCGACAGCATGAACTGATCGCTGGCATCGCACTCGCGGTTGACGTAGGACAGGTCGCGCTGCCGGACGAGACGCCAGGGCGGCTGAAACGTCGCCAGGTCCGACCACTCGGCGATGGCCGGGCCTTTCACTTCGCCCACGACGCCCGGTTCGGCCACGTGCCAGACGCTCCCCCACACGTCGGTATAAGTGCCGACCTGCGCCGTCGCCTCGGCGTCGCTGGCCGACTGGCCGGGACTCATCTGCGTCCCCCGCAGGTCCATCGGATAGGCTTCTTGCAGCGCGTCCAGCTCGTCCTGGCGGAACAAAGAGATATAAGGTAAAGCCCACACCTGGCGCGGGGCGCGATCCGGGTGGTTGAACGTGAGCGCGGCGATTACCCGCTCGCGGCTGGTCATCATGGCGTATCTCCTCAGATCTGCATCTCGCGACTTTCAACCGCTTCGGCCACACGCAGGATGCGCTCGGCCAGCCCGTCCGGGGGAATTTGATCGGCGGACGCCAGCACGTACCCCGGCTGGGTGGTCATGACGTCCAATACCTTGTTGAGATGGGCCTCGAACTCTTCGTCGCTGGTCACCGGCGAGAAGAACGCGCCCGGCAGCCCGCCCCACAGGATCGTGTTCGGCCCGACCATGCTGCGAATTTCGGTCACATCGACGTTGCCGACCGGCGCGGGCGTGAAGGACTCGATCACCCGGAAGCCCGCAGACGCCACCGGCCCGACCAGCCCGCGCAGCGTGCCGTCCATGTGGATGAACGAGAATTTGCCCGCGTCACGGATGCGCCCGGTCCAGTAGGTTTCATAGTCGCGCAGATAATTTTCGAAGAACCGGCGTCCCACCATTTCCGCCGACAGGTTTTCGGGGATCATCAGGCATTCGGCGGGACAGGCCAGGGCGATCTCCGCCGCCTGGTCGTGAGCGTGGCGGATGGTGTCCAGCGTCTCGTCGAATTCCTCCGGCGCGGCGTTCCAGAGGTTCACGATGTTGACGATCCCGGCGTACTCGGCCACCATCTGCATGAAGGGCGAGCGGGGCACGTAGCACAGACTCACGCCCAGGCCGCCGACGTGCTGGTTGACCCATGCGGGGCGCGCATAATCCGGCTCGTAGTGCACGTGCTCGTGCCAGTAGCGCAGCGGTTTCAGGTCGGCGACGTCTTCTACGAAGTGCTTGTGCGGCGATTCGGAATAGCTGGAATGGAGGAACAACCACTGCTCCTCCAGCGTGCCGACCGGCGTATGCACGCGCCGGTAGCGAATATCGCCATCCTGCCCTTCTTCAATCGTCACGCTGGCGTCCG
>CAYRWY010000033.1:0-24262 GCA_964427955.1 uncultured Anaerolineaceae bacterium
GCCAGAGGTCGAGCACTCCCTACCCCGTCACGATTTGGCGGTGGCGATGCCCATTGCGCGAAAAGCATCGTGCATGACGGGTTCCACAACGCTGGCATTGCGCGCCGCCTTGCCGTTGCCCGACTTTTTGGCGTCTTTCATGGTACCCGCGATGCAACCACGCTTCCACATCGGCTTCCAACTGCGCATTGATGCACTGCTCGACCTCCCATGCTAAGGCCCCTCGTAAATCGGTGATGAAGGTCTTGAAACTTTTGATAGTCTTTTCTATGCTTACCATGACGCGATCCTTGGTTTCGTTTTTGGGTCGAAACAAAACCTTAACCTCGTTTCGCGTCTTTTTCTATTTCAACCGAATAAGATACTCAACCCCAATTTTAGGTCCGGCAAAAAAGCTGCAAAACTGGGATTGATCCGATTTAGTGGAGGGAGGACAGTGAGAGGGTTACACTAAATTGAGGAGATCCAACATGAACAAGATATCACCTAGTTATACCGAAGAGTTCAAACGCGATGCCGTGCGGTTGGTCGAAACAAGCGGCAAGTCAAAAACACAGATCGCCCGGGATTTAGGGATTAGCGATAGTGCGCTATACCTGTGGGGGATACTTAAGCGATCCGACCTCATTTTTCCCTGATTTTCGCACGGATGTCCAAAGTGACCACCACAGGTGATCCAAAACGCCTGGACCATTCTCGTCACAGGCGTTTGTTCGTCAAGGTTTTGGCCCTTTTCCAGCCTTTTTCGAATTACCCACACTTTAACCGGGGATCACCGAGGGAAAGATTATGAGCGGACCGGTTAAGTGACCCCTACAGGTTATCGGAAGTAATCCAGGGCACTGACTATCGATAACGAGGTCTATCCGTACTCCTATTGTTCTGTTGCCAGCGCAACCTCATCCTAGACTCGATTAGCGGAGAATGCCTATTGTCCTGGCGGTACCGTTTCGGAAGTGTATTCCCACATCGACTTGAGGATCAGATAAGTTGAAACCGCGCCCGGATCGGGGTGACCCAGTGATCGCTCGCCGAGCGTCTTAGCCCGGCCCACCAACGCGATCATGCCTTTGGTCGCCTCCATGCCTGCTCTGGCGGCCTCGGTCACAGCGGCAAGTGCCTCGTCCAGCGGGGCGGAGGCGACCTGACTCGATTTGACCGCTGCCGGTTCCATTGCATCCACCATCGTTTTGTCGCCGGGTTTAGTCTTGCCGCGTTCCTTGACCGCCGCTAGCCCGTCTACCAGCCAAGCCGACAAAACCCGCGAATTCAGGGTAGTGACGTTGGCCAGGTTCTTCGCGCCGTCCCGGAACCAGGTTCCAAAGACAATGCCGGAGGCCCCGCCAATAGAGGTGATCAGTGCCATGCCGGCGGTCTTGAACAGCTCATCCAGCGCGGCAAAGTTCCCAGTTTCCAGCTTCTGGCGTATAGCCTCAAAGCCGCGGGCCATGCCAATGCCGTGGTCCCCGTCGCCGATGGCCTTGTCTGCTTGGGTCAGCGTATCGGTGTAGCCTATCATCCGCTCGCAAAGATAGAGCAGCATCTCTCGCGTTTCCTGTACGGTGAGGGATGATTTTTCCATAGGGATCACCACTTGGTCCAGCCAAAGGACCGAATGGGCATGTCGTAGTAGCGCTTTAATTCGTTGTCTACTCGCATCAGGCTGATGGAAAAGCCGGCCATTTCCTGGGTGGTGAAGAGCGATCCGACGACACACTCATGGACGGAGATGCCGTTCGCTGTCAGGATCTGGAGCGTCCGCCGGTTGGCGATCAGAAGCTCCATATTGGTAGTGGAACCCGCGCCGTTGATCAGGACGCAGACTTCGTCGCCGCGTTTGAATGGTAGATCTTGCAGGATAAATTCCAGCATCTTGTCGACCAACATGTCGGTGGGCACCATCTTCTCCCGCCAGACCCCCGCTTCGCCGTGGACGCCCATGCCGATCTCGATCTCATCATCGGCCAGTTCGAAGGTGAACTGTCCCGTTTCGGGGATAGACCCGGCATACAGGGCGACGGAAATAGAGCGGATGTTATCGAGCGCTTTGGAAGTGACGTGGACGACTTCGTCCAGCGTGCTGAGCGTCGCGGTGGCCCCCCCGGCGATCTTGACGGCGAGCATAGCGCCGCCGATACCGCGCCGGCTGTCGATCGAGTCGCTGGCTACGTCATCCCGCACCAGCAGCGTTCGGACTTCAATGCCTTCTTCGGCGGCCATCTCGGCGGCCATGTCGAAGTTGAGGATGTCGCCGGCGTAGTTGCCATAGAGATACAGGACCCCTTTGCCGCGGTGGATGGCCTTGGTCGCTTCCAGAATAACATCCGGTGTCGGTGCGGCGAAGACGTTACCCAGAGCGGCTCCGTCGGCCATGTTATCGCCGACGAAGCCGTGGTAGGCCGGTTCGTGCCCGCTACCGCCGCCGATCAAGAGGGCGACCTTGCCGGCAGGAATATCCACCCGGGCCATGGCGTTCACGCCGTCCAGCTTCCTGACACGCCCGTTGTAGGTAGCGATCAGGCCGTCGAGCATCTCAGGGACCACATTCCTGGGATCATTGAGGATCTTTTTTGCTTTTCTCACCGTTCGCGTCCTTTGTGTGTGAAAACTGCCATCGTGCCCGGGCATGGTCAACTGCATCAGGCCATTTTTCATCCTAGACCCGATTGCCATTTTTGACAAACGATAAAGTGGGTAAAGTACCTATAGTCTCAAAAAATTAGTACGACAGCCGATTTTCCCTTACGCGGCGTCGCGATAGTAGTCGTGGAGGATGCCCCCCAACACGGTGCGACAACCCACTGGACCTATACTTTTGTGGGTCATCATTGGAACGGGAATCTGTTGATCGAGTCCCTGATGGGGACGCGCGGTGTTGAAGAATTCCGTGTATTCATGCATCACATAGTGTAAGTGAGTCTGGTTGATAATCAACAGCATATCCAAACACTCTTCACGGATGGAGCGAATCACCCGCTCGGCATAAGCATTGGCATTCGGGGCATGGTAGGGCGTTGGGATGACATCAATGCCTTCCGAGCGAAAAACCGTATCGAACGCCTGCGTGAACTTCTGGTCGTTATCCCGGATTAGAAACCGGATGCGGGGTTCACGATCGGCCAGGTTCCACATCACCTGACGCGCTTGTTGGGTAACCCAGGCGTTATCCGGATGGGCAGTACACCCTGCAAAATGCACCCGACGTGTCCCAATTTCGATAAATACGAGTACATAGAGAGTGTGGAGAAACAAGGTTTCGACCGTGAAAAAGTCGCACGCCAGCAGTTGGTCCTTATAGTGGATCATCGGGTGCCACCAACTCGGTGAGGGCTCCCGTTCAGGTGCGGGCGGGAGGCCATGTCGATTCAGGATATTGCCCACCGTCTCATGGCTGATGGTGTATCCGAGTTTGAGCAATTCACCTTCAATGCGTTCATAACCCCAGTCGTTTTCGCGGGCCAGGCGCAACACGAGCTGCTCAATGGTTTGATCGGTCCGTGGACGACCTGCCTTTCGATGACGATAGGTCCATTTGCGACGCACTAACTCGCGATGCCACCCAAACAGCGTGGTGGGTTTCACAATCCGAATCACGTCGCCCATGGCTTTGATCGTGCGTCCAGTTCTGGCTTTCAGCTTGGTCGCCAGCACAATCAGCATCAGTTTCTCGCCTCTGGACAAATGCGGCGCTCGACTTTGCTTGCGTTCGTAGATGGCCAATTGACGACGCAACAATAAGATTTCCAGGTCCTTGTCGCATTCCGACCTGCGCCCTAATCTGATGAACTCCATTAGCGCTGAGACAACCTGCCACACGCAAAACCAAAACATATCTTTTGCCTTTCCAGCGGCAAATCAAACACTCCATTTTACCAGCTGGATCAGGCTGTTTCTTGCCTCAATTTTGGATTGTATGAATATTTTGAGAGTACGGCGTGGCGTCAAAGCCTTGCTTCGCGCTGCTTGAACATTTATGACCACGCCTCAGCCAGGTCTGAATTTCCCCGTGGATGAATTTTCGGATGATATTGCTCCCCTCACTCACAGTTCAATTCGGCAGCCGCCGCCCGATCCAGGTACAAGCAGGCGTGGTCAATGGTACGCAAAATCGATCCCGGACAGTCTTCTTTGACCGGTCCTGTCAAACACTGCTTGACTGCCGCTGCTTTCCGTGTTTCCGGGACAATGCACAGAATTTGATGGGGGGCGAGCAGCGCCGGGATTGTCAAGGTAAGGGCATGAGTGGGGACATCGTCCAGAGTCTTGAAATGACCTTCTCCGACCTGTTGGCGGCGGCTGATTTCGGACAATTTAATCACCTTGACCCACTCGGGATCATCAAACTTCGCGTAGGGGGGATCGTTGAAGGCAATATGGCCGTTTTCTCCCCAACCCATAGCGACCATATCCGCCGGATAGGTCTTCAGGAGCCGGGTGTAGTTAGCGCAAGTCTGGAGCAGATCGGACGGTTGGCCAGAAATTGGGAAGAAAACGAATGGGGTTACAAAGTCGAGAAAGTGCTCGCGCAGAAAATGCGGGAAGCTCGCTTTATGATCGGGGGAGATGCCGACGTACTCGTCCATGTGAAACACCCGGACGCGCGGCCACTCGATTCCTTCGAGGATGCGCAGCGCACGCAAGAAAGTGAGTTGCGAATTGCCGGTGGCCAAAATGATATTGGCCTCTCCTCGTTCGGACACGGCGCGGTTGATAATGTCGCGTGCTTCCAGGCTGGCAGCCTGACCCATCTCCTCGTTGCTGCGATAGATGTGTACTGGCAGTCGATCATAACGCGCGGTCTTGATTGGTTTGACGGTGGACATTCGATCCGCTCCCTAAGGAATAGAAAAGCTACTCAATACGGGCATATGCACTGCCGCTCCCTTAGACGCTTACCCAGCGCCCGCCGATCATCACGCGCCAGGGCGTAAAGTCGTCGTTGAAGAGGACGAGGTCGGCATCTTTGCCCGGATCGACACTGCCTTTGCGATCATCCACGCCGATCACGCGCGCCGGGTTGAGACTGGCCATGCGGATCGCTTCGACCAGGGGGATGCCCACGACATCGGTCAAGATCGGGATCATCTGGTTGATCAGCGTCGTGCTCCCCGCAAAAGCACTGCGATCCAGCAGCATCCCGACTCCATCCTCGACAACATATTCCATATCCCCCATGCGAAAGTGAGCGCCATCCGGCAAGCCCGCGCCGCTGGTCGCATCGCTGACCACGCTCAGTCGGTCTGGGCCGACACATTTGTAAGCCAGCTTCATCAGGGTGGGGGGAAGATGGCGGTTATCGGCGATCATTTCGGCGGTGAGATCGTCGCGTGTTAACGAGACTTCGAGCAGTCCGGGCACGCGCCAGGGTCCCTCGCGCACGGTGGTGGATTGGCCGCTCCAGATGTGGATGATGTGCCGGAGTCCGGCCTGGAGGACGGGCACGATTTCTGGCTCGCGCGCCGAGCTATGGCCCGCCGCCGGTACGATGCCCAGCGCGGCCAACCGCCCGGCCAGCGCGACTGCGCCCGGCAGTTCCGGCGCGAACGACAGGATGCGGATCACGTCGCGAAATTCGAGCAGTTGGTCCAGGGTGCCGTCGTCGGGAGTGCGGAGGCTGGCGGGGTCCTGAGCGCCTTTTTGCCCCAGGCTGAAATAGGGGCCTTCCAGGTGAACCCCCAGGACTTGCGCGCCACCGGGCGGGGCGGCGATCCACTGGCGGGCGGTTTCCAAACAGGCCGCGAGTTGAGGGATCGGCGCGGTGGCGATGGTCGCCAGCAGGCTGGTGATGCCGTGCTGCGCCTGCTGCCAGGTGATGGTGGCGTAGGCTTCGGGGGCCGGATCGTTGAAGGTATAGCCGTAAGCCCCGTGGGTGTGAATGTCGATCAGCCCCGGCGCGATCAGCCGTCCTCCCACGTCCAGGGTAGGAACCTGTGATCCCAGGCGGTCCACATCCACGATTTCCAAAATCCGGCCATCACCCACGATCACCGCCCGATCCGTCTCGATCCGGTCAGCCCGAACGATCCGGCCCTTGATCAATGCGAGGGGCTGCGTCACCGCTTCCATCTGCGTGGCCTTTCGGCAGTTGTACAAACTTCACAGGTCCAGCTTGCTTGACTCGCACTTCAATCGTGTGCTATCATGCGTTTGACAGCACACGATTGCATAACCAATTAAACCATTTTCCAGGCGAGTTCGCAATGACCAAAAAGCAAACCAGGAACAGTCAGGTTGAGCGCCCGCCAGGCCGGATCACCGCCCGGGATGTCGCTGATCGTGTCGGGGTATCGCCCAGCACGGTATCCAGGGTGCTCAACCGGAACAAGAGCGATCTGATCAGCGAAGAAACGCGCCAGCGAGTGCTCCAGACCGCCGCCCAGCTTGGCTATACTCCTGATCCGATTGCGCGGGCGCTGCGCGGCAAAAAGTCGAATCTGCTCGGCCTGATCGTACGCGAAATCGCCGATCCCTTCTTCGCCGAGTTTATTTCGCAGCTCAGCGTGCAGGCGCGCAACCTGAACTATCACCTGGTGCTCGGACACGCCCAAAGCGATCCCGAAGAGGCGCTCGCGATGACCAGCGTGTTGGATACGCGTCACACCGATGGCGTGATCATCCTGGGCGACCTCAAGGACGACGAAGCGGCGTTGGAAGAAATGCTGGCGGGAAAACACGCCGTCGTTGGGGTGTGCCGGGGACCGTCGCCCGCGTCACTCTACACGATCAACACCGACAATTTTGCCGGGTCCTACCGCCTGCTCGATCACCTCTACGACCTGGGCCACCGCCGGTTGGGGTTCATCGACGGCGGCTGGCTGGGCGACCTGCGCGAGCGGCGTGACGCTTTCCTGAACTATATCCAGGCGCGCGATCTGCTCCTGCTCCCGGAGTGGATACAGGCCCAGCCGAACGACGCCGAAGGCGGCTACCGCGCCATGCAGAATTTCATCGCCCTGCCCGAACGGCCCACGGCCATTTTCGCCGGGGATGACATCATGGCGGTGGGGGCGCTCAAAGCCGTGTCGGACGCGGGACTCACCGTTCCCGGCGATTTTTCGGTGGTGGGCTTCGACGACATCGAACTGGCGAAATTCTTCTGCCCGGCCCTGACGACGATGCAGCAGCCCATCGACGCGATGAGCCAGCACGTGCTGAGCCTGATCCTGGAACTGATCAACGATCCGGAATTCCGGCGCGAAGAAACGTTGATCCGGATTCCGCCGCTGCTGGTGGTCCGCCAATCTACCGGGCCGGTCAAGGGGAGCTGACGATGAGTGCATCCGAATTTGCCGCAGGTTTTGGCGAGGCGGACATCACGCCCGCGCCAGGTCTTCCCCTGAGCGGGTTCATCTTTCGTGAAAACCAGCCCTCGGTCGGGATCGACGATCCGCTGCACGTGCGAGTTCTGGTCCTGCGCCAGGGCGCGCTGGTCTGCTGGGTGATCGGTTACGAAGTGCTCGCCATTTCGACCGCGCTTGAGCAGCAGCTTCTCGCGGCCCTGGAAGCGGCGCTGGGGGCCGATTTTGCCAGGACCCAGGCCGTCCTGCTCGCCACGCACACCCACAGCGCCCCGCCGACCAGTCCCCTGGAAGGCGAGAGCGATCCGAACGCCGCGTACTGGCAACTGCTGTGCGAGCGCACGGTCGAGGCGGCCCGGCAAGCGTTCGACGCTCTCCGGCCCGCTTCGCTCTATGCCGTGTCCTACCGCGTCCCCGGTGTGACGACCAACCGCCGCGCACTAATGACGGATGGCCGCGTGTCGATGGCCCTGGAACCGGATGGCTTCGTGCTCGAACATGGCCCGGTGGACGATACGCTGACGGTGCTGCTGTACCGGGATGCGGCGGGACAGGGCATCGCGTCTCTGCTCCACTTCGCCTGTCATGGCGCTGCCGTCTGCACGCAAAATATCGGCGGCGACATTCCGGGGGCACTGGCACGGCGTGTCGCGTGCCTGCTGGATACGCCGTGCCTGTACGTGCAGGGCGCGACCGGCGACAACAGCCCGCTGACCGTCTCGGCAGGCCGTGCCGAGATGCTGGCCTGGGTGGAATCGCTCGCGCCCGCCCTGGACGATCTGGACGCCCGGCTCTATCCCGTCGCCTGCACGCCGCTGCGCGTGGCGGCCACGGACCTGTTCCTCGACTACCAACCGCTGCCCACGCGTGAGGAGACCCTGCGGACGATTCGGAACTTCGACCGGATCGCCCAGGGCGACGTGGATGCGCCGGACGTGCAGGACACGATCCAACTGTTGGGCAACCTGATGAACATCAAGCCCGGCCAGCGCCCGGACGCGCACAAAGCCGCCTATGCCTCGCTGGCCCTGGCGAACGCCGGACGCCGCACCCTGGCCGCCATCGACGCCGGAACTCACCCCGCGCCGTGCCGGACGAACGTGACGGTGCTGCGCATGGGGCAAATCGCGCTGGCCTGCGTCTCCGCCGAGTTGTTTTCCATCACGGGCTTTCGCCTGCGCGCGCTCAGCCGGACGCTGGCGGTGATCCCGGTGGGTTATGCCGCTCCCATTGTCGGGTACATCCCGGATCGGGACGCGATGGACAAAGGCGGTTACGAAGTCGATGATGCCTGGCGGTTCTATCGACATCCCGCGCCCTTTGCGCCCGACTCTGAAGATCGGGTGGTCGAGACTGTCAAAGCTTTGGTCGCTCAGGTAGAGGAGGAGAATCGATGAGTCAACTGGCGCTGCATGGGGGCGAGCGGGTGCGGACCGCGCCCTGGCCCCAATGGCCGGTCTTTGATCAGGAAGACGAGCAACTGCTGCTCGACGTGCTGCGCTCCGGCAACTGGTGGCGGCACTCCTACGGCGAAGGCGTGGAACTGGCCGAAGACGAGTCCGATCCGAAAAGCGCGGTGGCGCGCTTTCAGCGGGCTTTTGCCCGCGCCCACGAGTGCAAATATGGCATCTGCGCGGCCAACGGCACGGTCACGCTGGAAATCGGGCTGCGTGCCCTGGGGGTCAAGCCCGGCGACGAGGTGATCGTCCCGTGTTACACCTACGTCGCGACGGCGACCGCCGTGCTCATGGTCGGCGCCGTGCCCATTTTCGTGGACATCGAGCCGAACACCTATAACATGGACCCGATCCGGGTCGCAGAGGCGATCACGCCGCGCACGACGGCGATCATCCCGGTGCACTTCGGCGGCCAGCCGTGCAACATGGATGCTATCAATGCTCTGGCGCGCCAACACCACCTCAAGGTGTTCGAAGACGCCGCCCACGCGCACGGCTCCTCCTACAACGGGCACAAGTGCGGCTCGCTGGCCGACATGGGATCGTTCAGCTTCCAGCTTTCCAAGAATATGACCGCCGGAGAAGGCGGCTTGATCACCACCAATGACACCGGCTGGGCCGAGACCTGCGAGATGTTGGTCTGGGCGGGCCGCAAAAAGGGTCATCCCTGGTACCAGCATTTCGTCCTGGCCTCCAACGCGCGTATGACGGAATTTCAGGGCGCGCTGCTGCTGGGCCAACTGCGCCGCCTGCCGGAGCAGAACGAGCGGCGGTCGGCGAATGTCCACCTGCTCGACCAACTCCTGGGCGAGATCGAAGGGATCGCGCCGCTGGAGACGCTGCCCTCGACGACCGCCCATTCTCACCACATCTACATGTTCCGCTACGCTCCCCAGGGGTTTGCCGGATTGGACAAGCGCCGCTTCGTGGCCGCTTTGCAGGCCGAAGGCATCAGCGGGGCGTTCGCGGGCTATATCATGCCGCTCTACAAAAATCCCTTGTTCACCGAGAAAAACTTCTTTGGGGGAGCCTGGCCGCTGGACACCTGGGAACACAGCCGCCAGCTCGATTATGCCGCGTTCGAGGAGCGTTGTCCGGTGAGCGAATACGCCTGCTCCACCGAAGCGGTCTGGATTCCGCAGACGATGCTGCTGGCCGACGAACAGGCCATGCACGACATTGCCGGGGCCATTCGTAAGGTTCAGGCCCACGCTAAAGAATTGATCTAAAAATAACGAATTTATAAGCTGACGGAGGGATGTGTGAGTTACAAAACCTGGGATATTTCATTCCCATGCAGTATTGAGGGCCTGGGGGCTGACCGTGTGATGGCGGAAGCCGCCGACATGGGACACAGCGAATTCATTCTTTGCTCAATTATCTACAAGGGCTATCGCCTGGTCATGCCGCGCCATCCGCGCCAGATTTACCAGATCGAGACGGGTATGACGTTTTATCCGGCAGACGAGTCGCTGTACGCGGGCGGGCTGATCCGTCCGGCTTCGACGCGCGACTGGGCCGGGCGGGATCTGTTCCAGGAAGCCGCCGATGCTGCCGCGAAGGTCAACCTCGGCCTGTGCGCCTGGGTGTCCTGTTTCGCCAACGGGCGCGTGGCGGCGGAATATCCCGAAGTGGCGGTCGAGAACCTCTATGGCTCGCGTGACCGGCTGTTCCTGTGCTTCAACAACCCCGAAGTGCAGCGTTACTGCCTGTCCATGTTCCAGGACCTGGTGACGCGCTACCCCCTGACGAGCATCATGGCCGACAAAATCCCGCAGTCGATGCTCGAACTGGACGGCCTGGGCGGGCGCATCGATCCCCTGCTCCGGCTGGTGGGGTCGCTCTGCTTCTGCGAGCACTGCGTGGCGCAGGCCCAGAAGGACGGGATCGACTTGCTAGCCGTCAAGCGGCGTGCGCTGGAGATCGCCGACGCGTCGCGCAAGCTGCCGCAGTATATCGTCGAGAAGCTGGCCGGCGATCTGCACGGCGATACCGAAATCCCGCTGTTCCTGCTCGAAGAACCCGAATTCGCCGAGGTCTTGAAGTGGCGCATCCGCTGCGTGGTGCGCTTCCTGGGCCAGGTGCGCGCGTTGGTGCAGGGCATCCGTCCCGGCTGCAAGCTTTCGGCGGCGTTGGTTCCCCCGGTCAAGATCGGGCACGATGCCACCGCGCCGCGTGCCTGGCTGGGCGCGCAGACCTACCGCGCTTTTGCACCGGTGCTGGATACGCTGCACTGCGTGATCCACTGGGAACCGGACGTCGTGGAGTACGACACGCGCCGGGCGCGCGATCAGATGGATGCGGCCAATTCCAACTGCGAACTGTGCGTCCACGTCGCCGCCTATGGCCGCCGCCGTCCTGAAGAACTCGCGCTGCTGGCCCAGGCCGCCCGCCAACAGGGAGCCGACAGCGTGGCGTTCTTCTGCCACGATCTGCTGACCAGCCGCACGATTTCCGCCGTGAAAGCCATCCCGCGCTAGTCGTGCTTCGTCGGGGAGAAGTCTTATGAACTCGCTGGAACGTCACCGACTGGCTTTGGCTATGCAAGAACCGGATCGCGTGCCGGTCGCGCCGTCTTTTCTGACGCGGACCATGCTCAAGGCGGGCGTGCGCCAGTACGACTACCACACCAACCCGGAAGTGCTGGCGTCCGCCCAGATCGATCACTGCGAGCGTTACGATTTCGACGGTGTGTACATCAGCTCCGACAACGTGATCATGTACGAGGCGCTGGGCGGGGTCATCTTCTACCCCGACGAGAACTCTTACCCGTTCTGGACCGATCCGGTCATCGAGCGCAGTAAAGACCTCGCCCGGCTGCGCGTCCCGGACCCCGCCCACGCGGGCCGGATGCCGCTGCTCGTCGAGGCGTCGCGCCTGGCCGTCGAGCGCGTCGGGAATCGGCGCTTCGTCCTGTCGAATATCGACTCTGGCCCGTTCAACCTGGCCTGCACGCTGCTGGGCCTGACTAACGCCCTGGTCTTCATCGAGGATTACCCCGACGAATTCCGCGAGATCATGGACTTTTGCACCCAGGTGACGATTGCCTATGGCGCGGGCATGGCGAAAAGCGGCTGTCATGGCGTGCAGTTCGGCGAATCGACGGCCTCGCTGATCGGCAGGCGGAGGTACGAGGAGATCGCCTGGCCCTACGACTGCCTGGCGATCCGGGAACTCAAGAAGCTGGGACTCTACGTGTTCCTGCACGTGTGCGGGGACAGCACGCCGTTCTTCGACCTGCTGGTGAAAAGCGGGGCCGACTGCCTGGAATTCGACAGCCAGGTGGACATCGCCTGGGCCAAAGCGCAGGCCGGGACGGCCATCGCCCTGAAGGGCAACATCAACACCACCAGCTTTATCTCCAGTTCCCCGGACGAGATCACGCGCGAGTGCCAGCGCGCCCTTGAGGCCGCCAAGCCCGGCGGGGGATATATCCTATGCGGCGGCTGTGAAGTTCCCGCCGCGACCCCCGATGAAATCCTGATCGCCGTGCGCGAGTCTGTGGACCGCTTTGGCCGTTATTCCCCGAAAGGTGTTGCGCCATGATCAAAGTTGGAGTTATCGGAGCCGGGTTTGCCGGATCATTTCACGCGCGCGGCTATGCCCGGCTGCCCGGCGTCCAGGTCGCGATCATTGCCGATCAGGACGGATCGAAAGCGGCGGCGCTGGCGGCTGATGTGGGCGCGCGCGCCGAAACGGACGCCGACGCCATCCTGCACGATCCGTCCATTGATATTGTGGATGTCGCGCTGCCGACTCCGCTGCATCCCCCGATCGCGATCCGCGCCTTCGAGGCGAAAAAGCACGTCGTGATCGAAAAACCGCTCGCGCTGTCGGTGCAGGAAGCCGACGCCATCATCCGGGCGTCGAGGGCAAGCGGCAAATATCTGATGGTGGCGCACGTGCTGCGGTTCTGGCCGGAATACGTCGCGATCCGCCAGGTCTTGCAGAGCGGGCGGCTGGGCCAGCCACGCATCGCGACCGCCTACCGGCTGTCGAATATGCCCCAGTGGGCCACCTGGTTCCGCGATCCGGCCAAGACCGGCGGATCGGTGCTGGACCTGCACGTCCACGATCTCGACCTGATGAACTGGCTGTTCGGCCAGCCCCGGCAGGTCCGGGCGATTGGGGCCAGGGGAGCTACCGGCGGGTGGGATCACGTCATCACCCAGGTCACGTTCGACACGCTGTCGGCCTCGGTCGAAGCCAGCAACCTGATGCCGCTCGATTTTCCCTTTTCCGCCGGGCTGCGCATCGTCTGTGATCGCGGCGTGGTCGAGTACCAGTTCCGGGCCGGGGGAGCCAGTTTCGAGACGGGCCAGCCCGAACACTACTGCCTGGTGCACGAGGCCCAGAAGCCCAGCCAGCCGGTCGCGTTCGAGCAAACTGACGCTTTCGAAGCGGAGATCGCGTATTTCGTAAGCTGCGTCGAGCGCGGCACACCGCCCGATGTCGTGACACCTGCCGACGCCCGCCTGGCGGTCAAAACCGCCCTGGCTGCCCGTGCCTCGCTCGACACCGGCGAAATCGTGCGGTTGGAGGCGTAACGATGGCGACCCCTTCGCGAATTCTGGCGGTCGGGGCACATCCCGACGATCTGGAAATCCTGTGCTCCGGCACGCTGGCGCGTTACGCCCGGCAGGGGGCGCAGGTGGTCATGGCTATCGCGACCGACGGCAGCGCCGGGCACATGATCATCCCGCCCCAGGAGTTGGCCGAAATTCGCCACCGGGAAGCGCAGGCGGCGGCGGACCTGATCGGCGCGGACCTGTGCTGGTTGGGCTACCCAGACGAGTTGATCTTCGAGGACCTGGGCACGCGGCTGCGCTTCATCGACCTGGTGCGCGAAGCCCGTCCCGACGTGATCCTGACACACGATCCGAACGACTATCACCCCGATCACCGCACGGTCAGCCAGTTGGTGTTCAATGCCTCGTTCGTGTCCGGGCTGCCCAACGTCAGGACCGATCATGCCGCCCATCCGGGCGTGTGCCCGCTGATCTACTTCGATACGCTGACCGGCGCGAGCTTCCTGCCGACCGAGTTCGTGGACATTTCCGACACGTTCGCGACCAAGCAGGCCATGCTCGCCTGCCACGCCAGTCAGGTCAAGTGGCTGGACGAGCACGATCACATCGACATCCAGGAATTTATCACGGTCATGGCCCGGTCGCGCGGCTTGCAGTGCGGCGTGCACTATGCCGAAGGCTTCCGCGCCGAATATGCCTGGGGGCGCAACCGCCCCTTCCGGGTGCTGCCATGAGCGACATGAAGCTGATCGACATCACTGGCGTGATCGAAAACGCCATGTGGCACTATCCCGATCCGGTGACGCCGCCCGTGATCGAGCCAATCGCCACGCTGGACGGCCCGGCGGGCTGGGAAGCGCACCGGATGGCGCTCTGCACGCTGACCGGGACCTATCTCGAAGCGGCGGCGCACCTGCTGCCCGGCGGCGAGACGATCCTGGACGTTGCGCCGGAGCGGCTGATCCGTCCGGCGGCGATCCTGCAACTACCCGACTGTCCGCCCGGCTATGCCATCACGGCCCAGGACCTGGCGGCGCTGGGCGTCCAGCCGCAGCGCGGCGACGCGGTGTTGGTCGCGACCGGCTGGGATCGGAGGTGGAATACGGCGCGCTACGTGGACGACAGCCCGCACCTGACGCCCGGCGCCATGCAGTGGTTGGTCGACACCGGGGCGGCAATCATCGGCGGGGATATGCCCTGCTTCGACGATCCGGCCCACCCGCAGGGCGTGAACGTGGTGCTGTTCCAGGCGGGCTGCCTGATCCTTGCACCGCTGGTGAATTTGCGCCTGGCACCGCCGGGCCGTCCCTGGCTGATCGCCTTACCCTTGAAGGTCCGGGGCGTGTGTGGCACGCCGTGCCGGGCCGTCCTCGTCGAAGGAGCAGCGCCATGTTTCCCCTAACGCATCCCGAGCGGCACTGGGGCTGCCGGATCAACGACCAGATCACCTGGCACGGCTTCCGCGCGCTGCTGATCCAGAACGAGCTGCTGCAAATTGTAGTTTTGGTAGACAAAGGTTCCGAGATTATTCAGTTTCTCTATAAACCTTTGGACGTCGATTTTTTGTGGCATGGCCCGAATCCCTTGCGCCATCCGTCGAACTTCACGGCGGCGAGCGGGTCGCAGGTCACGCCCTTTTTCGACCGCTGGTCGGGCGCCTGGTTCGAGGTGCTGCCCAACGGTGGTCCGCCCAGCGAGTACAAGGGGGCCGCGCTGGGCACCTTTGCCGAAACCATCAACGTGCCCTGGGAGTATCGCATCCTCGAAGACGAGCCGGAGCGGGTCAGCGTGGCGCTGTGGATCAAAACCTACCGCACGCCGTTTCTGCTGCGCAAAACGCTCACGCTCGAACAGGGCAAGGCGGCGCTGATCATTGAAGAGGAGCTGACCAACCAGGGTCACGAGACGCTGGATTTCATGTGGGGACATCACCCGGTGGTCGGTGCGCCCTTCCTGGACGAGACCTGCCGCCTGTCGGCCCCGGAGTCCAGGGTCGAAGTGCTGCACGACGAAGACGGGCCGGATTATCGCATGGGATTGCACCAGGTCGGGCGCTGGCCGGTCATCCTGGATCGCGACGGCGCGCCGCTGGACCTGCGCCAGATTCCGCCCCCGTCCAGCCGGACGATGGACAACTGCTACTTGAGCGAATTCGACGAAGGGTGGATCGCCGTCAGCAGTGCCCGCCGCAAGCTGGGGTTTGGGCTGGCGTGGAATCCTGACGTCTTCCGCTACATCTGGCTCTGGCAGGCGTTGGGCGGCGGGATCGGCTATCCCTGGTATGGCCGCACCTACAACATGGGCATTGAACCCTGGACGAGCTTCCCGTGTGCCGGACTGGCCGAAGCGGTCCAGCGCGGGACGGCTCCGCACATTGGACCCGGCGAGCACCTGTCCACCTGGCTGACGGCGGTGGCGTTTACCGGCGCCGACACGGTGTCCAGCATCAAGCGCGACGGGACGGTTATCGCTAAGGAGTGAACCTAATGTCAATGATTGATCCCAGCCAGTTGTTCGAGTGGTGCCGCATTCCGGCTGAGGAATTGGAAAATCATCCGGCGGCCAAAGTCAAGATCAAGGTCCTGGAGACCCCGGACGACGTGCACCGCTGGACGGCGCGGGACATGGCCGACGAGGTGAAGGCGAATAACGCCGCCGGTCGCCCGACACGCTGGATTCTGCCCTGCGGCCCCACCAAACAGTATCCCTACTTCGCGCGTTACGTAAATACCGAGCGGATCAGCCTGCGGCAGGTGCACGTCTTTCACATGGACGACTGCCTTGACTGGGAAGGCCGCCACGTCCCGCTGGATCACCCCTTCAGCTATCAGGGCTGGATGCGCCGCAATTTCTACGATCCCATCGATCCCCAGTTCGCCGTGCCGGAGGAGCAGCGTCACTTCCCCTCCGTCTACGACCTGGACGGCCTGACGCGCGCGATTGAAGCGGTGGGCGGTGTGGATACTACTTACGGGGGCGTGGGTTATCGCGGCCACATCGCCTACAACGAGCCGCCGCGTTCGCCCTGGTATACCGTGACGCCGGAAGCGTTCCGCAACTCGAAGACGCGCATCCTGCACCTCAACGACGATACCCTGATCGCCGTCAGCCAGCGCACCGTCGGCGGGCTGTCGCACCTCGTGCCGCCGATGGCGATCACGATGGGCATGAAAGACCTGCTTTCCGCCGGTCGCATTCGCCTGCTCTCGGACACCGGCCCCTGGAAACGCACCGTGATGCGAATGCTGCTTTTCGGACCGGTCACGACCGAGTACCCGGTGACGTTCGTGCAGGAGCATCCCGACGCCCTGATCGTGGTGGATCGTAACACGGTGATTCCGCCGCTGGAGGGGATCGGCAATGTCTGATACCCCGCAGATTATCGTCGTGGGCAGCCACGCGCCGGGCTTGTTCCTGCGCGTGAAGCGCATTCCCCAGGCCGGTGAAACGGTCATCGGCTGGGATTACCAGGAGCCGGTGGACGGCGGCAAAGGCTCGAACCAGGCCATCGCGGCGTCCCGGCTGGGCGCGGCGGTGAGCTTCGTGGGCTGCGTTGGCCAGGATCGCATCGGCGACGATGGTGAGCGGTGGATGCGTGAAGCCGGGGTCGATACGCGCTGCCTGCGCCGGAGCGCGTCCACGGCCAGCGGCGTGGGCTTCATCATCCTGAACGACGACGGTGTGCCCGCGATGGTGACGTCGCTGGGAGCCAACGCCGAACTGACCACGGGCGACATCGACGGGGCTTTGGTGCAGTATCCCGACGCGGCAGTGCTGCTGACGCAGTTCGAGATCGATCCGGAAATGGCGCTGTATGCGGCGCGTGCGGCCCGGCAGCGCGGCCTGATCACGATCGTGAATCCGGCCCCTGCGCCCGCGATGCCCCTCACGGGACTGGACGCGGCCTCGATCCTCACGCCGAACGAGTCCGAAGCCAAAGTGCTGCTGGGCCTGGACCCGGATGCCCCCCTGAAGCCGCTGGATCTCGCCCGGCGCTTGCGTGAGCACAGCGGCGTCGATCAACTGATCGTCACGCTCGGAGATCAGGGGATCGTCGGGGCGGATGCGTCGGGCCTGTGGGAAATGAAGCCGCCTGGCATCGACGTCGTCGATACCAGCGGCGCCGGCGATGTCTTTTGCGCGGCCCTGGCGGTCAAGTTAGCGGAAGGCCACTCCATCAAAGACGCTGCTGGTTGGGCCTGCGCGGCGGCCACTCTCTCTGTTTCTAAAGCTGGGACTATTCCGGCTTTCCCCACTCGTGTCGGGGTGGAGCGTTTTTTAGGTCTCCGAGGAGGTGAAGCATAGGCGCACAGAATCAAGGGGTAAAAGGCATTGCCAGCGTTCTTAGTAAAATGATCCGTTCTGAGTCATCTGGAGGAAGATCATGAGGATGCGTCGTTTGATTACGGTGAGCATGATGTTGGTCATTGTTTTGGCCCTCGTGCTGGCCGGGAATGTTTCTGCCCGTCAGGGTGGAGAACTGACTGTCACGTACATGCAGTCAGGAACGTACGACAAGGCCGCTGAAGAACTCGCGGCGAAGTTCGAAGCAGAAACTGGGGTCAAAGTCACAGTGGTTTCCTTCCCCTGGGCCGATCTGCGCCAAAACAACACCACCGATCTGTTGACGGGTACCGGTGAGTACGATGTCATGAGCGGTGGGTATTATCTGGCCGACGTCTACGAATACCTTGAGCCGCTCACCAAGTATATCGCGGATTCCAATTACGCCGAAGGCATGATCCCTGGCTTGATGGACCCCGGTCGTTCGGAGTGGTACAAGGGCGAGCAGATCGGCATTCCGTATGGCATCGACGCCTACGGCCTGATGGTCAACAATGAACTGCTGGCGCAGGCCGGTGTCGAGCCGAACTTCGCCACCTGGGACGACGTGTTGGCCGCCTGCAAAGTGATCGAAGAGAAACTGCCCGACATCGCGTGCTTGAGCTATCCCTCGGCCCAGCCCGAACAGGCCCCGACCTTCTTCATCGGGACCTACGATGGGACCTACATCAACAAAGACGGCCAGTACGAACTGGTCGTGGACAAAGCCGTCGCGGCGGCTAATGTCGTGAGCCAGATTTGGGGCTACTTGCCTCCCGACGGCCAGGCCCTGAGCTTCGAGGAAGCGGGACAGGTCTTCATGGATGGCAAGTCGGCGATGCTGGCGACGTGGCCCAGCTTCGTCACGACGGCGCTGGATAATCCCGAAACCAGCGGCGTCTATGGCAAGTGGAGCCAGGTCCCGTTCCCCGGCCCCGGCTTCCCCTGGTTGAGCCTGTGGCAGATGTTCATCCCCAAGACGACCAAGGACAAAGATGCCGCCTTCAAGTGGATTCAGGAATTCGCTGGCGAAGCGAATGCCAAAGACTGGTACGTGAAGTACGGCATTGGCTCAGTCTGGCAGTCCACCTATGAAGATGCCGATCTGGCTGCCCAGCACGCCCACCAGTGGCCCGCGCTGACCGGCGACTTCGCCCGCGCGAAGAACCCGCCGCTGAGCGGTGAAGCCCAGGACTTCCTGGCGGCCACGTTGATCGAAATCGCCACCGGTCAGAAGTCGGCGGAAGATGGCATTGCCGCCGTCAACGACAAGTGGAAGACTATCCCGGTGCCGTCTTCGATTCTCGAAGTCGCCGTCGCCGCGGGTTTCCAGGCCCAGTAGTGTTGCTGTGAGTTAGTCCCTGGGTTCAGGACTAGACCACCCCCTGGTTCTGGACCCAGGACTCCAGGTAACAGTAGAAATGATAGGCGGATACAACCCCTATGACGACTGACCACTTGCTTGAAGAACGACCCATCTCGCGCTGGGAGATCGCCAAAGACTATCTGGCCGAAAATGGGATGCTGGTGCTGTTCCTGCTGCCAGCCGTCCTCATCTTGATCATTACCCAGGGCTACCCGCTGGCCTATTCGGCCTACTTCTCCCTCCGCGACTGGACGTTGGCCCGATCCCCCCATCCCGGTCCTTACATCGGCCTGGATAATTACACCCGGGCATTTGACGATACCGTATTTACGGGGGCGGTGGATACCACTGTGACCTTTGCGGTGGCGGCGACTTTTTTTGAGCTGGTCGTTGGCTTCACACTGGCCTACCTGACGGTGGGCGAGAGTTTTTGGCTGCAAATCAGCCGCACGATCCTGATTATGCCGATGGTGATCGCGCCGGTGGCCGTGGGGACGATGTGGCGGATGATGTACAGCGCCCGCGCCGGGCTGCTCAATTACTTGTTGAGTCAGGTCGGGATTCACGGCCCGGACTGGCTGGGCGACCCGACGGTCGCCTTGAACTCGCTCATTATTGTAGACGTCTGGGAATGGTCCCCGTTCGTGATGGTGATTTATGCGGCAGCCCTGACGGCGCTGCCCCGGGAACCCTTCCGGGCGGCGACGGTCGATGGGGCCTCGCGCTGGCAGATTTTCCGTCACATTACGGTTCCGCTGCTGATGCCGGTCACGCTGCTAGTCCTGATGTTCCGGTTGATCGACACCTTGCTCACCCTGGACATTGTCGTCACGACGAGTTTTGGCGGGCCGGGCTTCAGAACCTATACGCTCAGCTTCTGGATTTACCAGCAGGGGCTGCGCTACTTCAACATCAGCTATTCCGCCGCTACCTCGTGGATTCTACTCGTCGCCTGTTTGCTGATCGCGACCGTCTTGCTGGTGGTGCGCCAGCGTGTAACGCATTGGCAGGGAACCCTGTGATGATGAACGAACGTATTCCAAACGAGCGCATAGACCGGGCTTTAGGAATCTTGGCGGGTGTGATGCGGGCGATCCTGGTGCTCGCCTGCCTGATCGTCATTACGACCCCCTTCGTCTTTCTATTTTTGAACAGTGTCAAGCCGCCCAACGAGTTTTTGGCGTCTCCGATCAAGATCATCCCCAGCCATTTCACGCTGGAGCACTATAAGGATGTGTTCGACAGCCACGAGGATACCCTGCGGTATCTGGAGAATTCGCTGGTGATCACGACGAGCACCACGTTATTCAGCCTGTTGATCGGCTCGATGGCCGCTTACAGTCTCGCGCGCCTGAAGCTGCCTTTTCATCTCACGTCCATTATCGCGTTCATCTTTTTGGTGGTGCGCTTTTATCCCAAGATTACCGTGGCGCTGCCCTATTTCATCCTCATGCGCGATTTCCACCTCCTGGATACCCGCTGGGCGGTGATCATCGCCCACGTGAGTCTGACGCTGCCGTTCACCGTCTGGCTGATGCTGACCTTTTTCAGCGATCTCCCGAAAGAGTTGGAGCAGTCGGCCATGCTCGACGGGTGCAACCCCTGGCAGCGTTTTACCAAGATCATTCTTCCGCTCACCGCCCCCGCGCTCGTCGCAGCGGCGATTTTGACGGCGCTGCTGTCGTGGAACGAATTCCTGATGGCGGCCACCGTCGCCCCGCATGATGCCAAGACGCTGCCTGTGCGGATTTCGGCGTTCATTACTGACAAAGGGATTTTGTGGGGACCAATGTCGGCCATGAGTACGGTGATTATCGTCCCGATGATGTTGTTTGCGTTGTTTGCGCAGCGCTATCTGGTACGTGGTCTTACGCTTGGCGCAGTGAAAGGATAATTCCGATGGCAACCGTTGAATTGCGGAATCTCAGCAAACGTTTCCGAAATGTGCTCGCCGTGCGCGACGTGAATCTCACCATTCAGGACGAAGAATTTGTGTCGCTGCTCGGCCCATCGGGGTGCGGCAAAACCACGACCTTGAACATGATCGCAGGACTTGAGAAGCCCACCAGCGGCCAGATTTTGATCGATGGTCGCCCGGTCACCTATGTACCGGCTGCCAAACGCAATATCGCGATGGTGTTTCAGAATTATGCCCTGTGGCCGCACATGACCGTGTACAAAAACATGGCGTTTGCCCTCAAAATCCGCAAGACGGATAAGCAGACGATGGACACGCGCATCCGCGAGGCCGCCCAGGCGCTGGGGATTTCGGAACTGCTCGACCGCTATCCGCGCCAGCTCTCAGGCGGGCAGCGCCAGCGTGTGGCGTTGGGACGGGCCATCGTGCGCGATCCGCGCGTCTTTTTGCTGGACGAGCCGCTGAGCAACTTGGACGCGGTGCTCCGGGTGCAGACCCGTGCCGAGTTGAAAATGCTGTTCAACCGGCTGCAAACCACCGCGATCTACGTCACCCACGATCAGTCCGAAGCCATGACCATGAGCGACCGGATCGCGATCTTCCGCAATGGCGAACTTCAGCAGGTCGATACCCCGTTGAATATTTACTATTCACCGGCCAATCAGTTCGTCGCCGGGTTCGTGGGCAACCCGCCCATGAATTTCATGAATGCCACGATCACGCCGGAAGGCAAGCTGGCGATCTTCCAGTCTTTGATCGACGTCCCGCCAGACTTCGATCACCGGGACTATATTCAGAAACCGGTGATTGTAGGCATCCGGCCTGAAGAAATCCGATTGACAGGCGCGGGCAGTTTCAGCGGCGTTGCCAAAGTGGTGGAACATTTCGGATCGAGCGTGTTGTGTTACGTTGAGCTGAACGACCAGTTGATCAAGGTGCAGTCGGAAGCCAGTAAAGACATCACGTTAGGTCAGAATATCCGCCTGGACTTTTTACCGCAGCATCTTTATTTGTTTGAATTCGAAACTGGAACAGCCCTTCGTACCCCAAAACTCTGAGCATGTGGGGGCGTCAAATAACAGACATCTCACCGGGCCTGAAAACAGCCGGGCGAGATGTCTACGCTTATTCCTTCGCGATGCGAACGTTCAGCATGACGGCCAGGATAATGATGACCCCGGCCACGGCATCTTGAAGGGAGGGCAACACGACCCGCAAGTTCATGAGATTACTGAGTGATGCAAAGCTCAGGACGCCGAGAAATGCATGTCGAATGCTGCCGCGTCCTCCGGCCATGCTTACCCCACTTACCACCACCGCGGCGATGGATTGCAGCAGGTAGTTGTCATTGAGCACCGGGGTGACATACCCGGTGCGGCACAGGTACAGATAACCGGCCAGCCCCGAAAGCACTCCGGCTAACGTATACACCCAGACTAACCAGCAGTCCTGAGAGGCGCGCCGCCCGTAATGAGCAGCGTGGCTCCAGAGACGGTCAGCGAGGTGACTGGCGGGTCACCACGACCACCACGCCAATCAGTACCTTTTAGGGATACTTGGGCCGTCTTCCCCCACAACCATCGGGTTGGCCTGATCACCCGGTTATGAAGCGACGGAGTAACCACAAGGGCACTTACTGATCCTGGCACAAATAGCTAAACTTTTTGCCAGCGATATTTACCTCACCTCTGGCCCCTCTCCAACTTGCCTGGTTCAGGGGCGGACAGGCAGGTCAAAAACATTGAGCACGCAGGAATTCGCGGTGTTTTACCTCACCCCCCGACCCCCTCTCCACCCGGTGGCGAGGGGGAGCGGCGCCGTGGAAACGTCGTGGTAGGGGCGCTGCTTGCCGCGCCCGGCTTTGAAAAAATGAAAATTGTCTCTCAAAGAATCCTGGTTCTCAATGCCTGTCCGCCCCTGAAAACTTGCCTGGGGAGGGGCCAGGGGGTGGGGGTGGATCGATCAGTAGCCTTGAAAAAGTTAGGTCAGTGTCAGTAACAATATGGCAGAAGAGACTGAAAAGACAGATAGGTGTCATGCCTTTCTTGTTCGCAGATCAATCTTGCATTATGCTAGGGGTGTAGAATGCGCGTATTACCTCCGCATTATTATTAGTGGGGATTTTCTCAACAATATGCCAAAAATGAGCGTGCGCTTCAGCATGGTTGTCGTGGTGCTGGTGGGGTTATGGCTTTGGCAAATGCCTCTTCATGAGGCAGCGGCCCGAGACAACATGACGTATACCGTCACCAATACCGCCGATAGTGGCGCGGGCAGCCTGCGCCAGACGATCCTCGACGCCAATGCGCACGCCGGGCTGGATTACATCTCGTTCGATATTCCCGGTTCCGGGGTGCATACCATCGCGCCCCTTACGACTCTGCCCAATATCACGGACCCCGTGGTGATCGACGGCGCGACCCAGCCCGGCGCAAGCTGTGATGCCTGGCCGCCGACGCTCATGATCGAACTGAGCGGTCACCAGGTGACCGGGAGTGGTCATGGAATAATGCTGTATACGAGCAACAGCCTGGTACACGGGCTGGTGATCGGCGATTTCGCAGCCGGTGTGTTGATTGATGGGGGCAGCTACAATCAGGTCTCATGTAACTATATCGGCCTTGATCCAGGCGGTGTCGAAGCTCGGCCTAACACGACCGGCGTTTGGATCGGGTATGGCGGCCATAACATCATTGGAACCAACGGCGATGGGGTCGGGGATGACACGGAGCGCAACATAATTACAGGCAATGGATTTGCTTTTGAAATCGGTGGACCCGGTGCAGAGTATAATGTGATTGCAGGCAACTTCATCGGTATCACCGCTGCTGGCACTCCCCTTGTTCAAACGTACACGGACGGTATCAAGCTCGCTGACAATGCTCAGTATGACCGGATTGGCACCAATGGCGATGGGGTTTCCGATGACCTGGAGCGGAATATTATCTCCGGCCTTGACGGCTACGGCATCGCTATGTACGGGGCTAATAATGCCTATAACGTCGTGGCCGGCAACTTTATCGGTACCGATATTTCTGGCACCATCCCTATAGGCAATGTAACCGGCGTCTGGGTTACGTCGGACGCCCATCATAACCGGATTGGCACGGATGGCAACGGCAACGGATTCGACAGCCATGAAGCGAATGTTATTGCGGGTAATCTCGAGGGAATACATCTTGCAGGGTATGTTGCGTCCATTGTAATAGCAGGCAACTTCATCGGAACAGATATTTCTAACGGACTCGATCTAGGCAATACCTACTGCGGAATTGCAGCCGCCCAACGTCTCTCAGACCTTCTAGTTGGCACTAATTACCTAAATTTGGCGCAAATTGAGCGACAAATCATCCCGCGCCAAACAGGATGAG